>VXPH01000065.1 GCA_009839615.1 Nitrospinota bacterium
GAAAGATCAAATTGAATGAATTCGTATGAGGTCTTTCCGGCCTTTTATCCTTCCTCAAAGTTGGGCTACTCTAGGCGACCTTGCGGAACCGGGTATGGAAATCATTCTAAACTTCGAGGGAAGACATGACGAGTATTGCACGAATCGTTGGGCGTGAAATTCTGGATTCGAGGGGAAATCCGACTGTCGAGGTGGACGTTCACCTGGAAGGGGGTGGTTTCGGGCGGGCGGCCGTTCCCAGTGGCGCAAGTACGGGGAAGCGCGAGGCGGTCGAGTTGCGCGACGGGAGAGAAGCTTACTACCTCGGCAAGGGCGTTACCAAAGCGGTGAGCCACGTAAACAAGACGCTGGCATCTGAATTGCTTGGAATGGATGCCGCCGATCAAAAAGTGATTGATGCGCGCTTGTGTGAGATTGACGGCACGAAAAACAAGGGCCGGGTAGGGGCAAACGCGATATTGGGAATTTCGCTGGCCTTCGCGAAAGCGGCCGCCGACGCGCAAGGCTTGCCGCTATATCGCTATATCGGCGGCGCTGATGCGCTGACGCTTCCGGTTCCGATCTTGAATATACTCAATGGTGGCGCGCACTCGGATAACTGCGTGGATTTTCAGGAATTCATGATCATGCCCGTCGGTGCGAAGAGCTTTCCGGATGCCTTAAGAATAGGAGTCGAGATTTTCCACCGATTGAAAGTGGTTCTGAAAGACCGGGGTTATAGCACGGCCGTTGGAGATGAGGGAGGTTTCGCCCCTGATTTGCGGGATAACGAGGAGGCGGTTGAAACGATTCTTGAAGCCATCGTGAAGGCGGGCTATCAACCGGAAAAAGATGTGGTCCTCGCCCTCGACCCGGCGTCGAGCGAGCTTTTTGAAAAGGGGGAATACGTCTTCCGCTGGTCGGACAAAAGCAAGAAAACACCGGATGAAATGGTCGCGCTCTATGAGTCTTGGGCTCGTCAATATCCGATCATCTCCATCGAGGATGGCTGTGCCGAAGATGACTGGAATGGGTGGGCCGCCCTGACCGAAGCAATCGGCGATAAAGTGCAGCTCGTAGGTGATGATGTATTCGTCACGAATGCGGGAATACTCTCCAAAGGTATTGCTGAGGGAGTGGCCAACAGCATCCTGATCAAGGTGAACCAGATCGGCACTTTGACGGAAACTCTCGATACGATCCGGATGGCGACGCGCGCTGGTTATACATCCGTTGTATCCCATCGCTCGGGTGAGACCGAGGATACAACGATTGCCGATTTGGCGGTTGCCACGAGCACAGGCCAGATAAAAACGGGTTCCGCCAGCCGCTCGGATCGGTTGGCGAAATACAATCAACTGCTCCGCATCAACGAAGAGCTGGGGGATGCGGCTGTCTACCCGGGGCGTGATGCCTTTTTCAATATCCAGGGGAACGATAATTAGCGCGACTCGCGCCATTCCAGGACGCATTGGCCGGGGACGTTGAAAACCCCTCCTCGATCGAAATTCATCCTGCCCCGCCCGGGAGGGTTCCTCGCTCCCCGCCCGGTCGATTCCTTCCTCATCGATCGGAATCGATCCCGCATTTCCCCGCAATTGCGGTTACCGCCCCGCAGCGGGATGCGGCAGAATCTCCCGCAGGCAGCGGGGAGAGGACGTTCTCATGGAAACGGGTCATGCGAAAAAGGAAAGGCGGCGTCCGGCCCCTTGCCACCGAAGACCGGCCGGCTCCGCTCGGCCGGCCATCCTTCTCCCGGTGGTCGGGGCCGCTCCCTCTCGCCCGGGGGCCGAGCGTGCGGGACGCGCCGCGAATTTCGATAAAATACCGAAAAATTCGATAAATTTGGATAAATTCACGTGGTTTTTCGATAAATTTCTGAAGTCGGGATACCCGATAAGTATTTATAATTCAGTCAGTTGCTTCCAACTCTCAGGTGAAAATTCACTTGGACAGATACACATGCACGAGGCCGGTTTGATCGATGAAAGCGATGTCGTCTTTCGTGTCTTGGTTGAAATCCGCGGTGAGTATGTTGGATCGAACGGGTGAGGGGATAGGCCGCGACCATCTGAAATGCCAGCGATTTCCGAAGAGCGCGAGCCCACTCAAATGCTGCCGACCGATCTCTTGCATCACGACTTCCACGACGCCTTTGCGCCTTAGTAATGCAAACTCCCAAAGGTTTCGGGAACCAACCGAATGTGTGGTGACGCCGGCGATTCGAGCTCGCTCGCGGAGTCGTTTTCCACTGAGCCGCAACGCCAGCAAAAAGCCTGATAGGTGGGGCGTTTCAACGGCAAGAACTTTCGCAGCGCTGCCATCGATGTTGAATGCGCCCAATAGATGCGCCCAGCGATTCCCGGACCCGGTTGCGTCACTTCGGGCTCTGAGCGTGAGTTTTTTCCCCCTCATTCCCAAAACGAGATGAGCCGCCCCACTGTCGGAATCGTTTTTAGTGACGAGAATTTCCTGTTTTCCATCCTTGTCCAAGTCCGAGGCAAGGGTGCCGATTGTTTCGAAAACACCATTCTTGCCTGCGGTGTATTTCGCCATGAATTGGAGAGATTTTTGGTTGAATCGATATGCGTGAATTTCTGTCGGTTCGATGTCATCGCCGAGCACGCCGCCCCTGTCTCGCTTGGATGGTACAGCAGGCACGATGAGTTCTTTTCGGCCATCTCCATCCAGATCGGCTGCTGTTAAAACAGCGTCTGGCAATACTCTTGCTGTTTTCGCTTCGATGAGTTGGGTTTGCAGCCATTTGTCCTCTTTTTTTTGGAATAAAAGTATGGAGCCATCGACTCCGACCATGGCTACATCGTCTCTGTCCAATACAGCTGGTTTCGATAGGATTGAAGGGCGAATGCTCGGCCAGACGAATGACCAACGTCGCTCGATGGTGTCGACATTGATGAACATTCCGCTTTTTCCTGCGCCGACAAAACTCCCATCCGGCAATTGCGTGGGAGGAACATTCGCAGCCAGATCGGAAGGAGTGGGGTGATCTTGCACATTCGCATGAAAAACTCCGCCGGTTTTCTTGAAGGTGATGGGATGAAAATCTCCATCCATTGTAAAAGCCAGCAGAGTCGTTTTTGTCGTGGAGAAGCCTTTTTCGACAGGGGCTGTCAATAACCACTTCGTTCTACTTGACACCAATGCGGTGAGCGTTTGGTGGGTGTCAAGGGCAGTTTCTCCTTTAGCGGTATTTTGAAACGGATAGATGATGAAGACGCAGGCTAGAACTATCAGAAAAAAAAACTTCTTTCTTGAAAGTCTCATCATCGCATCGTGCATGGTTTCTACCCTGCAGTGACGCCGCCATCTGAAAGCACTATCGATCCATTCATGAATTCATTTTCAGGAGAGACCATAAACAGAGCAGTGGTTGCCATATTTTCGACCGTACCGAGTTGATGGAGTGGGATGCCCTCCAGCCTGGACTGTAGATATTCGGGTTTTGCATCAAGCCTTGCTTTTACGCGCGGGCTTGCGACTAGGCCCGGCGCCAGGCAGTTTACGCGGATTCCCAGAGATCCTAATTCCAAGGCCAAGCATTTCGTGAGATGGTGGAGCACGGATTTGGTTACCGAATAGAGACTCGTGTCGGCTCTGCCTCGATGGCCTGCGGACGATCCGATCATTAAAATAGAACCGCTTTTTTGAGGAATCATCACCTTCGCTGCCTCTCGGGATGCGATATAGGCGGCTTTGGCATTGACTTCGAATAAGAGGTCGACTTCATCATCCGTGATTTCGACAATGGGTTTGAAAGCTCGTGTGCCTGCGCAAACGACTAAAATATCAAGTCCACGCAGAAAGTCGACACCATCATGAATCAGTTGAGACGTACGGTGTGCTTTTGATAAGTCATAACATTTTCCACCGGCGTTTACGCCAAGGTGTTTACACGCATCGATGGTGTTTTGAAGCCCTTGCAAGTCACTACCTCCTGCGCCCCATATATGAGCCCCTGCTTTGGCGAATTCGTGGGCGATACCGGCTCCTATACCGGTTGATGCTCCCGTGATGATGACTCGCTTATCCGCCAGTGGTTTTGTTGACATGGAATATCCTTTTGCTATGAAGAAGTGAAGAAAAAAAGTACAGGTGATGATTATCGAATAGATTCCAGTGATGGTAAATACGTTTAGAGGGTTTGTGGTTTCTGGCGGTGGCATATGGGGTGTCAGCGTTATTCAAGTTGAAAAGGTTGTGAAAGCGTCATCCAGATTGCGGATAATGAGATATAAAACTGAAAGTGCAAAAATGTTGAGCGGGTATTTAATCACTTCGCTTGCTTAATTGGCGCATAGTGCAGGAGCGGTTCTAAGGGCTGAATGAAAGTATTTGAACTTGGATTATCTGATGCATAGAAGGAAATCGAAATGGGCAAAAAAGTAGAGCACCTCCATTGGCCGGACGCACCTAAACTATGGATGCCTTATGCGCCGGTTATCAAAGTAACCGGGGGCAGCCTCGTATTTCTGGCTGGGGTAACCGCTGCACCCGTCTATCATTATCATCCGCATCGGCCGGAAGAATTTGATGCCATGCCCCTGGATATGGAAGGGCAGGCTCGAGCGGCGTTAGAGAACTTGAAAAAAAGCCTTGAGGCGGTGGACGCCGATTTTGGCGATGTCGTTTCCGCCAACCGATTTTTAACCGACATGGAGGATCAAGATTCTCTAAATAAGGTGTGGGCGGAATATTTCGGAGACAACAAACCAACCACCACCACTGTTCAGGTGATTCAACTGGCTACAGATCCACGTTGTCTCATCGAGGTGAATGCCTTGGCCGTTGTCGATTCATAACGATAGTTCAGAATCCATAACTCATGCTTACACAAGAGCTTGGAAGATAGCAGGAGATACGGAAGCTCTTGTCAGAGCGAGGCGCCCTTTGTTAGCATTTGTTCATACACGAATATTCGCCCTTGTTTCCCCACCGAGAATTAGGTGTCTATGATACGTCGTTTGAGTAATCCGGAAGCCCGAATCAAAGCTTTGGAAGGACGTTTGCAACAATATCCCTCCTCAGCTGCTTTTTTCCCTTTGGCATCTCTTTTGTGGGAAAAAGGCGAAGTAGACCGGGCCGAAAACCTCTTGAAAAGTGGACTGGCAACCTATCCCAACTACGCAGCCGCAGGTGTTCTGCTTGGAGAAATACTCATCTCGAAAGATGAACATGGACAAGCAACCCGTTTTATTTCAAAAGCGCTGGAAATCGCTCCCTGGAACATTTCGGGGCAACGTCTTTTGGCCGAGTGTTGGCGGAAAAAGGGCGATGAGGAGGCCGCGCAAGTTGCGTTAAGGGCAGCCGGGATGTTTGGGGCCGAGGAAGTATCGGCCCAAAGCGTGATGACCGATTCCGATGTTGATAGCCCCCCACCTGTTGTTCCCGAAGAGGGATTGGATGCAGTGGCCACGCCGGCTCTCGCTGAACTTTATATGGCCCAAGGTCATCTGGATAAGGCGCGGGACGTTTACGAGCGTCTTTTGGAGTCTGAGCCCGCTAAAGTCGAATGGAATGAGAGATTGGCTGCTATCCGAGAGCAAATATCGCGGGGTGAGGATGTTGATGTGCCCACGGGATATCCCGAGATGGGAGAAAATCTCGATTTGATAGCAGGAGAAGTAAAAGGTGAGGCAAAAGCGAATGATGTCGCGTCTGGAAATATGGAAGCAGATGAAGGGGACGCCGGGACATCTGCAGCCGAATTTGAAGATTTGGGTGATGCTTTAGACCCTGCGGATAAAGTAGGTGGAACCGAGAACGAGGGGCGAAAGTTTAGTGTCGGCCCGGTAGAAGGGGATGTTGTTGAGGAAAAAGTCGTCGACTCAATTCTTCGAAAGATGATTGAACTCTACGTCGAAGAGGAAAATGATGCGCAGGCGCTGGATATGTGTCGAAAGGCACAAGCCTTGGGAGAGAACGCCCCTTGGATGTTGGAAAAAATATCGGTGCTTGAGCGAAAAGTGGAAGAATCAGCCGCATCCCTGTTGCCTAATGATGCGGAAGAGGATAAAGACCGAACGACGCTGGTCTCCCCTTTTGTTGACCAGAGAGTTGTGGAAACTATGGAAGGTTGGCTTGAAACGTTGCAGCGGCGCAAGGCGAACGCATGACCCAATCCGCGTACATTGAATGGATTACATGAAATATCGGGATCTAATGGCTGGATGAGGCATGAGATCCAGCTTTTTTAGTTTCTTCTCCGTGTAAGCGAGCATATCAGGCATGACGAAATTCTCGGCAGAGAAAGAGCGATTTTCCGGCATGGGTATCTCGGAACAATCGATTCACACGATACGCACACTTTCGATGGATGCGGTGCAAGGGGCGAACAGTGGCCATCCGGGCACACCAATGGCTCTGGCGCCGCTGGCGTATGAATTATGGATGAGCCACCTGCGCTATAATCCCCGAAATCCCGACTGGTTTGACCGGGACCGCTTCGTGCTCTCGTGTGGTCATGCCTCCATGCTTCTTTACGCGGTTCTCCATCTGAGCGGTTATGACCTTCCGCTCCATGAGATCGTCCGCTTTCGTCAGTGGAGGAGCAAGACGCCGGGGCATCCCGAATACGGGCTTACGCCGGGTGTCGAGACTACCACAGGTCCTCTGGGACAGGGATTCATGAATGCACTAGGCATGGCGATGGCGGAGGCGCATTTGGCGAGCGTTTTCAATCGGCCAGGCCACTCGATAGTGGACCACCGTACGTACGTGTTCATGAGCGACGGCGATATCATGGAAGGTGCCTCCCATGAAGCAGCATCCCTCGCTGGACATCTGGGTCTCGGCAAATTGATTTGTGTCTATGACGATAACCGCATCACCATCGATGGCGAAACGTCGCTGAGTTATTCCGATGACGTAGTGAGGCGTTTTGAGGGGTACAACTGGCATGTGCAAAATCTGGGCGATAGGGCGGAAGATTTATCCCGGATTTCCGAGGCGCTCAATCTGGCGAAGGCGGGGACTGAGCGTCCGTCTTTGATCGTCGTTCGCTCGCACATCGGATATGGCTCGCCCCGATACCAGGATACCGCACGTGCGCATGGCGCTCCCTTGGGGGATGAAGAAATCGAGGCTACGAAAAGGAACTATGGTTGGCCTGAGAGTGAGACGTTCCTGGTGCCGGATGAAGTGTCCGCCCACATGGGAGAGGCGGTTTTCCGCGGCTCCGCGCTTGAAGAAGATTGGAATCAACGGTTCGCGAAATATGAAGCGGAGAATCCGGAGTTGGCCAGGAAGTTTCAGGCGGCGATTCAAGGTGAACCGCCGGCTGGCTGGGAGGACCGAATTCCCCGGTTCCAGACTGACGGTGGGGCGCTCGCTACGCGGGCGGCGTCCGGGGAAGTGTTGAATAAAATCGCCCCCGCTATGCCCTGGCTTATCGGTGGCAGTGCGGACTTGGCGGCTTCAAACAACTCGCTCATTAAAGAATCGGGAAATTTCGCCAGGGGAGATTACGCCAACCGCAACATCCATTGGGGAATCAGGGAGCATGCCATGGGGGCCGCCTGTTCCGGGATGGCTTTGCATGGGGGTGTTCGTCCTTATGCGGCTACTTTCTTTACGTTTACCGATTACGCCCGCCCGGCCATACGCCTCGCGGCGCTGATGGAATTACCCGTCATTTATGTGATGACGCACGATTCCATCGGCCTAGGCGAGGACGGTCCCACCCACCAGCCGATCGAACACCTCGCATCGCTTCGCGCCATGCCGGGCCTCACCATCATTCGTCCGTGCGACGCGAACGAAACTGCCGTGGCCTGGCGGGTAGCGATCGAGCGCCTCGATGGCCCCACCATGCTCGTGTTGACCCGCCAGGGTTTGCCCATCCTGGAGCGGTCGGAGGTGAACGAAGCGGAGGCGCTGGCGCGGGGGGCCTATGTCGTCTCGCCGGAGAGGAAGAACTCCCCCCAGGCCGTATTGATAGCCACGGGCTCAGAGGTGCATATCGCGCTCGAAGCGCAAAGTATATTGGCAGCAGATGGAATCGACACCCGTGTCGTGAGTATGCCGAGTTGGGAGCTTTTTCGGGAACAATCTCCCGCCTATCGCGATTCCGTTCTCCCACCGGAGGTGAAGGCGAGGGTGGCGATTGAGGCGGGCGCCACCATGGGTTGGCGTGAGTGGGTGGGGGAGGACGGCGCCGTGGTCGGAATCGATCGCTTCGGCGCGAGTGCGCCTTATAAAGAAATATACGCGCATTTCGGCCTCACCCCCGAGCGCGTCGCCGAGCGGACGAAGAGCATCCTCTGAACGTTCCCCGTGAAACAACCTGCGCATTTGCCTGCAGGTGCGCGCATTTGCTGCTGCGCAATCCTTCCCCGGGGCGTGTATCCTCACGATTGTTTCAGGCGAATGATTCGCTGCGCGCCCTCGCGCACCGGTTCGCTCAACCCGTCGCGCCGGGCTGGATTCCGGAAGGGAATCGTCGTATCTTCTCTCATGGCGCCGCATCTCCCGTGTGCGGAATGACCGGGCTTTGGACAACCCTGTTTCCGCAGGATGCGCCGCCTTCTTCCATTCAGCTCATACACTGAGAGCAACTCGTCGGGGAGCGCCCATGGAGCCAGGCTGCGACCGAATCACCACCGAGGTCATCGCGCACCGCTTTGCCGCCGCGGCCGACGAGATGATGGCCACCCTCGTCAAGACCGCGTATTCCCCGAACATCAAGGAGCGGCGTGACTGCTCGGTCGCGATCTTCGACACCGCGGGCAACCTCCTCGCTCTGACCGCCATCGCTCCCATTCACCTGAGCTCGCTCCTCGGCCTCGTGGAGAACATCACCCGGCGTTACCCCCTCGACCGCTTTCGCCCCGGCGACGGCTTCCTCACGAACGATCCATACGTGGGAGGCGGCTCGCACCTGCCGGATCTGACGCTCGCGAGCCCCGTCTTCTCCGGTGGCCGGCCGGTCGCGTTCGTCGCCAACATCGCCCACCACTCCGACGTTGGCGGCAAGGTGGCGGGGAGCGAGAGCGCCGACTGCACGAGCATCTTCCAGGAAGGGTTGCGAATCCCTCCCGTCAAGCTGCTGGACGAGGGGGAGCTGTGCGCCGACATGCTCGCGTTCGTGCTCCTCAACACGCGCACCCCGCGTGAGCGCGAGGGCGATCTGCGGGCCCAGATCGCGACCAATGCCATCGGGGTCCGCCGGGTGCAGGAGTGCTTTGCCCGCTTCGGAGCCGAAACCGTGCACTGGGGCGCGAGAGCGCTCCTCGACTACGCCGAGTCGCGCACGCGCGCCGAGATCGCGAGGCTGCCGGACGGAACCTACGAGAACGAAGAAGTGCTCGACAACGACGGCGTGGCCGACGGCATCGTTCGCCTCCGCGTCAGGATCACCATTCGCGCCGATCGCATTCACTTCGACTTCACGGGCACCGACAGGCAGATCGCAGGGGCGCGGAACATGCCGCTCTCGGCCACCCTGTCCTGCGTCTACTACGCGGTCAAGGCGGTGACGGACCCGGCGCTGCCGCCCAACGCCGGGTACTTCCGCGCCATCGGCGTCACCGCGCCGGAAGGCACGGTCGTCAACTGCCGCTCCCCCGCCGCCGTCGGGGATCGAAGCGCGACCGGCAACGTGCTGGGCGACCTGCTGCTGGGCGCGCTCGCCGACGCCGCGCCGGATCGGGTGATGGCCGGCTGCGGTCCGCTCCACGGGCTTATCTTCAGCGGTGTCGACCCGCGACGGAACGAGTACTTCGTCGACTACGAGACCTACGCGGGAGCGTCCGGCGCGCTTTCCGCGCTCGACGGGAAAGACGCGATCCGGGTCCACGTTTCGGGCGCGGCCAACCTGCCCATCGAATCCGTGGAGCAGGAGTTCCCGCTGACCGTCGGCCGCTACGAGCTGATCGCCGACTCGGGAGGCCCCGGACGGCATCGCGGCGGCCTCGCGACGCGCCGCGACGTCACCATCTGGGCGGAACAAGCGAGGCTCGCGGGCCGCGGACTGCGCCAGTCCCGGGGCGCGTCCGGGCTGTTTGGCGGGAGTTCGGGGCGTCCCGGCGTCTTCGTTCTGGACCCGGGCGGAAACCGCGAGACGAAGCTTCCGGGCTCGTTCTCGGAGCTCGAGGTGGACGCGGGAACGACGGTCCGGGTCGACACCCCGTCCGGCGCCGGCTTCGGCGACCCGTGGGAACGCGATCCGGAGAGGGTGCGCGACGACGTGGCCGCCGGCAAGGTGACCGCACCCGCGGCGGAGCAGAGCTATGGCGTCGCGCTCGTCCGCGGAAGCGTCGACGCCTCCCGGACCGCGGCCTTGCGGGAGGCCCGCCGAGATTCGAACCATGGCGCCTGAGCGTTACGTCCTCGGCGTCGACGTCGGCGGGACGTTCACCGACTTCGCACTCGTTCGCCTCCCGGACGGCAGGACGTGGTTTCTGAAGACACCCTCGACCCCGGACGACCCGTCCCGGGCGATTGCGGCCGGGGTTCCGGAGCTGTTGGACCGTGCAGCCGCCAGCGCCGGGGACGTCCGCTACTTCGGCCACGGAACGACGGTCGCCACCAACGCGCTCATCACGGGGGACACGGCGGTCACGGGCCTCATCACCACGGAAGGGTTTCGCGACATCCTGGAGATCCGCCGCCAGCGCCAACCCCACAACTACGACATCCGGATGCCGAAGCCCCCGCCCCTCGTCGCGCGCCACCTCCGGCACGGGATCGAGGAGCGCACCTATCTCCTCGGACCTTCCGACGTGCCGCCGGACCTCGAAGCGCTCTACGGAATCCTCGACGACTTCCGCCGCGAAGGCGTGGAGGCGGTGGCCGTCTGCTTCCTGCACAGCTACCACAATCCGGCCCACGAGGCCGCCGTCGCGGCCGCGGTCCGCGAGCACCTTCCCGGCGCGTTCACCTGCGCATCCCACGAAGTCGTGGCCGAGTTCCGCGAGTACGAGAGGACCACGACCACCGTGCTGAACGCATCGCTGGGCCCGGTCGTGAGCCGCTATCTCGAGCGCCTCGGAGAACGGTCCCGCACCCTGGGCGTCGTGGACCCGAAGATCCTCCAGTCCCACGGCGGCGTCGCCTCGCTTCGGGATGCGGGTGCGATGGCGGGCCGCTGCCTCATGTCGGGGCCGGCGGCGGGAGTCACCGGCGCGGGCTTTCTCGCCGGAAGAGCCGGGTGTCCGGACGTCATCACCTTCGACGTCGGGGGAACGAGCACCGACGTCTGCCTCATCGAAGGCAACCGGCCGCTCGTCGCAAAGGAGCGGGAGGTGCGGGGGCATCCCGTCCGCTTACCGATGGTCGACGTGCATTCGGTGGGAGCCGGAGGGGGCAGCATCGCGCGCGTGGACACGGGCGGCTTCGTGCACGTGGGCCCCCGGAGCGCCGGCGCCGCGCCCGGCCCCGCCTGCTACGGCCTCGGGGGAGCGGAGCCCACCGTGACCGACGCCAACGTCGTGCTCGGCCGCCTTTCCGGCGAATCCCTGCTCGGCGGCCGCATGAGCCTCCGTCCCGACCTCGCGCACCGCGCAATCGCCGAGAAGGTGGCGGCCCCGATGGGGCTCGGAGTCGAGGAGGCGGCCGAAGCGGTGCTCACCATCCTCAACGAGAACCTGGTTCAGGCGATACGCGTGATCTCGGTGGAGAAGGGTTTCGATCCGCGGCGCTTCACCCTGGTGGCGTTCGGGGGGGCGGGGCCTCTCCTCGCCTCCGCGCTCGCCCGCGAGCTGGGCATGACCCGGGTCATGGTGCCGCCCGGGCCGGGTCTCCTGTGCGCGCTCGGGCTCCTCGTCGCCGACGTGCGCTCGGATTTCAGCCTGACGCGGATCGCCGATCTCGAGGCAACCGGCGCCGCCGGCATCAACGCCACCTTCACGGAGGTCGGAGGGCGAGCGCTCGAATGGTTCGACCGGGAGGGGGTGGAGCCCGGCGAACGCACGGTGCAACGCGCCATCGACATGCGCTACGTCGGACAGAGCCACGAGATCACGGTGGCGGTTCAGGAGCGGGAATTCGCCGACCACGACCTCTCGGCGCTGGTCGACGCTTTCCGGCGCGAGCACGAAAGAGTGTACGGCTACGCGCCGGACGCACCGGTTCAACTGGTTACCTTTCGCGTCACCGCCCTCGCCCGGGTGACGGCGCCCCCGGTCGCGGGCGCCGCAGGGACGGGCGGCGACCTGCGCGCGGCGGAGCGAGGGAGGCGCCGGGTGCATTTTGCGGAGCTCGGCGGATTCGTCGATTGTCCGATCTACGCCCGGGAGGTCCTCCCCCGGGGCGCCGATCTCGAAGGCCCCGCGATCCTCGAGCAGATGGACTCGACGACCGTCGTGCTGCCCGGACAGGTCGCCCGCAGCGACGAGCAGGGCAACCTGAACCTCACGGTCGCCTCGGCCCCGCACGAAGCAGGGAGCGGCGGTAGCGGGGGCTCGCATGAGGGGGCCGGGAGAGACGGAGGGAGCATGAGCAAGGATTCGTAGCGATTCCAGGTCTGGCTCGACGGCGGCATGGTCGCACCCGGGGACGTCAAGGAGTACCGGCCGGAGGAGATCGAGATCGGTGCGTGGTTGGCGGGGGTGGAGTTGCGCCTCCGCATGAGGCAATAAATTTATCGAAATACCCCGTGAATTTATCGATATTTATCCGAATTTATCGAAATTTTCAGAAATTCACCGCCCTTGGTGCGCACCCGCGCCGACTCTTTCCCACGCATCCGGACCGGCGCTCCTCTGTGGCGTTCTCACGCGCCGTGGAGTAGAATCACTTCTTTGGGCCGCACCTTCTGAGGAGTGAGAGATGTCGAAAAAATACCGTTTGTCGGGGTGGATGATCTGGGCCGGCGTCATGGCGCTGCTCGTCGCGGGGATGGCGGTGAGCCCCATTGCGAATCTGGCGGCGAGCGAGACGAGCGCGTATTCCGAACTCAGGACCTTCAGCGAGGTCCTGAGCCTCGTGGAGGAGAACTACGTCAACAAGGTGGACGCCAAGAAGCTGATTCGCGGTGCCATCCGGGGAATGCTCCGCACGCTCGACCCCCATACGACCTACCTGAACCCCGAATACTTCAAGGAGATGCAGGTGGAAACCACGGGCCGCTTCGGGGGCCTGGGGATTGAGATTTCGATCCGCGGCGGCGTGCTGACGGTAGTGACGCCCATCGAGGACACCCCGGCGTATGAGGCCGGCGTGCAGGCGGGCGATCAGATCATCCTCATCGAGGAAGAACCGACGAAAGACCTCTCGCTCCAGGAGGTCGTCAAGCGGCTTCGGGGCAAGCCCGGCACGGAGGTGAAGATCACCGTGAGGCGCGAGGGGGAGGAGAAGTTGCTCCCCTTCACCATCACGCGCCGGATCATCCGCATCAAGAGCGTGAGAAGCCGGATGCTGCCTGAGGATATCGCCTACATCCGGGTCCGCAGCTTCCAGAACGGCACGGGCCGGGAGGTGAAGGACGCCCTCTCCTCGCTCGAGGATAAGGGCGCGAGAGCCCTGGTGCTGGATCTCAGGAACAATCCGGGCGGGCTCCTCTCCCAGGCGGTTTCGGTGTCCGACATCTTCCTGAAGGCGGGCAGCCTCATCGTCTACACCAAGGGCCGCATGAACGACCAGGAGCATCGCTTCACCTCCACGCACGAGGTACCGGGCGGGAAGATTCCCATGGCGGTGCTCGTCAACGCGGGCAGCGCGAGCGCTTCGGAGATCGTGGCGGGCGCGCTCCAGGATTTGGGACGGGCCAAGCTCATCGGCGTGAAGACGTTCGGCAAGGGTTCGGTGCAGACCGTCGTCCCGCTCTCGGACGGCTCGGGCCTCAGGCTGACCACCGCGCTTTACTTCACGCCCAAGGGAAGGCGCATCCAGGGCGAGGGAATCGAGCCCGACATCGTGAGCGAGGTGGAAAGAAGCGCAGGCCCCACCCGCGCGATGCGTGAGAAGGACCTGCCCGGTCACCTGCCCGGCGCGTCGGAGAAAAAAGGCGAGCAAAAAGAAGACGCCCCCGGTGGTGCGCAAGCCGGCCAGGCGCAGAATCCCGATGAGGAGCAGAAGGACACCCAGCTCGATCGCGCCGTGAAATACCTCAAGGATTCGTTCCTCGGCAAGAAGATGGGCGCCTGATCGGCGGCGGACGGGCGCTGCGCTCGGGTTTTACGGCCGGACTTCTTTCCTGTTATCCATCTACCTTCCGTAGCCGGACAGGCACGGAAGCCTGTCCGGGGACTCGTGTGTCCGTCCTCGCGTTTTGGGCTCCGTATCTTGTTGGTGTTTTTGTAGGGGCGATTCGTGAGCCGCCCCAGCAAAACCAACGCCCCTTGAGGGGGAAACCCCGAAAAACCAACCCCCCCTTCCCCCCCTTGACAG
>VXPH01000076.1 GCA_009839615.1 Nitrospinota bacterium
GTGGGCGGGAGTGCAGAGGGTATGGCCTGTTTTAGCCTGTTTGATGCCCAGTGCGGCGACGATATCGCCTGCATGAGCCTCCTGTATCTCCTCGCGCTTGTTCGCGTGCATTCGCATGAGGCGCCCTACGCGCTCCTGCTTGCCGGTGATCGTGTTCAATACGGAGGAACCCGACTTCAGCACGCCGGAATAAATACGGATGAATACCAGTTGACCCACATAAGGGTCCGTCATGACCTTGAAAGTCAGCGCGCAGAGCGGGTCATCGTCCGAGGGCGCTCTCTCTTCGGGCTTTCTGCCCAGTTCCAAATCTTCATCTGACAAGACGGCCTGAATGGGAGGAATATCGAGAGGAGAGGGGAGATAGTCGACGATGGCGTCGAGCAGAAGCTGAACGCCCTTGTTCCTGAACGCGGAGCCGCATACGACGGGAACAAATTCGCCGCAGATCGTTCCCTGCCGAATCGCGGCCCGGACCTCCTCGGGAGAAATCTCCTCGCCTTCCAGATACTTCTCCATCAATGAGTCATCGAACATCGAGAGCGTGTCAAAGAGTTTTTCTCTCAAAGCATCCGCTTCCGCCCTCATATCCTCGGGCACTTCCGCCTCTTCGTAGGATGCGCCCATCGGGTCGTCGAATACCCGCGCCTTCATAGTCACCAGGTCCACCAGACCGGCGAAGTTTTCTTCCGCTCCGATCGGCAATTGCAGTGCGAGCGGGTTCGCGGCGAGGCGCTCCCTGACTTCATCGACCACCCTTTGGAAATCCGCGCCCGTTCTATCCATCTTGTTGACGAACACGAGGCGGGGCACGTCGTATTTCTCCGCTTGACGCCAGACGGTCTCGCTTTGCGGCTCCACGCCGCCCACGGCGCAAAACACCGCTACCGCGCCATCGAGAACCCGCAGGCTTCTTTCCACCTCGGCCGTAAAATCCACATGGCCGGGCGTGTCGATGATGTTGATGACGTGATCGTTCCAGGCGCAGCGCGTCGCCGCGGAAGTGATGGTGATGCCGCGCTCTTGTTCTTGCGCCATCCAGTCCATGGTGGCCGCGCCGTCATGCACCTCGCCCATCTTGTGGGTCCTGCCCGTGTAGAACAGGATGCGCTCGGTCGTCGTCGTCTTGCCGGCATCGATGTGCGCCATGATGCCGATGTTTCTCGTTTTTCTGAGCGCTTCGCTGGGCACGGCTTATCCTTCCTGCATCTCTACCAACGATAATGGGCAAAGGCCTTGTTCGCCTCCGCCATCCGGTGCGTGTTCTCTCTCAAGCGAACGGCGCCGCCCGTATCGTTCGCGGCGTCCATGATCTCGGCGGCGAGGCCGTTCGCAATCTTTCTGTCCCGGCTCCGGGCGTTCTGGATGATCCAGCGGATGCTGAGCGCCGTGCGCCTGTCGGGCCGTACTTCCACCGGCACCTGATAGGTGGCGCCGCCCACGCGCCTGGAGCGAACCTCTAATGCGGGCTTCACGTTGTCCATGGCGCGCTTGAAGACCTTGATGGGGTCTTCCTTCATCTTCTCCTCCACCACGTCCATCGCCCCGTAGAACACGCGCTCGGCCAGACTCTTCTTCCCCTTGAGCATCAAGGAGTTGATGAACTTGGTCACCAGCCGGTCGTTGAACTTCGGATCCGGCAAAACGGTTCTTTTCGTGGCCCTTTTTCTTCGCGCCATGGAAAATGAATCTCCCTGCTAAATCTCAAACGAGAACGCCGCCTACTTCGGCTTTTTCGCTCCGTATTTGGAGCGCCCGTTACGACGCGCCTCTACGCCCACGCTGTCGAGCGTTCCCCGGACGACGTGATAGCGAATACCGGGCAGATCCTTCACG
This sequence comes from Nitrospinota bacterium, assembly GCA_009839615.1. GTDB lineage: Bacteria > UBA8248 > UBA8248 > UBA8248 > UBA8248 > Bin107. The sequence continues at coordinate 1,837 of VXPH01000076.1, forward strand.
CGTCCGCCGCGGATCAAGACGATGGAGTGTTCCTGAAGGTTGTGGCCCTCTCCGGGGATGTAGGTGGTCACCTCCATTCCGTTGGTGAGGCGCACACGCGCGACCTTCCGGAGCGCCGAGTTCGGCTTCTTGGGCGTCGTCGTATACACGCGTACGCAAACGCCGCGCTTCTGGGGACAATTGCGCAGCGCCGGAGAGTCAGTTTTCGTCTGAATCCGCTTGCGTCCCTTGCGTATCAACTGGCTGATCGTCGGCACCGTTCACTCCGAATCATGAGAAAACCGCCCCGAAAAAACCTGCTCTTTCGAGACCAAAGCGTTCTTTACCCTCATCTCGGGGCCTTTTATTTCATCTTCGGCTGGGTCCCGAGATGGGGCAGCCAAATATCCATAATTATTTCAATTACTTGCGAGGCTCTGCGACTTCAAGAACCACACTCGCCAGACAACGAAGCGGCGATTATAGCCCTACACGCGCTCATGTCAACCTTGCGTACGGAAAAAATTACATATTTCAAGGGGTTATTCCGAGGGCACCCCCTCTTCCGTCGCGGGGGCCGTTTCCTCTTCCTCATCCACGATCGCGGGAATATCATCGCCGATGGGCGCCAACTCGACCTCAGGGGAGAGAAGCTCCACCTGCTGGTATCGGCGCGCGCCGGTGCCCGCCGGAATGAGCCTGCCCATGATGACGTTTTCCTTGAGACCCCGCAGGAAGTCCACCTTACCGGAAACCGCGGCCTGCGTGAGCACGCGGGTGGTCTCCTGGAAGGAGGCAGCCGAGATGAAGCTGTCCGTGGACAGAGAGGCGCGGGTGATGCCGAGCAGGATGGGCCGGCCCGTCGCCGGGGTTTTCCCCTCTTCCTCGGCCTCCTGGTTGCGCCGCTGGAACAGATCGCGCGTCACCTGCTCGCCGATGACGAGGTCGGTCTCTCCCGGATCGACGACCTCGAGCCTCCTGAGCATCTGCCGCACGATAATCTCGATGTGCTTGTCGTTGATGTTCACGCCTTGGAGGCGATACACCTCCTGCACCTCGTTGACGAGGTAGTTCTGCAATTCATTCTCGCCGAGTACCGCCAGGATGTCGTGCGGATTCACCGCGCCGTCCATGAGCGGCTCGCCCGCCCGGACGTAATCCCCCTCCTGCACGTTTACGTGCTTGCCACGGGGGATGAGATACTCACGCTCATCGCCCTCTTCGGAGACGACCAAAAGGCGGCGCATGCCCCGTAGCGTACCGGCGAACTTCACGTGTCCGTTGATCTCGGAGATCACGGCGTTCTCCTTGGGCTTGCGCGCTTCGAACAACTCGGCGACGCGCGGCAGACCACCCGTGATGTCCTTGGTTTTGGACGTTTCGCGCGTGATCTTGAATATGATGTCGCCGGCGGAGATCGCCTCCCCCTCTTGGACGCTGATGTGCGCGCCGGCAGGCAAGGGATATACGGAGATTTGCTCGCCCGCTGCATCGAGCAAAGCAGCGCGCGGCTGGAGTTTCTCATCGGCATGATCGAGGATCACCCGGCGAGAGAGACCAGTGATCTCATCGATCTCCTCCTGCATGGTGAGACCCTCGATGACGTCGAGCAGCGCGATGGTTCCCTCTTTTTCCGCCATAATTGAAAACGTGTAGGGATCCCACTCGAGGAGAATCTCTCCCTCGCTCACCCTGGAATTCTCCCGTGCGCGGACGTAGGCGCCGTAGACCACGGGGTAGCGCTCGCGCTCGCGGCCCGTCTCGTCGCAAATGGCGATCTGCCCGTTGCGGTTCATGTTGATCAGATCGCCCTTCTTGCTCGTGATGATTCGCAAGTTGATGTATTTCACGAAACCTTCGCGCTTGGCCTCCACCGTGCTCTGCTCACCCGCGCGCGTGGCCGTGCCGCCGATGTGGAACGTGCGCATGGTGAGCTGCGTGCCCGGCTCGCCGATGGACTGGGCGGCGATAACGCCGACCGCCTCTCCTACTTCCACGAGCTGGCCCGTGGCCAAACTCCGGCCATAGCATTTCGAACAAACGCCCGAGTGGGACTCACACGTGAGAACCGATCGTATCGTGACCCTCTCCACCCCGGCATTTTCGATAAATCGAACCTTCTCCTCGTTGATTTCCTCACCCGCCGCGCAGAGAACTTCGTTGTTGAAGGGGTCCCGGATATCGTTCAAAGCGATCCGGCCGATGATGCGCTCGCCCAGCGTCTGGATGATCTCGCCTCCTTCGACGAGGGCGCTCATCTCGATGCCGTTGATGGTCCCGCAGTCTTCCTCGTTGATGATGATGTCCTGGGCCACGTCGACCAGCCTACGCGTCAGATATCCGCTGTTCGCCGTCTTGAGCGCGGTGTCCGCCAGCCCCTTGCGAGCGCCGTGCGTGGATATGAAGTACTGGAGCACCGAGAGACCCTCGCGGAAGTTCGCCGTGATCGGCGTTTCGATGATCTCGCCCGAAGGCTTGGCCATCAAACCCCGCATTCCGCCGAGCTGGCGCAACTGGGCCGTGCTGCCGCGCGCCCCCGAATCGGCCATGATGTAGATGGGGTTGAAGTCGAACGGCTGGCCGTCCTCGCCGCCGGGGCCGCTCATCGCGGTTTCATCGTCCTGCTCGAGCACCTTGAACATCTCTCCCGAGACCTCTTCGGTCACGTGCGACCAGATGTCGATGATCTTGTTGTAGCGCTCTCCATCCGTAATCAAGCCGTCGCGATATTCCTTTTCGACTTCCAACACCTCGCCCCGGGCATCTTCGGTGAGTTCGCCCTTGCTGACCGGCACCTTCATGTCATCGATGGAGATGGAGATGCCCGCCTGTGTGGCGTGCGTGAAGCCGAGGTTCTTGAGTGCGTCGAGGAACGTCACTGTCTTCGAGCGGCCCGCCTTTTCGTAGCAGGTGGCGACGAGCCGCGTGAGCGCGCGCTTGTCCATGACGCAGTTCGCCGCCTCGAAGGGAACGCCTTCGGGCAAAATCTCGAACAGGAGAACCCGTCCGACGGTGGTTTCCACCAATTCGTCTCCAAGGCGAATCCGGATGCGCGTCTGCAGACCCACCTCGCCCTGGTCGAATGCGACTCTCGCCTCGCCCACGTTGGCGAACACGTGGCCCTCGCCCTTGGAGCCGCCGCGCGGCTTCGTCAGGTAGTAGCAACCCAGAATGATGTCCTGGCTGGGCACGGCCAGAGGCATGCCGTTGGCCGGCGAGAGAATGTTGTTCGCCGAGAGCATCAGCACGCGCGTCTCCTCCACGGCCTCCACCGAAAGGGGCACGTGCACCGCCATCTGATCCCCGTCGAAATCCGCGTTGAACGCCGCGCACACGAGAGGGTGCACCCGGATGGCCTTGCCTTCCACCAGAACCGGCATGAAAGCCTGCATGCCGAGACGATGCAGCGTGGGCGCGCGATTGAGTATCACCGGATGGTTGCGAACCACTTCTTCGAGCACGTCCCACACCTCGGGGCGCTCTTCTTCGACCATCTTTTTCGCCGCCTTGATGGTGGCGACCAGACCCTTCTCCTCCAACCGGTTGAATATGAAGGGTTTGAAGAGTTCCAGCGCCATCTTCTTGGGCAGACCACATTCGTTGAACTTGAGCTCAGGGCCGATGACTATGACCGAGCGGCCCGAGTAATCCACCCGCTTGCCCAGAAGATTCTGGCGAAAGCGGCCTTGTTTCCCTTTGAGCATGTCGGAGAGGCTCTTGAGGGGGCGCTTGTTGGGACCGCGGAGCAGTCGGCCCCTGCGGCCATTGTCGAACAGCGCGTCCACCGCCTCCTGGAGCATACGCTTCTCGTTTCGGATGATGATGTCCGGCGCCCGCAATTCCTGGAGCCTGAGCAGGCGGTTGTTGCGGTTGATGACCCGGCGGTAGAGATCGTTCAGGTCGCTCGTGGCGAAGCGGCCGCCGTCGAGCGGCACCAGGGGCCTGAGCTCGGGCGGCAGCACCGGAATGACTTCGAGTATCATCCACTCGGCGCGGTTACCCGAATTCTTGAAAGAGTCCACCACCTTGAGGCGCTTGATGAGCTTGCGGCGCTTTTGCAGGTTCGAAGTGTCGCGAATCTCCGTCTTGAGTTCCGCGGAGAGCGTCTCGAGGTCCAACTGAGCGAGCAGTTCGCGAATCGCTTCCGCGCCGATGCCGATTTTGTACTCGTCCTCGTCATATTCCTCATAAACCTTCCGGTACTGCTCCTCCGTGAGGAGTTCGAATTTCTTGAGATCCGTCTCGCCCGGATCGATGACGACGTAGTTCTCGAAATAGAGAATGCGCTCCAGTTCGCGCAGCGTCATGTCGAGCATATTGCCGATTCGACTGGGCAGGCCCTTGAAAAACCACACGTGAGAGACCGGTGTGGCCAGTTCGATATGGCCCAGGCGCTCGCGCCGCACTTTCGAGGAAATGACCTCGACGCCGCATTTCTCGCAAACCACGCCCCGGTACTTCATCCGCTTGTACTTGCCGCAAAGGCATTCGTAATCCTTCACGGGGCCGAATATGACCGCGCAGAACAGCCCGTCCCGCTCGGGCCGGAACGTCCGGTAGTTGATGGTCTCAGGTTTTTTCACCTCGCCCGAAGACCAGGCGCGAATGGTGTGCGGAGAGGCGATGCGAATGCGTATCGCGTCGAAAGAAACAGGATCCTTCGGCTTTTCGAATAGATTCAAGTTGCTGTCCAATTCAACCCTCCTTGGGAGTATGTGCGTCATCCCTTGGGCGACGGCCGATGGAACCGCCGAACAAACAAGCTCAAAAATTCAGGTCTAGCCCGGCGCCTCGCCGCTCTCTATCAATTCGACATCGAGGGCGAGACTCTGAAGCTCCTTCATCAGCACGTTGAAGGACTCCGGCAGACTCGCCTCGAGCGAGTTCTCTCCTTTCACGATGGACTCATAAATCCGCGTGCGTCCGGAGACATCGTCGCTCTTCACCGTCAATATCTCCTGCAGCGTCTTGGCGGCGCCATAGGCCTCGAGCGCCCACACCTCCATCTCACCGAGGCGCTGCCCGCCGAACTGTGCCTTGCCGCCGAGGGGCTGTTGCGTCACCAGGGAATACGGGCCCGTCGAGCGCGCGTGAATCTTGTCGTCCACGAGGTGGTGGAGTTTGAGCATGTAGATCATCCCCACCGTGACTTTCTGCTCGAAGGGCTGGCCGGTTTTTCCGTCATATAGCTGGGTTTTGCCGTAAGGCGGCAACTCCGCCTCTTCCGTAAAGCGCACGATGTCCTGCTCCGTCGCGCCGTCGAACACCGGCGTCGCGAAATGCTTGCCCAGCACCTTCGCGGCCCAACCCAGGTTCGTCTCCAGAATCTGGCCGACGTTCATTCGTGAGGGCACGCCGAGGGGGTTGAGCACGATCTCGATGGGCGTGCCGTCTTCGAGATAGGGCATGTCCTCCTCGGGAACGATGATGGACACAACACCCTTGTTGCCGTGGCGGCCCGCCATCTTGTCGCCCACCTGGAGCTTGCGCTTCATGGCCACGTAGACTTTCGCCATCTTGAGAACGCCGGGGGGAAGCTCGTCGCCGCGCTGAAGCTTGGCTATCTTCTCCTGCAGAATGCTGTCGAGCAGTTCGACCTGCTCGTTCGTGTGGTCGGACAGAGCCTTGATCTGATCGAGCAATTCCTTCTCGACGGGCAGACTTAGGAGGTGGACACCGCTGAGCTTCGCGAGGCCCTCCTCGTTGAGTTCCTCCCCCTTGGAGAAGAGGCTCTCATTCGTTCTGGGGTGAACCACATCGGCGAGGGCACGCTGCCCGATGAGCAGAGAGCGGATTCTCGCATCGCCCTCATCGTTCAGGATATTGATTTCATCGCCGTAGTCCTTCTCCAGCCTCTCGATCTCCGCATCCTCGATCTCTTGCATGCGGGCGTCCTTCTCCGCGCCGCGCCTGGAGAAGACACGGACTTCCACGACCGTCCCCTCGATCCCCGGAGGCACTCTGAGCGAAGAATCTCGGACGTCGCCCGCCTTCTCACCGAAGATGGCCCGCAGGAGCTTCTCCTCGGGGCTGAGCTGCGTCTCTCCTTTGGGGGTGATGCGCCCGACGAGCACGTCTCCCGGGTTGACCCGCGCGCCCACGCGAACGATGCCGCTCTCATCGAGGTCGCGCAGCGCCTCTTCGCTCTGATTCGGGATGTCGCGCGTGATCTCCTCGGGCCCCTGCTTCGTGTCGCGCGCCTCGATCTCGAACTCCTCGATGTGCAGGGAGGTGTAGATGTCCTCTTTCACCACCTTTTCGGAGATGACGATGGCGTCCTCGAAGTTGTAGCCGTTCCAGGGCATGAAGGCGACGAGCATGTTTCTGCCCAGAGCGAGCTCACCCTGGTCGGTGGAGAACCCATCCGCGATGATATCGCCCTTCTTCACCTCCTGGCCCACGTGCACGATGGGTTTCTGGTTGATGCAGGTGTTCTGGTTCGAACGGCGATACTTCACCAGATTGTGAATGTAGACGCCCTCTTCGGCCAGGTTTCCCGCCTGCTCGGTCGCGCGAATCACGATTCTGGTCGCGTCCACGCTCGCCACCCGGCCGTCGCATTGCGCGATGACGACCGCGCCCGAGTCCCTTGCCGCGATTCCCTCCATGCCGGTGCCGACGAAGGGCGCCTCGGGCCGCAACAGGGGAACCGCCTGGCGCTGCATGTTCGAGCCCATGAGCGCTCGGTTCGCGTCGTCATTCTCCAGGAAGGGAATGAGAGAGGTGGCCACGCTCACCAACTGCTTGGGCGAGACGTCCATGTAGTCCACCTGCTCGCGGGGCACCATGACGAACTCCCCGCTCGTCCTCGCGGAGACGAATTCGTTGACGAGGTTGCCCTTATCGTCCACGGGTGCGTTCGCCTGGGCAATCTTGTACTTGTCCTCATCGATCGCCGAGAGCCATTCGACCGATGCTCCCACGCGTCCGCTCACCACCTTGCGGCAGGGCGTTTCGATGAATCCGTATTGATTCACGCGCGCATACGTGGAAAGGCTCGCAATCAGCCCGATGTTCGGCCCCTCGGGCGTCTCGATCGGGCAAATGCGGCCGTAGTGGGTGGCATGAACGTCGCGCACCTCGAAACCGGCCCGATCACGCGTCAGACCCCCGGGTCCCAGGGCCGAGAGCCTGCGCTTGTGGGTGATCTCCGAGAGGGGATTCGTCTGGTCCATGAACTGGCTCAACTGGCTGGAGCCGAAAAATTCCTTCACCGCCGCCGTGATCATCTTGGAGTTGACCAGATCGCGCACCAGCAGATTGTCCATGTCCTGGATGCTCAGCCGTTCGCGAATGGCGCGCTCCATGCGCACGAGACCGACGCGGAACTGGCTTTCGAGCAACTCGCCCACGGAGCGCACGCGCCGGTTGCCGAGATGATCGATGTCGTCCACCGCCCCCTGGCCGTGGCGCAGCTCGATGATGTAGCGGACCGTGGCGATGACGTCGTTGAGCGTGAGCGTTCTCTGATCCAGCGGGAGGTTCAGGCCCAGTTTCGTGTTCAGCTTCAAACGCCCGATGCGCGAGAGGTCGTACCGTTTCGAGTTGAAGAAAAGGTTTTCGAAAAGGAGCCGCGCCGTTTCTTTCGTCGGCGGATCGCCCGGGCGCAGGCGCTTGTATATCTCGACGAGGGCGTCTTCCTGCGTCTCGCATTTATCCGAAGTCAGGGTGTCGCGGATGGTCCTGTCCGCCCCCACGCCGGAGACGTAGAGAATGGCGAGCTTGGAGATTTTCTTATCTCGCAGGGCGGCGAGAACCTCGGACGTGATTTCGAGGTTCGTGTCGAACAGCACCTCGCCGGTTTCGGGATCGGCCACCGGCTGGGCCAGAATGCCCCCGACGACTTCCTCATCCTTGAGTTCGAGGGTCTCCACGCCCGCGGACTGAAGCTTCCGAAGAGCGGCGCGCGTGAACTTGCGCCCCGCCCGCAGAACGAGTTCGCCCGTCTCGGGGAGGACGATGTCCTCGAAAATCCTCTGGTTCACCATGAGTTCGGAGAGTTTCTTGTAATAAGCGTCCCTCTTTTCGTCGTAGAAGAGCTCCTCGCTCTGGTAGAAGGAATTGAGAATATCGTCCTTATCCAGGCCGAACGCCCGCAGCAGAACGGTGACGGGAAGTTTGCGGCGCCTGTCGATTCGGACGAAGAGCAAATCCTTGCTGTCGAATTCGAAGTCCAGCCAGCTGCCCCGGTAGGGGATGAGCCGGGCCGTAAAGGCCGATTTGGCGGTGGGCTTCACCTTGTCCGCGCTGAAAAAGGCGCCGGGAGAGCGGTGCATCTGGCTGACGACGACGCGCTCCGTGCCGTTGATGATGAAGGTGCCGTTCTCCGTCATCAGGGGGATTTCCCCGAGGTATACCTTTTGCTCCTTCACTTCGCGGACGCGGCGCTCCTTGGTCTGCTCATCGTGCTCATACACCGTGAGGCGTAGCATGACGCGCAGAGGCGCGACGTAGGTCATCCCTCTCTGGCGGCATTCATCGGCCTCGTGCTTTTGCCGACAGAAGACCTCCACCCCGTCATCGTCCTTCACTCCGGGGCCGCCAAGGTTGGGATATTCGTTGCCCTTCGACTCCCAGACCCCTATTTCATAGCCGAGATATTCGAGCGTTACGTTCTCTGCGGCATCCGAGATCGGAAATACGCTGCGAAACACGCCCTCAAGGCCCTCGTCCGTGCGACGCTCGGAGGGTTGCGTTTCCCATTGGAGGAATCGCTCGTAGGAAGATAGCTGAATGTCGATCAGATTCGGAGTATCGATAACCGCAGGTATAGAGGCGAAATCCTCACGAACCCGACGGCCGTTCTTGCCATTTTTTACATTCATGTTGGCTCACCTCAAGAAAGTGGGGGCGATACGAGTAAAGCGCCGACCCCGCCGCGAACGACAGGGATCAGGCCATCGGCATCCCGGGTGAGCTCTATGTGATTTCCACCTCCGCACCTACCGCTTTGAGTTTATCGGCAGCAGCTTCGGCGTCTTCCTTGGGAACCGCCTCTACGACGGCTTGGGGTGCGCTTTCCACCAAGTCTTTCGCCTCCTTGAGACCAAGGTTGGTCAGTTCGCGGACGGTCTTGATTACTTTGATTTTTTCCGAACCAAAAGCTTTGAGGGTGACGGTGAAATCGGTTTGCTCCTCCGCCGCTTCGCCCGCGTCGCCGCCCGCCGCCACACCCGCTCCGGCCACCATCATGGGCGCGGCCGCGGTTACGCCGAACTTCTCCTCGAGCTCCTTGACGAGTTCGCTCAACTCCATCACCGTCATGTTTTCAATGAAATCGATTACTTCCTCTTTGGTCGCCACAATTCGCCCTTTCCTCGGATTCGCAATAGACCATCGGCCAGATCAAGGCCATTTTATTTTGGGAAATTTCGCCGCTTGCCCCCCTTCTAAGGGCAAACAGCTATATTACACCTATTCTTTCTTTTTGGCAATGGCGTCGACGACATTTATGAGCTGGGAAATGACGCCGTTCAGAACCCTCGGCAGACCCGCGACAGGGGCCTGCAATGCGGATAGCAACATCGAGAGCAGCACTTCGCGCGAGGGCAAGTCCGCGAGCGACTCCACCTCGGCGGTTTCCAGGAATCTGCCGTCCAGAACGCCGCCCTTGATCGCGCCGGCGGACTCTCCCTTGACGAAGTCCTTGAGTATCTTCGCCGGCGTCGAGGGGTCGCCGTCGGTCGTCACGATGGAAATCGGTCCGACGAGCCTTCCCCGCAACTCCTCGAAATCCGTGCCCTCCACCGCGCGCTCGGTGAGCGAATTCTTGACGACGGAGAGCCGAACGCCCGCCTCTCGCGTCTGTCGCCTGAGCGCGGTCATCTGCGCAACGCTCAGCCCGCGGTAATCGAACAACACCAAAGATGTGGTCTCGTGAAAACGAGTCTGGAGCGCCTCTATCGCCTCGAGCTTATCGTCGCGGGGCGCCTTGCCCGCCGCCAGCCTCCCCTTCTCTACAACTGCCGTCGCCATGTCAGGGCCTCCTTATTTCAATGCCGCGAGAAGAGACTGGTGGTCGACCTTCACGCCGGGCCCCATCGTGCTGGAGATGGTGAGACCCTTGAAGTACACCCCTTTGCTCGCCGCGGGCTTCGCGCGAACGAGCGCGTCCACGACCGCCGAGACGTTCTCGGAGAGCGCTTTTTCCTCGAAACTCACCTTTCCGACCGGGGCGTGGATGATGCCCGCCTTGTCCACGCGGTATTCCACTTTGCCCGCCTTGATCTCCTTGACCATGCGGCCCACGTCGAAGGAGACGGTGCCGGATTTGGGGTTGGGCATCATGCCGCGCGGCCCGAGCAGCCGTCCGAGCTTGCCCACGACACTCATGACATCGGGCGTCGCCACCACGCGGTCGAATTCCATCCAGCCGCCCTGAATCTTCTCGGCCAGATCATCCGCACCCACGTATTCCGCACCCGCTTCTTTGGCCTCGGCCACCTTCTCGCCCTTGGCGAACGCCACGACGCGCTCTTCCTTGCCAATGCCGTTGGGCAGAACGACGCTTCCCCTCACCATCTGCTCCGCATGGCGCGGGTCGACACCGAGCTTTGCAGAGATCTCGACGGTCTCGTCGAATTTCGCCGAGGAAATCTCCTTCACCAAACCGACCGCTTCCGAGAGCGGAAGCCGATTTTCCCTGTCGATTCGCTCCCGGGCTTGCTTGTAATTCTTGCCGTGCTTGGGCATTTTCCCTGCCTCCTCCTGCGTGGTTCGAACGACGCCCGGTGCGGGCACCTCCCACCTTCGCTCAATAAAACTAGCCGCTGACCTCGATTCCCATGCTGCGGGCCGTACCCTCGATGATCCGGACGGCCCCTTCGAGGTCGGCACTGTTCAAGTCCTCTTTCTTGATCTCCGCGATTTCCTCAAGCTGTTTGCGCGTGACGCTGCCCACGCCCTCGCGCCCGGGTTCCGAAGAACCTTTCGCCAGGGCGGCGGCCTGCTTGAGGAGAGCGGAGGCGGGCGGACTCTTCATGATGAAGGTGAAACTCTTGTCCGCGTACACGGAGATCACGACCGGAATAATCGTGCCTTCCCTGCCCTGGGTCTGCGCGTTGAAGGCCTTGCAGAACTCCATGATGTTTACGCCCTGCTGGCCCAGCGCAGGACCAACGGGCGGGGCGGGGTTCGCCTGACCGGCCGGAATTTGAAGTTTGATGATGCCAACCGCTTCTTTCGCCATTTTTTCCTCTCAGAGCAACCAAAGCCTGACGCTTTGCCCGGGCTTTGCCCCGCTCTATTTGCCGAACGCGGCGAACACGCCCCCGATGAATCTTTTCTTCGCTAAACCTTCTCCACCTGGAGCATCTCGAGTTCCACTGGCGTCGCGCGACCGAAAATGCTGACCATGACTTTGAGCTTTCCTCTGTCGGCGTGAACCTCGTCGATCTCGCCGGTGAAGTTCACGAAAGGCCCGTCTATCACCCGGATGCTCTCGCCTTTTTCGAAATCAATCTTGGGCTTGGGCTTCTCGGCCTCTCCGCTCATCTGCTTCAGGATGTTTTCCATCTCGCCTTCAGAAAGGGGACTCGGCGCCGTTCCGCCCAGAAAACCCGTTACCTTCGGCGTATTCTTGACGACATACCAGGTGTCTTCGTCACACTCCATCTTGATCAGGATGTAGCCGGGGAAGAATTTCCGGGAGGTCGTACGCCGCTTCCCGCCCTTCACCTTCACCACTTGCTCGGTGGGAACCACGATTTCACCGAGCTTCTCCTCGTATTCCTTCCCGCGAAACTGCTCTTCGATCGAACGCTTCACCTTGTTTTCAAAACCCGAATAGGTGTGCACCACGTACCAGTTCATGGACATGCCGGAATCCTGACCTAGAAGCCGAAATTAAGGAAATAGCTGACAGCCCGGGACAATGCCAAGTCGACGAGCCCCAAATATATCGCAATGATGAAGACGAACACGAGAGCGACGGCGGTTTGCGCCGCCGTCTGGCGCATATCGAGCCACGTCACGCGCTTCGCTTCGCTCTGCACGTCGCGCAGAAAGGTGCGCCCCTGATGAATCCAGCCCATCACCTTGTTATTCATCCATCCGCTCTCCGCAGCCGCCTCCGACATTTTCGAACCCGGGTCCGCCCCCCGGATTCATGGCAGGCCAGGAGGGACTCGAACCCCCAACCGCCGGATTTGGAGTCCGGTGCTCTGCCAATTGAGCCACTGGCCTGTGAAAACCTTTACATATATTCCGAAACGACCGCCTTACCGCTCTACTCGACGACCTCGGTGACGACGCCGGCCCCCACCGTGCGGCCCCCCTC
>VXPH01000063.1:0-3117 GCA_009839615.1 Nitrospinota bacterium
GGGTTTTTCAACCGCCCCTAAAGTCCGGCAGGCCCCTACTTTGCCGTGGTCTGAAAATGCGGGAGGACTTCCTCCCCGAGCAGCCGGATCGCGTTCATTATCTTGGCGTGAGCAAGACCCGGGAACTGCATGCGGAAGTGCATGGAGGTCGTTCCGAGTTCGTCGCGGTATCGTTCGATCTGGCGGATGCAGTCATCCGGCGAGCCCAGGATGAAGCGCTGCCGGAGACTCTCCGTCGCTTCCGCGCCCCGCTCCACCGGTCTGCCCTCGTCGTCGACCAGATGGCCCCAATCGAGATATTCCTGGTAGTTGTAGAGCATGGGTTCGCGCGCCTCCTCCCAGGCCTGCTCGCTCTCCTCGGCCACGTAGGCTTCGCGTCTCAGGGGGAACTCCACGCCGGATGGGTCCTTCCCCGCCTCGGCGAGGGCGTCGAGGTATATCTGTTTCCGTTCCTTGAGAACCTTGAGCGGGGTGACCGGGTCGGAGAGCCATGCGTCTCCCATGCGTGCGGCGCGGCGGACGGCGGCGGGCAGCTTGGCCCCCACCCAGATGGGCGGGCAGGGCGTCTGCTCGGGCCGGGGCATGAGGGTGACGTCGGTCATCGGAAAACAGGGGCCCGGATGCGTCACGCCCCGCTCCGTCAACAGCCGGCGCAGGAGCCCGAGAGATTCTTCGAAGCGGGCGGCGCGATCCTCGAAAGGCACATTGAAGGCCGCGAATTCTTCCCGCCTGTAGCCGAGCCCCACCCCCAGCACGAAGCGGCCCTTGGACATGATGTCCAGCACCGCCGCGTCCTCGGCCACCGACAGCGGGTGATAGAAGGGGAGGAGGAGGACGCAGGTGCCGACGCGCATCCTCTCCGTCCGGGTGGCGATGCCGGCGGCGGTCACCATGTTGGAGGGGAAATAGCCGTTGTCCTCCACCATGTGGTGCTCGCTCGTCGTCACCATGTCGAAGCCGTAGCTCTCCGCCAGGGCGATCTGCTCCAGCGAATTGTGATAGGCGCCCACCCAGTCTCCGGTGCGGGACTGGTAGCTGTAGTGCAAGGCGAACTTCATGGTTTCGACCTCCTACAGGGCGGCCCCGGACGCGGCGCGCGGGACGAACTGTCCGTAGCCGGGCTCCTGCACGAGCTCCCCGTCTCTCAAGAGCGGCTTTCCGCGCAGGAGACTGTGCTCAAGCCGACCGGTGAGCTCCCACCCCTCGAAGAGCGTGTAGTCGGAATTCGTGTGCTGCCCCGCCGCCGTGACGGTCGAGCGTCCTTCGGGGTCGATCACGACGAGGTCGGCGTCCGAGCCGACGAGAAGCGCGCCTTTCTGCGGGTAGCAGCCCAGGGTGCGCGCCGGATTCTCGCTCGTGAGCTGCACGAGGCGCTCTGCCGAAATCCTCCCCTGGGCGACGCCCTCGCTGTAGAGAACCGGCAGGAGGGTCTCGATGCCGGGCGCCCCGAAGGGCGACTCGGTGAAGGGCGGGTCGTTCTTCTGCGCCACGGTGTAGGGGGCGTGGTCGCTCCCGATGAGGCTGATCCACCCCTCCTGGATCGCCTTCCAGAGCGCTGCGATGTCGGCCTCCTCGCGCAGCGGAGGCGCGACCTTGGCCGGGGCGCCCATCTCGCGTATGGCATCGCCGGTCAAGGTCAGGTATTGCGGGCAGGTTTCCACGACGATGTTCTTGCCGGCCGCCAGCCCGCGCTGCGCCTCATCGAGGGCCAGCGTCGAGGTGAGGTGAACGATGTAGAGCGGGCAGCCCGCGAGATCGGCCAGGTGGATCGAGCGCGCAACATTTTCGGCCTCGAGCTCGGGCGGGCGTGAGTATTCCTGGAAGTCGGCGCCGTCCATTCCGGCGTCAAAAGCCTTGTTCTCCAGGTAGTCGATGACGGGACCGTTTTCGGCGTGGACGAGCACGGTGCCCCCGTGCCGCCCCGCGATATCGAGCGCCGCGTAGAAGTATTCGTCCGGGATGCAGCGGCCGCGTCCCCGCTTCTTGTAGCCCATCATGACCTTGAAGGTCGTGACGCCGCTGTCGATGGCCTTGGGGATCTCGGCGAGATACTCGAAATCCTCGAATATCCAGGCGTGCAGCGAGAAGTCGATTACGCTCCCCGCTTCGCCCTCCTCGCGGATGCGCCCGAGCGTGGTGAGCATGGTCTCGTTCTCCTCGCCCGTGGCGAAAACGACCATGGTGGTGACGCCCCCGTGCGCGGCGCTGCGGGCCACGTCGGCCAGGGAATCGATATGGCTGGAATACGCCCGGCAATGGACGTGGGGGTCGATAACGCCCGGGAGAACGAGCTTGCCCGAAACGTCGAGAGTCTCTTCGGCGGCCGGCATGCTCTCGGGCGCGCCGATACAAGCGACCCTCCCGTCCCGGACGCCGATAGCGGCCTCCTGGCGGCCCTGGCCGGATACGACCGTGCCGCCCGCAACGAGCAGGTCGAGCGGTTTCTGATGGGAACTGTCAGTCATGAAATCCTCCCTGGCGGGCAGTCGCCTGTATGGATACAAGCGGTCGCTTCACGCCCGCACCTGATGAGTGAAATGACCCGCCATTGAGGCGGCGATCGAATTTTGACGCTTCCGTTGATTTTAAGGGAGCATATCATAAAACCCACGTGGGCCGCCCGTTGATGGGCTGTTGGAAAGCCGTATGGGACCCCTGCAAGTAGAGGGTTTGTAGCCGGACAGGCTCAAGGGCCTGTCCGTGGCCCCCGTGGCTGTCCGATGTCCATGAATAGCGCGGTAGGGGTTCGATCTGTAGGGGCGGTTCGCGAACCGCCCCTACGGGTGAAGCGCGTTTGATGCGAGAAGGGGAATACATCCGGGCGATGGGGTGGTTGCGAGGGGCAAGACGGACCTGCGTGTCCGCCCATCCCGCCGGGAGCGTCCCACGCAAACGTATTGTAGGGGCCGCATACATGCGGCCCGCATGCCGAAAACCAGAAGGGTCGCATATATGCGACCCCTACAAAGACTTTTTCAACAACCCCCTCAAGGGGGGAGTGAATTCACAACCCAGCGATTTTGTAGGGGCCGTTCGCGAACGGCCCCTAGTGGTGGAGAAAAGGGCGGCTAACGAAGCGCCCCAACCGCAAGGACGGGGGTTTTAATAGATATAACC
>VXPH01000063.1:3127-13948 GCA_009839615.1 Nitrospinota bacterium
GGGTTATCCAATCCACCCCCGCGCTTTCTGGCGGGCGCCCCCCCCCCCGGCCCCTCCTTGGAGGAGAAACGGGCGCTTCACGAAGCGCCCCTACGGCATGAGAGCGCTTTTTCATCGATATCCCGGATGCGCCGCCCCAAGACCTCTATCTGCGCCCACCCCTAAAGCGGCCCGAAATCGGGCGGGGGGATGCGGCGCTTCGAAGTCGCCTCATACGTCGAGGCGATCTGGAGCAGCACGTCCTCCCTGCCGGGTTCGGCGCGGAAGACGAGGGAAAACGGCAGGCCGGGCTCCGGGATGGTGGTGGCTTCATCGTTGTGGGCGGAGACGAACCGCGTCCCGTCCTCGCTGAGCTCGAATACCGGGTCGTACGTCGTGCGCACGTAGCCCGCCGGCACGAGCACTTCCGTCAGCCCCGCGTTCGGCCCGCTTTGGGATTCGGGGCGTGAGTTCAGCACGAGGCCGGGCTGGACCGCGCCGCCGATGATGGCGGGCGGGAACGGGGTGTGCAGGCGCACCAGGGCGTCGAGGTCGTTCTCCAGGATCACCATCATGTCCACGCGGCGCAGGAGCTCGCGCAGCATGATGCGCTCGTTCACCCCCTGCCTGTGCCCGTGGGGGTTGCGCGGGTCCGAGACCTCCTCCCAGTTCCTGAAGGCGGCGCGGTGGTCGTCGCCCCAGAACTTGGAGCGCGCGTTCAGCTCGGGAAAGCCCGTGATGGTCTCGGCGAAGCCGCGCGCCTCCCAGTCCTCCGCCCGGCGCGAGAGGTACTGGTGGATGTGGTAGCGGAACGTCATGGCGAGTTCCTGCTGCTGCACGGTGGCGAGGTCGAGGTTTACCGGCTGCTCGATCCTGCCCTCGCCCATGGCGAGCATGTAGTCGATGGGCTGCATGTCACCCGAACCGAACACGACGCCCGGCGCGAACTCGGTGGGCACGATGGCCTCTGCGAACTCGGTGAAGAGCGGCTCGCCCTCGGGCGTGAGCCGGAACATGATGTCCGGCATGAAGACGGGGATGAGCCTTGCCAGCGCGCGGCGGAAATCCGTCTTCATCGTCTCGACCTCGGGGTCGCCCGCCCAGAGCGGGTCGGTGGATTCCAGCAGCTTCGCGCCGAGCTTTTCGCCGAGGACTTCCTTTATCTCCCGGCCTGCCGCGTTCACGATGGGCTCTTCCGATTTCGAACCCCTCGGATAGACCATCGACTCGCGGATGACCCCGATACGCACGCCCTCGAGCGCGCCCGCCTCCCCGCTCGTCCGGATGTGCGACGCGTAGGGCGTATCCAGAACGGAGGAGCGCGGCACCGTCGTGAAAGGGTCGCGCGGGTCGTAGTAGCCGTTCACCGGGTCTTTCAGGGCGTCGAGCACCCTGGCGCAATCGGCGAGTGATTTCGTGATGACGCCGCTCCTGTCGCAGTAGATGTCCGCCCCGATGGCGCCGCCGTCGAAGCCGAGCATCGCCTTGTGCGGGAGGATGAGCGCGACGGCGTTGTGGTTCGACGGCCCCCGGCACGACGCCCTCGTCTCCTCGCCCAGGCTCGCCATCACCATGTTCGTGCTCACCGAAAGGGCGGAGCCCGAACTCGAACCCAGGGAGGCCGCCCGCGTGGTGTCGTAGGGGTTGGACGGGTTCCCGCCCCACGTGCTGCGCTGGTAGCCCAGGACGGAGGGCAGCACCTTCTCGGGCGCGTGCCGCCCGCCCGGGTCGCCCGCGCGCCCGTTGTATTCGGTGCTCACGGCCTTGGCGAAGATGATGGCGCCCTTGTTCCTGAGCTGTTCGACGAGGATGTGGTCGCGCGCGGGAAAATCGATATCGTAGGCCGCGTCACCCCCGCCGGTGGAGCGCATGTCCTTCGTGTCGAAGGGGTCCTTGAAGGAGAACGTGACGCCGTACATCGGCATTTTCTCGATGTCGGGGTCGGCGCCGTACTCGGCGTCGAGCTCCGCCGCGCGCTCGATGGCGTCGGGGTAGTGGCGAAAGACCTCGCACATGGGCGGCGCGCCCGGCGGCAGCGGGCCTTCTGATGGATGCCTGTCGAAATCGCCTTTGCAGGTGACGGAGCGCTCGCCCCGGATGTTCAGGGTGGCGAGGGCGTTCACCTGGCCCGCGTTCGGGATTCCGACGATCATGCCGTACTGCTGCTCGACCTCGGGGTCGGACGCCGTGGCCTCCATGCGGCCGAACTCGAGCGGGGGGCCAGAATATTTCTCCAGATCGGGCAGGTAGTCGGCGGCCTTCACGGTCTCGGTGGGGAACTCGAGCGGCGAACCGCCGCGCATCGTGCCCCTGGCTTTCGGGACGGGCGCGCCGTCTTCGGTGACGAGGGTGCTGGCGACGCCGTTGTACGCGCGCACGCGCGCGAGGTACGCCTCGACCACCTGGGCGCACGTCGTGCGGCCGGCGCGAATCGCCGCGTGCAGGTCTTCGATGCTCGCTTCTTCGAGGCGGAACGCCCCGGCTTTATCCTCCATGACGCATCCTTTCGTGTTGTCTCTTGTCGGTTCGTCCCTCACGGCGGAGGGAGCGGTTTCCGGTTTCAGACGATGCGGGAATACTAGGGGCGGCGCCCGGTTTTGGCAACGGCGGGCGGGTTCACGCGGCGCATTTGCCCGCATTTGCCGTCCGCGCGGGTCCGGGGGATTCCGGTATGATGAAGGCGCCGGTCGCTTCGTCCGGGTGCAAGGGAATTTCCGAAAAATTCGATTAATCATTATCGTGGACCCGGTGACCACGCTAGGGTACGATTGGCTGCGCTTGTCTACCATAACTAGTTGTTTATAATATCATATTTCCGTTATTCCGTATCCCGACGCCCCTTGCGTTTTCGACACACGTATGCTTGGATACCCTCCAGTTTGATGCCGTTCGTATGCGATATGATTACATGCTTGAGGAGGCGGGATGCCGAAGCGAAGCGATCTGAAACTCACCAAGCGCACCGTCGACGCGCTCAAGGTCAACGGGAAGGACGCGGTTTTCTGGGACCGGGAACTGGCGGGCTTCGGTGTGCGCGTCCACACGACGGGCCGTAAGGCCTACGTGGTGCAATCCCGGGGACCGGCGGGTCCCAAACGCGTGACGCTCGGTCACCACGGTGAAATGGCCACTGATGAGGCCAGGAAACAGGCCGCCCTCATTATCGACCGCATCAAGCGCGGCGAGGATTTGAGCGCTGCTGCGCCCGGGGCGAAGACCACCGTGGCGGGACTCGCCGAGCGCTTCATGCGCACCCACGTGGAAAAACACCTGAAACCCGCCAGCGTCGCCGCGTACCGCACGGTGCTGGAGGGGCACATCCTGCCCGTCCTGGGCGGTATGGGACTGGAAGAGGTCGGCGGGGCGGAAGCCGCGGCGCTTCACCACGGCCTTCGCGATACACCGGTCCTGGCGAACCGGGCGGTCCATCTGCTCTCGCGGATGTACACCCTGGCGGAAGCGTGGGAGCTGGTCCCGCCCGGGCGGAACCCCTGCCTCTCCGTGCGCCGCTACAGGACGCGTAAGCGCGAGCGGTTCCTGACGCCCGAGGAATACCGCCGCCTGGGCCGTGCGCTCAGGTGGGCCTGTGCGGAGGGCGGGGTATGGCCGCCCGCGATCGCGGCGATCCGGCTGCTCGCACTCACCGGGTGCCGCAGGGGCGAGATACTGAATCTCGGGTGGGACGACGTGGACCGCACGGCGGGGGATCTGCGCTTGAGGGACGCCAAGGCGGGTCCCCGCATGGTTCCCCTGACGAGGCCCGTGCTCAGGGTGCTCGACGCCATCCCTCGTTCTGAAGACAACCCCTGGGTGATCGCGGGCCAGAGACCGGGAAAACCCCTGACGGGCCTGCACCACTACTGGCGGCCGATAAGAGAGCGGGCGGGGCTTCCAGACGTGCGCATCCACGACCTTCGTCATTCCTACGCGTCGCGTGCGCTGGCGCTCGGCGAGAGCCTCTACACCATCGGGAAACTCCTCGGCCACACGAGCGTGGCGACGAGCGCGCGCTACGCGCACCTGATGCGCGAGGCCGAGAGGGAGGCGGCGGTACGGGTGGGCGGGAGCATCGGCGCCCACGTCGCGAACGGGAGGGTCACCTAGAGATGGCGAAGACGAAACACGGGACGCTTTCCAGCCGTGCAGTAGGTAAGCTTAGGGTCCATAAGGACACGGTGTTCTGGGACCGGGAGCTCACGGGCTTCGGCGTCAGGGTCTACCCCACCGGGAGCAAGGTGTATATCGCCCAGGCTCGGGGCCCTGAAGGTCCCAAGCGCGTGGCGGTGGGCCGCCACGGGGTGATCAACGCCGATGAGGCCAGGAAGCGCGCCGCCCACATCATCGCGCGGATCAAGGCGGGCGAGGAGGCTGTCCCCAAGCCCATGAAGCCCGTGTGCGGCCCCACGGTGGCCGAACTATGCGCGCGCTACATGGAGGAATACGTCTCCGTGCGGTGCAAGCCGGGCACCGCCGCGCTCTACCGCTCTGTGATCGACCGCCACGTCCTGCCCGCCCTGGGCAGGCTCCCGATCGCCGCGCTCTCGCGCGCTCAGGTGGCGGAGTTCCACCAGGGACTCTACGAGACGCCCGGGGTGGCGAACATGGCGCTCCGCGTCCTCTCCTCGATGTACCGCCTGGCCGCGGGCTGGGGAATGGTTCCCGAGGGAGCCTCGAACCCCTGCAAGGCCCTCGTGAAATACCCCGAGCGCAGGCGCGAGCGGTTCCTGACGGATTCGGAGTTCACCCGCCTGGGAGAGGCCCTCGACGAGGCGGAAGCCCGGTGCGGCGCCTCCGCGTCCGCGGTAGCGGCGATTAGGCTGCTGGCGCTTACCGGGTGCCGCAGGAGCGAGATCCTCGGGCTGCGCCGCGAAGACGTGGCGCTCGAAGCGGGGGAGCTCAGGCTGCCCGATTCCAAGACGGGCGCGCGGGCCGTCGCGCTGCCGCCGCAGGCGGTCGAACTCCTCGCGGGTCTCCTCGGCGCCCACGACGGCCCCTGGGTCATCCCGGGCAGGAAGCCGGGGACGCGCCTCGCGAACGTCGACGAGGCCTGGCGGACGATCAGGAAGCGCGCAGGCCTTGAGGGCGTGCGGCTGCACGACCTGCGCCATTCCTACGCCTCGCGGGCGCTGGCGCTCGGCGAGGCGCTGCCCGTGATAGGGAAGCTTTTGGGCCACAGCCGGCTGGAGACGACGGCGCGCTACGCGCACTTGGCGCGCGACTCGGCCAAGGAGGCGGCCGATCGGGTCGCCGCGAGCATCGAGGAGTACTTATTGCAAGGCTAGCGGGAGCGCCGCGAGGGGCGGCGGACACGAGACGAGGGCGGGCAGGAGGTTTCGCCGCAATCTTCCCGAAACCCCGATGAGCGCCGGGCTCATCTCCTGCCCATGCGGCGCAGCGCCGCCGGCGTGAAATCCCTTTCCGTGAGATTCGGGTCGAAGGTGCCGACGGGAAACTCGTTTTTAAGGCCCAGGGCGAGATAGCGCCCCGTCTGGAGATCGGTGTGCACCCCGAGGGTCGACGACACCAGGGGTTCCTCGTAAAAGTTGATGACGCGCCCCTCGGATACGCGCCAGAGCTGATCCCGGTTGTCGTAGTTGTCGGCGAGCAGGATCGTCCAGGAATCCTCATCCACGTAGAAGCGGCGTTTCTTGCAGATGTGACACGCTCCTTCCCTGAGCGTCGCCTCGACCACCCAGACCCGGTGCAGTTCGTAGCGCAGGCACTTCGGGTCAACTGCCTGTCGGACTTGGACTACTGAGAAGGTTGAAGTTCCTGCGACGACGCTTCAAGGCCTAAGTCCGACAGGCTGTTACGGCGAATCGAACGGAATACCGAAAGACGGGCATCCCCCGCCGTTCATTCCGTTGACAGGCCGTGGTGGGGGCCGTATCATTTTTTCGGTTTTTTTAAGCCTGCCCTTTGGAGCTTCCCTGAATCGAGGGCGATTTCATCCCCCCATCAGCCAAGAGGTATGCGTGGCGAGCAGGGACGTCCGCGCCGGGGAGTCGCGTATGCCGCCTGAAGTCGTCTTCGCGCTCATGTCGTTGTGTTTCCTCGGCGTCAATGACTTTCTCTACAAATGGGGCCAGCAGTGGAAGATGCGAAGCGGCCCTTTCATGTTCCTGCAAAACATGGCGTATCTGCCCAACACGTTCGGCCTGGCCTATTACCGTGATGAGTTGATCCTGAATCCGGGCCTCGCCTTCGGGTTCATCAACGGGATTCTGGCGTTCACCGCGTATTTATTCGTCTTGTTCGCCTTAAGAAGGGGCGAGGCGGTGGCGCTCGTGCCGATCGTCCGCCTGAACTTCGCGGTAACGGCCGCCCTCACGATTTTCTTTCTCGGCGAAAGTGTGAACCTTATCAAAGGCTTCGCTCTGGTTCTGGCGGCTCTCGCCGTGACGGCGGGCGGCAGCGTGATGGCGGCGTCCGTCGGGGACAAGCGCTCCGTGGGTCTGGCGATTGGCGCCATGTGCATGCTCGGCGTCATCGGACTGTTCTACAAACTGGGGCTCGGAATGGGTGCCAAACCCGCCATGATGGCGGCCATGCAAAGCGTGGGCGCCTTCTGCATGGCCGTACCCTACCTGCTCCTGCAAAAGAACCCGCTTCCCAGGCGCGGCGTGCCGCTATGGCTTCCCTTCGTGTGCGGCGTGCTCACCTCATCGAGCAATGTGGCCATCGTCGTGGGGTTCACTTACGGCGAGGCGGTCGTCGTGGCGCCCATCGCCCAGTTGGGCTTCGTTTTGACCGGGGTGCTCGCCATCATCTTTCTCAGGGAGAAGCTGACGCTCAGAAAAGGGGTGGGTGTCGTCTTCGCCGCGGCGTCCGTGCTCCTCTTTTCCAGAGGATAACGCTTAGAGCACTTCCTCGTTTCGCAGGCGCTCGCACGTCTCGAAGCGGGGGAGCTCAGGCTGCCCGACTCAAGACGGGCGCGCGCGGGACTTCATGACCTCAGGCATTCGTACGCCTCTCGGGCCCTGGCGCTCGACGAGGTGCTGCTGGTCATCGGGATGCTCTTGGGCCACAGCCGGCTGGATGGTTTTCAGGTGGTTGCCCATGCCCGGGGCCGGTGATAGATTTCATTCAACAGGTTATGCGAATCGTTCATCCAGGATATTTCACCCGGAAGATGCGCGGGAGGAGTCCGGTGACGAAGAGCGACATCGTCAGCCTCGTGATCGAAGACACGGGCCTCAGCAATGTCAAGGCCGAAGAGGCCGTCGATGCGGTCATCGACGCCGTCAGGGAGTCCCTTGCGAGGGGCGAGACCGTCATCTTGAGGCGCTTCGGCTCCTTCAGCGTGAGGGAGAAGAACGCCCGTATGGGGCGCAACCCGAAGACGGGCCAGGAGGCGCCCATCAGCGCCCGCAGGGTCGTGAGTTTCAAGGCGGGAGGGCACTTCAAGGATACGGTGAACGGGGCCGGGGTGAAATTCCCTTGATTCGCCGGCTCCGGGGCCGAGAAGGGCCAGGCCGGCAACGTCCGCATCCGGCGCTAAGGGGTTTGTTCAAGAACGCTTTTCCGAATCCCGGGCGGGCGAGGGCAAAAGGGCCCCGGCCTGCCCTACGACGGATTCCACAAAGCTCTCATCGGGTGAGACGCATGCCAGCACCCTGAGGCCGAGAAACAGACCGAGCAGGGATTTCGACGTCTGCTCCGGGTCGACTTCGGGGGAAATCTCTCCACAAGCCCGGCCCCGCTCGATGGAAGCGCAAAAGAACTTCGCCATGCCGGCGAAGGCGCCGGCCACCAGAGAAGCCACCTCCTCATCGTGCGCCCCGAGCTCCGTGGCGGCGCCCACTTCGAGACAGCCCTCTCGCGAACCGCCTTTCAGCGCGACGGAGGCGGCGGACTCGAACACGGCCAGCACCGCCCCGCGCGGCGATGAGTTTTTTTCGAGTTCCTTAACCGGAAACTCGCGATAGAGTCGATCGTAATGTCGGAGCGCCCGCAAGAACATCTCACGCTTATCGCCGAATGCGTGGTACAAACTGCCTCGAAAGAGACCCGTCGCCTCCTCGAGATCCCGAATCGTCGTCGCCGAATAGCCATGCCGCCGGAACTGCCTCATGATTTTCGTTAAAACCTCGTCCATCCCGTATTTTGGGGTTTTTCCCACGGGTCCTCTCCTCGTCCGCCCGGTGAAGCATGGGGTTCATCATAGCGGTTCGGCGGCTCCGGTCACCACCACGGGTCAAAACCTGTCACACGGAAAATCCGCTTTCACGAAGAATTGCACTCCATCGGCGCTGTTGTGCCCCCCTGTCCCCTCTTTTCAGGAGGGGGTTGCTTTTCCAGTCGAGAAGGACGCCGGGCGCAACTGCCGGCAAACCCGGTCGATGATGAATGCGGTTTTCTACAGCTCCAACCCTCGATCCGATCGGGTCTTCTCCATCGCCGGCGACGGCCTCTCCATTGCCTGTGCCGCCTCGTTCGGCTTCTCCGCCTCTCTGCTCTCGACCTTGTCCGCTCCTATCGCCTCGAGCGCCGCGATGCGCTCGCCCGTCGCGGCTTCGAGCCGCTCGCACAGCGCCTTCGCGTCGTCGGTCACGAGTTCCGCCCGGTCCCGGGCGCGGCTGATCTCGACGTAGAGCGTCTTCTGGTTGGTGAGGTCGGGGTGGTTGGCCTCCATCGCCGCGATGACGGTATCGACCGTCCGGCCCTGGAAGGCGTGGACGGTCGAGGCCCAGGCGCGGTCGATATGGCGAAGCTGCGGAACGCCGGCGGTCATGGAGAGCGTGCGCCCGTCCTCGACCCGGAAGGTGACGCGGCCTTTCCTGATGCCCGTCACCTCGGCGGCCTGGCTGTTGACCAGGCCGAGTTCCCTGTCGTTCCGGGTCCAGCGGACCCTGTCGCCCGCGCGCAGCTCTATCCGCTCGACCTTGTAGACCTCGACCCCGCCGGTACGCGCCGCCAGACGGCCCGGCTCCCAGTGGATTTCCCCGCCACCCCGGCCTTGCAGGATGACCGCGCCGTTCGCGTGATCGACGCCCTTCACGCGCAGCTCGTCCCCCTTCTCGACGCCGATGCGCTTGTAGGGGCGGTGGAAGGCCACCACGTCGCCGGGTGAATAGTTCGCGGCGAGCGATTTCTCGGGGTTCGTGTAGCCGCGCGAGACGAGGCGATTCGTGGAGAAGGCCGGGCCGCAGACGACGCCCTTCCTGATCAGGCGCTCGCGGACGATGGCGTTGATCTTCTCGCGAATCTTGTGGCTCGGCGCCATGAGCCCGGCGTTCGCGCGCGCCTCGGGGGAGAGCGCCAGCCAGCGCGCGGCGGCGGCGCCCGCGAGGTTGTCGGGTTTCACTTCGGCCACGTTGGAGCCGAGTTTTTCGAAGGCGCGCCTGACGTCGCCTGCGAGGGTGGCCTCGACGGCGGCTTTGAGATCCTGGTCGCGCTGGCGCATGATCTCGTTCATGGTCGCCGTCTTCATGCCCGCCGCCTGCAGCTGCGCGAAGGGTTTGCCGGCGTCGACGGCGTCGAGCTGCTTCTCATCGCCCACGAGCACGACCCGGGGTAGTCTCAATACACTCGCTATCCGCAGGAGTTCGCGCATCTCGCGCGTGGAGGCCAGGGAACCCTCGTCCACGACGAGGGCGGTCTTCGCGTAGCCCGCGCGCAGGTGTTTCCGGGCCCCTCTCGTGAGGCGGCCTTGGGCTACGTCCGCGTATCGCGTGAGGAAGCGCTGGAGCGTCTCGCTCTCGATCCCCGCTTCCGCTTCGAGCGTCCGCGCGGCCGAGGCCGAGGGCGCCAGGCCCTTCACCTCGTAGCCGCGCTTTTCAAAAAGCGCGCGGGCGCGCTTGAGCATCTTCGTCTTGCCCGTCCCCGCATAACCCTGCACGCCGACGACGCGATCCTTCTCCGAGAGGATGAGTTTCACCGCCTGTTTCTGCCCGGCCGTGAGTGGTCCCTTGCGCAGATGCCGATCCACCATCCAGCCCCGCATGGCGGGCGCGCCACGCCCGCGGCCTGCCTCCACCAGGGCGATCGTCTCGCGCTCCGCCGCCGCGGCCTTCTCCGTCGTGAGCACCTCCTTCACTCCGGGCAGGTCCGCCGCGTGCAGGACGCCGGTTTTTTCGAGCCTGGCCACCTCGCGTTCGGCGCCCGCCATCGACACCGCGCCGGGCCGCCAGGCGAGCGCGCCCGCGAGCAGGGCTGCGCGGTCGAAGACGGCTTCCCGTTCCGCGAGATGCGCCACGGCCCACTCCACGGCCTCCCGGGCGGGTTCGACGACAGCCGCGCTCCGGACGGAGTCGCGGGACAAGCCGCTCCTCTCCATCGCCTGCGCCTTGATGACGGCGGCGTCGAAGCCCAACTCCCTCGCCTGCTTCTCCCATGCGGCCATGAGCGCCGACTTCTCAGCCTCCCGCTTGGGG
The DNA here is from genome assembly GCA_009839615.1 of Nitrospinota bacterium. Classification (GTDB taxonomy): domain Bacteria; phylum UBA8248; class UBA8248; order UBA8248; family UBA8248; genus Bin107. Next base: position 13,483 of record VXPH01000063.1, read on the forward strand.
TCCCTCGTCATGATCGCGACCCTGCGGGCGGCGCGCTGGTTCCCCGCCGTCTCCCCCAGGCCGCGCTCTTCCATCGCCTTCTCGATCTCGGCGCGCCGGCTCGAGAACGCCTCGATCACCTCGCGTGAAACGCCCTCGATCTCGAAGCGACCGTCGGCGTGGGTCTTCTCGATACGGTAGCCGAACCCTTCGAGGCCCCGGGCGAGTTCGGTCCGGTATATCGCTCCGATCAGCATCTTGTTCGCATAGAGTTTTTCGTTGGACATGGTCCTCCATTTGTTATCCGCCCCCCGCACCATGTTGGCGATGACCGCGTGCGTGTGGAGCAGGGGGTCCATGTTGCGCGAGGTGTCGTGCCGGAAGGTCGCGATGACGCTCTTCTGGTCGCCGGCGCGGACCATGCGCCCGGTCCCGGGCTCGCTCATCCTGGTCTCGGCGGCGTTTCGCTCCACCCATTCCAGGGTGC
>VXPH01000147.1 GCA_009839615.1 Nitrospinota bacterium
GTCGGGTTTCACCCCTCACTCCTTCGCACCCCGGGCTTTCAGGACCTCGATCAGTTGATGAAACGGCGCCTTGTTCGAGCCGGGCGCATTGAGGCGGAACCGCGCCGCTCTCAAGGGCGTCTGCCCGCGGCCGTCTTTCGCGTTCACGTCCGCGCCCGCATCGAGCAAAACCCGGGCGGCATCCGCCCCTCCCCCGAATACCGCCCAGTGAAGCGGGGTCTTCCAGTGTTTCTTGTCTTTCGCCTCTATCTGCGCTCCGCCTTTGAGGAGAACCTTCACCACCTCGGCGCGCCCGTTTCCGGCCGCCACGTGAAGCGGCATTAAACCGTTCGTACCCTTTGCGTTCACGTCCGCCCCGCCCTTGAGCAGCGCGCGGACCCCCGCCTCGCTCCCCTTCATCGCCGCCCCGTGAAGCGCCGTCAGGCCCGCCTTGTCCCTCCCGTCGGGCTTCGCGCCCGCGTGAATCAGCGCCGCCACCGCCGCCCCGTGCCCCCGGAACGCCGCCCAGTCGAGCGGGGCCTTGCCGATCTTGTCCCTCGCGTTCACATCCGCCCCGCCTCCGGCGAGGGCCTCGATGCCCGCCACGCTCCCCTTGATGGCCGCATAAAATATCGGCGTCATGCCCAGCCGGTCCCGCTCGTTCGCGGCCGCACCGCCCGCAAGCAGGGCCTTTAGCTGCGCCGCCTCGCCCCTTAACGCCGCGTCGTGAAGGGGCGCGGCACTAGCGGTGGAGGCGAACAGGCAGGTGATGAGAGCGATGAATATCATTCGGCGGAGCATGGAGGTCTCCCCTGTTCCTGTAATCGTCTGAGGTGAGTAGTAACAGTTATTCTACACGATTCGTTTTACGGGCGCTTCGTTGCGCTTACCACCGCATAACGATGCGAACAAACAAGACTACGCGCTAACATGGTCGATGAAAATAAAGCCATGCTGAATGGCGAATGGTTTCGTCCGGGCCGCGGGCGGCGGAATATATACACGCGGCCTCGATGTGGTAATGTCCGACGACCCTGAGATCTGTAAGCCCGCGAAAAATCATGGCGCTTGCGGACGCAGCGCGGCCGCCTGCATTCCAGACGACTCGACGAGCATACAATGTCCGCCAGGTTTCCCTCCGGCGGACGCAAGTGAGATGGGAGCGAGACTATTGGCGCAAGAACCCAAGGCGATGAACAGTGTCGAGTGGAGTCTGCTTGTGCTGCTGTCGGTTCTTTGGGGCAGCGCATTCTTCTTCATAGGCGTCGCGGTAACCGAACTGCCGCCATTGACCATCGTTCTGGCGCGTGTAGGCATCGCGGCGCTTGTTCTCCTCGTTCCATTCCGGATGATGGGCCATTCCCTGCCGCGCGGCCTCCGCGTCTGGACGCCGTATCTCGTGATGAGCCTGCTCATCAACGTGGTGCCGTTTATCCTGTTGACCTCGGGGCAGACCATGATCAGCTCCGGTCTGGCGTCGATCATCAACGGCACGACGCCGCTGTTCACTGCTATCGTGATGGCTTCGTTCGGTGAGGAACGCATTACGTGGAACAGCATGTCCGGTGTGCTGCTGGGCGTCGCGGGAGTGGCGATCATCAGCGGGTCCGACGGCGCAGCGGCCGACACCCATCTCCTGGGGATTGGACTGTGCCTCGCCGGGGCGTTGAGCTATGGATTCGCTGCGCTTTGGGGACGACGACATCTGAGGAATGTGCCACCGCTCAAGGCATCGGCCTGCCAGCTTCTCTCCTCGACCATGATAATGATCGTGATCGTCTCGGTCGTCGATCGGCCCTGGACGCTCCCGCCTCCCGGCGCCGGCACCTGGCTGGCGCTCGTCGGTCTCGCCGTGTTCGGAACGGCTATCGCCTATCTCGTGTTCTTCGAGATACTCGCGCGCGCCGGCGGAAGCAACGTCATGCTGGTGACGCTGCTGCTGCCCGTGACGGCGCTGCTCCTCGGGAACCTGTTCCTGAACGAGCCGATATTCATCCAGCAACTCATCGGCGCCGCAACAATCGGGCTGGGGCTGTTGTTCATTGACGGGCGGCTGCCCAGGCGAGTGGTGCGCGCCGTCTCAAGCTGACGGGCATCGCTTTGGTGCTCGCGCGTTTGACGTGAAGGGTGTAGCGAATAGGGTTGATTCTGTAGGGGTCGCATATATGCGACCCGACCGGTTCGTGGCATGTGGGCCGCATATATGCGGCCCCTACACAACCCTCCGAATGGCGACCGTAGGGGCGGACCGATGTGTCCGCCCTTGCCATCGGCTCGAACCCCCCTACCCCCCCTTAACAGAGGGGGTAGGGGGGTTGGTTTTCAAGGCGAGCCGCGTCGTGAAGGGGAGCGGTAATCGCGGGAGAAGCGAACAGGCAAATCGCCAGAGTCATCAAAATCATTCGGCGGAGCATAGGGTGTCTCCTCAATAAAGGGCGCTCAGTCATCGTCACTTGCGGTGGGCTTGCACGATATAGGTTAATTACAGGATACAACCATTCAAATTGACAATCATTACCCACCGCCTCATAAACGATGGAGACAAAAACGACGAGGAGACGAAATATGGCGATACCGGATTATGAATCGTTAACACTGTCAACACTAAAATCGCTTGCCGGGGGCGCTGAAATCCACATCTCTGCAGTATATGATTTTGTGGCTGATGAACTCAGTATTTCGTCAGAGGATCGGGAAAAAAGATATGCCAGCGGGAGTGGTTCAAAATATGAACATTGGGTGAGGTGGGCGACAACAGAACTCAAAATGGCGGCTTTAATAGAGAAGCCGCGACGCGGTTATTGTCGTATCACGCCAGAAGGCGAAATAGTTTTGGCCAATCCACCACCGCGCATCGACAGAAAATTCCTTAAAAAATTTCCTGACTATATCGAGTGGGAAAACAAGGTAGCCGCAAGGAGAAAAGCGAGACAAAAAGAAGACGAAGAGTTAGGGCAGAAAGGAGAGACTAGCATTCCAGCAGACACACCCGAAGAAATGGTGGAACAAGCTGCGCTGGAAATCAAAACCGCACTGGAAACCGAACTGCTGGAGAGAGTCCATCAAGCGCCTCCCGAGTTTCTCGAAAGGCTCATTATCGAGCTTTTGGGAAAGATGGGATACGGCGGAGGCGACCCGAAGATGGGGAGCGTAACCGGAAAACCCGGAGATGGAGGTATCGATGGGAAGATAAAGGAAGATGCGCTTGGGCTTGATGAAGTTTATGTCCAAGCGAAGAGATACGATCCTCAAAAAGTAGTGGGCGGTGGTGACATTCGCAATTTCGTGGGAGCGATTGACGCCGAGGGAGTGAACAAGGGCGTGTTCGTCACCACCGCAAAATTTAACCAGGCGGCGGAATCGGTCGCCCGCAATTCCTCAAAACGCATCATTCTGATTGACGGAGAAGAATTGACCCGGCTGATGGTGGAAAACGGCGTCGGCGTTCGAGAGAAAACGACCATCGAGATAAAACGCATAGATGAGGATTATTTCGATTTCGAGGGCGGCTCTTAGGTTGTTCATTGAGCTTCTAGCGGCTGAGCGAGTTGTGTATTGCGGTTGGGTAGATTGCGAATGAAAAAACCAGAAATCGAAGACCCCAATAATTTGCCTGATTTACTTTGGGAAGCCATCAACGAGCGACTTTGGCATGCGACATCGACCGAGGGATTAAAAGGCATATTGGAAACCGGAAAAATCAAAATTGGCAACCGCTACAAGAACTCGTTGTGTCGTCATTTGGGATGTGTAAGCCTTTTCGATTTCGGGCCGTCTGCAAAGAATTACGACCGCCAGTTCTTAAACTGGTGGGGTTGGTTCGGTCATCAGCAAAAATCAAAAGTGGTCGTGTGGCTTGAAATTGATCGTGATGCCACCGCCGATAAGGTTTATGACGCAGGGAAAATGCATGAAATTTGGAAAAAAAATCTCAACAAGCAGTTCATTCCCGGCGTGGAAGCTGGCCATAAAGGCCCAATCCCTCTTTGTGTTTTGAAAGGCGCGTTGCTGATCTACCATCGACATGATTTGACAAGGTTTGAGCGCTTCGAGGAAGTTAATGAAACCCTTATCCGCCAAATAGAAGATTTTGAGAAATCGTTGCCTCCGGAACCTGAGCCTTTCAAAACAAGGCTTGAAGCCTCTCTAAACCGATATCACAAGAACGAAGAAGAGAAAAAGACATAAACACCGGGCGGACACAGGGGTCCGCCCCTACTCAAAAACAATCGCTCCCTCTTCGGTCGGCAAACCCTCATTCATCAATCAGGTTTGACCTCACACCGGAATGTACGCCCCTCTAAACTCCAGCAAATCATCCCGCCGGGGGCTGAATATCTGGAGGTCCTGGGAGCCGTCCTCGAGCGCCTTCAGCCAGTGCTCGACGTTCGACTTGCACACCACCACCTCGCCCGCGCCCACCTCGCGCTCCTCCTCGCCCTCGACGCGGAACAGAAAGCGCCCGCGCTGGATGAAGGACATCTGCTCGTGGGGGTGTTTGTGCGAGGCGACTTCCGAGCCTTCGGAGAACGTCCAGAGCGCCAGCGTCTGCTTCTCGCCGACGATCATCTGGAGTTCGATGACGCTCTCGGGCGGTATATTCTCGTGGATGATGCGCATTTTGGGAATGTCGTCCCACTTCTGAAATATCATGGCGCCCTCCTTTGGTTTGAACGGGCCGAAAAGGCTCGGCAGGTGGCGGCGAAGATGAATCGGGAAATTTCGCGGTTCGCTTACGGCTCATCTCCAACGCTCAAATCGAGCGGAACAAACCCTCTCTCATCGGGGTTGTTGAAAAAGCCCCCCTTATAGGGAGTAGAGGGGACGCCCCATTCGGCTTGAAAACCAACCCCCCCTACCCCCCCTTATCAGGGGGGCAAGAAAAAACAAAGCCCCCTCTGACCGTCGGAGGCGCATCGCCTTTTTATACCCCCCTGATAAGGGGGGGTAGGGGGGGTTGACTTTAAGGGTTTTCCCTTCCAAAGGGGTTGTCTTTACCCTCTCAGGAGTTTTTTCAACAACCCCTCATCGGCCGGGCTTCATCCGCCACATCCGGGCGCGGCGCATGAAGACGGATGAATCCGCGCGCCACTGCCGGTAGCCGATGCGCCGCCCATCGGTCAGCCACGCTACTTTCCGGCTGATGCAGGCGGCCAGGCCGGCGTCGCGCGCGGCGAGGGCGAAGCCGCCGTACTCGGCCTCGGGGTCCAGGGCCGTGACCGCGAACGCGCCGCCCGTGGCGTGGGCCGCGTCACGATTGCCGATTTCGCCCCGCGCCACCGCGTCGACCCGCCCATCGCGCAGGGCCGCCAGGAGTTCCGTCTCGCCGAGTTTCGCGCCGAGATAGACCACCCGGGGCATGTCCGCCGAGGGCGGCTCGATGGAAGTCCGCCCTGCAAGGAGGGGCGACGCGCCCGAGGCGCGGATGGCGAAAGCCGCGCTCCCGTCGGCAACCGCCTCCCCGCGCGGCGTGCGGACGCGGGCGCCCGCCGCCAATACGCCGGCGGAGTTCGTGAGACCGGTCAACGCCAGCAGGCGCGCCTCGCCCGTCGTTCCCGCCAAGACGCCGACGCGCGCGCCGCCCAGATCACCGTGCCCCCGGATGCGCCCGGCGTCTCCGGCGCGCACCAGGAGCGACTGGCGGAACGCGACGTGCCCCGACGTGAAGACGACGGCCTTCTCCCCCGCCGCGTCAAGGGTGCGCGAGGCGAGAATCGTGATGCCGCCGCCCATTATGTCGTATTGCGGGGCGGCCGCGCGCAGCCAGATGTCCTTCCAGGTTCCGATCCCCCGGCGCGAGAAGGCGAGACCCGCGCCCTCCATGGCCTCCAGGGCATTCAGCAAATCCGCCTCGTATCCGCGATGAACATGGAATCCGGCAGACTTCGGATCGGAGTCAGCGCTGTAGCTCACGGGCTTGAAAAATGCGTAGAAACCGTATTGGAGCGGGCGCCCATCGCTCTTGCAGCCCCCGGAAGGTGCGGCGTACGCGCTCGCGCTGAGAACGAGAAAAACTATAAAGACGCTGGTGGCGAAAAATCCGTGTCTGAGCGAGACGATGAAATGACAAAACATGGCCCGCAACCTTTCGTGTCCTTCGAGCGGAACGAAGCGACGATAAACGAAACCCGGCGCACGAATACGGCACACCCCATTACTCCACCCCCTCCCCCGCCATGAAGCGCGCCACTTCCTCCTCCGGCCATTCCAGCCACTCCCTGAGCACTTGGGCGGTGTGCTGGCCGAGCAGGGGCGGCGGCTTCACATCGGCCTGGGCGCCGCTCATGATCCACGGCGCGCCCACCACGCGAATCTCCCCCGAGACGGGGTGCTCGACTTGCCTGATGAGGCCGCGGTGCGCGACCTGGGGGTCCGATAGAGCGCGCGCGTAGTCGTTCACCACGGCGAAGCCCACGCGCTCGGCTTCCAGGCGCCGCTCCCACTCGGCCATCGTGCGCGAGGCGAAAATTTTCGACGCCCGTTCGTTGATGGCGCCCCGGTTCGACACGCGCGCCCGCGCGGTCGAGAAGCGCTCATCCTCCAGCCAGTCCTCCACGCCCAGCGCGCGGCAAAAGCCCGGCCAGAAGCCGTCGTGCTGCACGATGACGGTCACGTACTCCCCATCGCTCGTGCGGTAGGTGTTCGCGGGCACGCGCATGGGGTTCTCGTTGCCGTGCCGGCCGGGGGAGACGCCCGCCTGGAGCGTCTCGCCCATGCGCGGGCCTAAGGCGGCCACCATGGCGTCCTGCATGCTCACGTCGATGTGGCGGCCCTCGCCCTCGCGGGCGACCGCATGGAGCGCGCTCACGATGGCGTAGGCGGAGAACATGCCCGCCAGCACGTCGGCGAGCGGTGCGCCTATCTGGGTGGGGTCCTCGTTGCCCGTCACGCTCATGACGCCCGATACGGCTTGTAAAATCGGGTCGAGCCCCACCCGGTCGCGGTAGGGGCCGCTCTGGCCGAAGCCCGAGAGCGAGCAGTAGACGATTTTGGGATTCACCGCGCGGGCGTCCTCATAGCCCAGGCCGAGTTCGGCCAGCTTGCCGGGCGCCATGTTCTCGATGAGGGCGTCGGCTTCGCCCGCCAGGGCGCGCACGGCGCCCCTCCCCGCTTCGGTCTTCATGTTGATGGCGACGCTCTTTTTCGAGCGGTTGTTCGCATAAAAATAATCCTCGTGTTCCTCGCGGTCCTTGTAGCGGGTGATGCGGCGCGTATCGTCACCCAAGCCCGGGCGCTCTATCTTCACCACCTCGGCTCCCATGTCGGCCAGCATGGTGGCGCAGAACGGCCCCGCGACGACCTGGGTGAAATCCAGCACCCGGAACCCGCTCAAGGGCGCTGCGGCTTGCGATTCGGACATCTTTCCCTCAACGGATGGCGCCGGCGCGATGAAGAGCGGAAAACCTCATCGCGCAGGCTTCTTCAAAGACAGACGAATATAAAAAATGTATTTTCAAATACTTAGCGTTCGCGCATGGTACCCGGGGCCGGCATGAAATCATAGCCATAAACTACTGATTTTATTTATATTTTACGGAATATCAAGTTATGGGCTTGTTGCTTAGCTTTCAATATATCCTTCCTTTATCCAGTTCTGATTTGATGTAGGCTTTCCAGGGCTCCTTGCTCTTGAGCCGCAGGCATTCGCGCAGCATCGGAAATTGATCGGAGCTGATCATCGGATCTTCCTTCAGTTCCTCGCCGAAGACCTTCTCCCATTCCTCCGACAATTCCATGAAGATTAAAAAATCATCGCCTGTAATCATGGGGCTCCCTCCGCTCTGATGATTTACCCGTCATAGCGACGGCATTAATCGATTTCTTCTCATTCGCATCACGAATCAACAGCTTCACCAGCGGCATACTCCCGCACTTTGCGCCCTCTGGTGTCCTGCAGACTGACGACTCGGCTCACGCCGATCGATTCGTTCTCCGGCAGCGGCGCTCCCCCTTTCGCCTCGCCGGTCTGCTTTACACTCTTCAGGTTCTTCAGAACGTCGCTCCCCGAAACGGCCTTTGCGTCGGCGTCATAATAATCGAACCAGGGAAGGCCGGCATCGGTGTAGTCCCTGGCCGTGGGCGGCTTGATAGGCGGCCGCTCGCCCGTGATCGCCATCCACTGGACGGAATTGGCGATGGTGACGAAACATCGGCTGGGATGCCGCTGATCCCAGGCATCCAGGCCATAGGGGTCCTCATAGATTTCCTGCTGCATCCGGCCGCCAGGCGCCAGCCCCATGTCCATCTCCGGGTAACTCGCTAGATAATCGTCCTGTCCGATCTCTTTGCTCATCTTTTCATACCGTTCCCGCTTCATGGGATAGGCCACGATCTGCAGGCCGCCATGCTGCGCGGCGCCCTGCAACTGCTCCTCGGCCGTGTAGCCCTCACCCAGGGGCATGGCCACGAACTGGCGGACTATCCCTTTTTCGACGCAGTAGCCGTCGAGCCAGGGCTGCTCGGGCAAAACGAGGTAGTCCTGCGGGTCGGTATTCAGGTGGTCCACCCAGCTCTCGCCGGTGAGCGCGCAGATTTTCCCGGTCGCGATCTTTATCGCGAATGGGTAGGAGTCTGCATCGAAGCCAATCCACAGGGCCTCGGCCTGGAACATCGGCATAATCACGCCGCCCCGGCTGAGCCACTCCCCCGGCAGGCGCTCTGCGTAGTCGTCCAGATGCCGCAAAGGGAAACAACCCAGACCCGGGGGCAGGAAGTGATCTTCCCCGTCGTCCGGGATGCGAAGGGTGCGCTGGAACTCGATCCCGCACCAGGCGTGGTCATGAACCTCGGGGCACCGGATATCCAGGCAATCGTTTTCAAGAATGATCATCAGAATCCTCCTTTACCAGTCTCCGTCACGCACCTCGCGCACCACCCGGAGGATGGCGTCATCGGGCGCCTCTCTCATCTGGCGGATCAGCTCCGCGAACAGTTGGGGCCTTTTGCGGATAATCTCCTGCAGGTCGCTCGAGACCTTCCCCGCCAGGGCCAGCAGCACATCCGGGTTTTCCCCCAGTTCCCGCGCCAGCCTTATCGTCGTGGCCTCAGAAGGCGGCGCCACGTCGCCGCGCTCTATTTTGCTCAAATAGGCCGGCTCGACTCCAATCCGCTGCGCCACCTGACGCAGCGAAAAGCGCCGGTCTTCTCGTCTGAGGCTTTCACGCTGGGTTCGGATGGTGCTTCCAAAATGTGTCATATATAGAACATAGTACATATTATATTTTTCGTCAAGTTTTTTATGTCTCTGGCGGGTAAAACCGAAAATCAAGACTTGGCTGATCTCTTTTTTTAATGATTATTGTGGATATTCGGACATTCACGGAAACGTGAGAAAAGGCAGCATGGTACCCGGGGCCGGACTCGAACCGGCACGGCCTCTCGGCCAAGGGATTTTAAGTCCCTAGTGTCTACCATTCCACCACCCGGGCAGGTGCGGGGAGAATACCCCACCAGGCGGCGTATGCGCCACATTGATATTTCTTGAGGGGGGGGTGGGGGGAAAGCCCCCATGAGGAGGGGCAAAAGTGATGCCCCCGATGAGGGGATGTGAATTTCGCCTTTGTTCGTCATTCCGGCGGATGCCGGAATGACGAACGAAACCGCCCTCACCCGTAGGGGCGGCCCCCCGTGGCCGCCCTTATCGGATATGCCCATCCCCGTGGTTGCGCTTCACAGGGACAGGCACAGGGGCCTGTCCCTACAAACCCTCTACTTACAGTGGTCTCATGCGGGATTTTCAACGACCCCGGCCATGAAACCTACCCCGTGTACTCCATGATGTGGAGACCCAGCCCCCAGCGGTCGGCCATGTAGATGAGGCCCGTGTCCTTGTCCACCTGCACGTCGTTGCTCTGCGGGCAGCAGCGCTCCTTGGTGCCGGCGGGGATGTAGTAGCCCACCTCTTTGGGCAGGAAGGGGTTCGACCAGTCCACCACGCGGAGGCCCGCGTTGAACCAGGTGATGTACATGAGGTCGTCCTTCGTCATGTCGAGCCAGATGTTGTGCGCGCCGTGGCGCGAGCCCGTCTTGTTCCACTTGTCATCGAGGGGGCGCATCTCGATCGGGTCGATCTCGTATGGCATGAACGTGCTTACCGGCAGCGGCTCGTGCATGTTCCGCAAGTCGTAGAAGGTCACGAACGCGGGGGGATGATCGCAGTTCACCGTGGTGGTCTCCTGCGTCACGATGCCGAACTCAGACCCCTCCGGCACCAGGAAGCTGTGGTAACAGCCCGCCCAGCCGTGCGTCTCGTGCGGGTTGTGGCGCCACATGAGTTCGGGCTTCGCCGGGTCGGTGAGGTCGAAGAGCGCGATGCCGGCGTCCCAGTAGCCCGCCGTCACGTAGTTGCCCCAGGGATTCCCCTCGTGAATCCACCCGCCGTCACCCACGATCTCCGGGTCCCAGGAGGGTTCTTCGCCGTCTTTCTGGCCGGGAACGTGGCCCATGCCGATGAACTCGGGCGCCCAGGGGTCCTTCATGTCGTGCACCAGGAGTACCTTGCCCGCGTAGCCGTCCTTGAAGCCCGAGCTGTAGAGGAGCTGGCGCTTCCGGTCATAGATCGGCCGGTGGATGCCGAAGCCGTCCGTCTCCACGTAGTTCACGAATTTGGGGTGGAACGGGTCGCGGTTGTCGAAGATGCGCAGGCCGCCGACGGCGTCGGGGTACTGATCGCGCAGGGCGGGCCTGAGCTCGGAGTTCGTGAGCAGCACCTCCTCGTTGATGCGGAGCACCTTGTGCGTGCGCGCGGCGGGGCTGTCGACGAGCTGGTTGATGATCTTCGGGTTCGCCGGGTCGGTGACGTCCAGGATCGTCATGCCGTCGTGGCCGTTCACGCCCGAGGCCGCGACGTAGCAGATGCCGCCGCCCACCTGGATCTGGAAGGCGTCGCCCCAGCCGTTCAGGTCCGAATGGGCGACGAGGCGGACGTTGTGCGCCTCCTCCTCCCAGGGTTCGGTGAGCACGTGGTCCACGCCGGTGTAGGCGTCGTTGCCGCCGCCGCGAATGGGGTTTGGATGATACCAGGGTCTGGGCATGTTTCCTCCGTCTGGAATGAATGATGTCGAGAAGCGTAGCGTCGAGAATCGCCGCGCATTCTAGGGGAAGAAGGCGGGCGGGGAAAAGCGCGCACAAGAGATTTTTCCTGAAACTACTCTTCGCGGAACAGGCGGATGAAATCCTCGAAGGGAGCGGGCGGGGACTTGGCGACTTCCATGTTCTCGGCGACGTGGGCGGCCTGGCGCATCCCCACCAGGGCGACGGCCACGCCGGGCGCGCTTCGCGTGAACTGGATCGCGCGCTGCCCGTCGGTGGCGAACCCCGGGAACACCTCCCCGATCACGGGGGGAAGCCCCTGGGCGGCGCGCCCCTGGAGGATGGACCCGCTCGTCATGACGGTGACGCCGTTCTTGGCGGCGGCGGCGAGAAAGCACGTCGTCTCATCGCCCAGCTTCTGGTTCGGCCTGGAAAAAGCCTCCGGCATGCCCAGGTTCAGCGGCAGTTGAACGACCCGGAAATGGTGCTCCTCTCCGCCGGCGGCCCGCGCCGCGCCCAGGACTTCCTCCAGCGAGAGATACTCCCCCTCGCCCGGCTCCGCCCGGTAGCCGTTCCAGGTGGCCGTGCCGTAGCTCCTGATCTTCCCCTCCGCCACCGCGCCCTCGAGCGTCTCGAAGGCTTCTTTAAGCCTGCTCAGGAAAACCTCGCGCGAGACTTCCTGAAGCTGCGTCTCGGGGTTGTGGACATAGTAGACGTCGATAGTCTCGAGGCCCAGGTTCTCGAGGCTCGCGTCGAGTTCGTGCCGGATGTAGGCGGGCGTCATGCAGTGGCAGTTGGCGACGATGTCCCCCGGAGAACAAACGCCGGGCTCGAAATAGGTTTTTCTCATGTAGTCCATGAAATCCGCCTGCCCGCTCGGCGGATGGGTGTCGAAGGGGATGAACCCGCCCTTCGTGGATATCACCAGCGCCTCTCTACCGACTTCGCCCCCCGCGAACAGGTCGTCCAGCGCTGCGCGGACGCTCCTCTCGCTGCGCTGGAAGCGGTAGTTCACCGCCGTGTCGATGACGTTGCACCCGCCCCGGACGGCGGCGGCGACGGATTCGCGATAGGCGGCGTCGGTCGCCTCGTCCGCCTCTCCGAGATAGGTGCCGATACCGACCGAAGAGAGCCACAGGCCGTTCATCTGACGGTAATGCCCGGGATGGCAGACGGAGGAATGAGCCTCGGCGTAGCCTTGCGTGCCTTCCGTGGTGGCGAAACCTGCGTGGGCCATTTTCATATCCTGTTCAGGCGACGAGATGGAGCCATCCTACACGCATTCGCGCCGAAAGGCGATTCGGCGGCGTCAAGTCCCTATTCGAAGCAGCGGCGGCGCATGTTGACTTGAATGATCGTTCCAGAATATATTCCATTCTTGAACGATTATTCAAAATTGCATCATCTAAAGGAGACGTGAAAGATGCGCACAGATTCCTGTGAGTCGCGAGGGGTATTCGCCGGGGCGAAACGGGAGGCGGCCCGGCGGCATATCGGGCCCGGGCGGCGGAGGCGGTTCTTTCCGTATTCTCCCCCGGTCCCGAAGAAGCTGATGAACTTCGTCCTGCTCTTCGTTCTGTGCGCCGCCTCCCTGTCCGGCTGCGGAGGGGGGTCCGCTCGAGACGCCGCGCAGACGACGGGCGCCGCCCTCCCCGGACCCCACCTGTACCGGGACCTGCTAAAGACCCTCCCCGAGGTTCTCGCCGGGCAGGCGGCGTCTCCCGAGGAGGGAGCCGTCCGCGAGTTCACCGTCACCCGGTCGTTCCTTCTTCTCCCGCCGACCACGTTCACCCGTCCGCACCCGCCGACCTGGAGGCTGGACGACAACTCCACCCTGGATTCCGACGCCTACCTGTGGCCCGGGGTCGGCGGCGGCCACGTGATGCATATACGGGGCCGGGCCGGTCTTCGCGGAAGCTACCCCTTCACCGAGGCGGCGGGCTGGGGCGCTCCGGGCGCCCGGCTGATCTGGCCGACGCTGTACGCGGGCCGTCATCCCTCGGACGTCGGCATCGAGCACGACATTCTTCTGGCCCACGCCGATTCGGGCGGAAGCGGCAAAGCCCTGGAGTACACCGCCTACGGCTGGTGGGCGATGGCGCCGGTGGTCGGCGGCGGCGCTTCGGACACCACCCGGACGCTCAGCGCCCACGCCGGCATGAGCTACGGTCTGGAGACCTTCCCGCGGGACATGCCGGGCTCCCCGGCCGCCCCGCTCACGGCCACGTGGAGCGGACGCGCCACCGGCCACGCCCAAGATGCGGACGGACGCTGGGTGCTGGAGGGCGACGCCGTGCTGGAGGCGCGGCTGGAGGGTCCGTCCGGCGCCGTCTCCGGCGAGATTCGGAACATGCGCATCGCGCCCCTGGACCCAAGGAGCCTGCAGGTCGATGCGAGCCGGGTCGGCGCGTGGCACACGATCGGGCTGCTGGCAGCTCCGGTGGAGGGCAACGGCTACCGGGGCTGGATTTCCGTCCGGGGCGCGGCCGAGGCCGGCCCCCGGTTCGCCACGCCGGCGGGCAGGTACGAGGGCGCGTTCTACGGTCCGGAAGCGGCGGAAACGGCGGGCCAGTGGTGGCTCATCGAAGCCTATCCCGACCCCTCGATGGGAGAGATGGTCGTGGTCGGCGCCTTCGGCGCCAGAAGAGAGCAGCCGTAAGGCCCGGCCTCCGGCACCGCGACTACTCATGTTGACTTGAATGACCGTCCCGGCATATATTTTATTTGAACGATAAATAAATTTTACATTATCCAAAGGAGGCGCGAAGGATGCATACAGATTCCTGTGAGTATCGAGGGGCGTTCGCAGGTGCGAACCGGGAGGTGTCCCGACGGCATACCGGGCGCGGACGGCGGTGGCGCATCCGCTCATCGCTGCGGACGATCGCCGCCGCGTCCCTGATCGCGTGTTCCCTGATCCTGTACGGGTGCGGCGGTG
>VXPH01000046.1 GCA_009839615.1 Nitrospinota bacterium
CCCCCTCTGCCCGGCGGGGGCGCATCGCCTTTTTATACCCCCCTGACAAGGGGGGGTAGGGGGGGTTGCTTTTCCAGTCGAGAAGAGCATCCCCTTGATTCCCTAAAAAGGAGGCTTTTCCAACAACCCCTAACCGCCCGCTTCGGCCAGGAACGCATCGACGGCCGCGTTCCACTCGGTGTGGGAGCGGCGGTAGCTGTAGTGCCCTCCCTCCTCCATGATGACGAGCTTCGAACCCGCTATCGCCTTTTGCAGGTCCTGGGCGAAATAGGGCGGTGTCAGGGCGTCGTCCTTTGCGGCGATGATGAGCGAGGGCTTGTCGATCTTGTGAATCTCGGACGTCCTGTCGTGGCTGAGCGTCATGTCGAGGCGCGCAGTGATGACATCGACGGGCGCGATGGTGTCTTTCTGGCGCGATTCGAGGTCGAGCAGGTTCTCGTACATGTTCCGGAACTGCGTCCACCCGCACGTCCAGAGCGAACTGAACTTGATGTATTCCTCCAGCCCGTAGGCCTCGGCAATCTGCTTGCGCGATGTCTGGAGGCGCGTCATGTAGGGGTCCGCCGTCGTCCAGGTGTTGGTGAATACGCAGCAGTTGATCCGGTCGGGATAATCGAGCGCCAGGTTCTGCAGTATGCAGCCTCCCGTCGACGTGCCCGCCACGTGGGCCTTCTCGATTCCCAGCGTATCGAGGAGGGCGACCGCGTCCTTTGCGATGAAGTCCGTGGAATAGGCGTCCTTGGGCTTGTCGCTCTCGCCCGTGCCCCGGTGGTCGAAGGTGATGCAGCGGTAGCGATCCGAGAAATGGGGCATCTGGAAATCCCAGGCGTCTAAAAGGCCCATGAGGCCGGGGATGAACAGGAACGCGTCTCCCTCTCCTCGCTCCGCGTAGTTGAGCTGTATTTCACCTGCTTGAATGCGTGGCATGGTTTCTCCCTTGAATGGCTATTCGTTCTCGTCTTCGAGGATTTCGGACACCTCCACCCGGCGTCCCTCGCGCGCTGAGCGAACGCCCGCGCGGATGACGGCGAGAGAAGACGCGGCGGCCTCGCCTTCCATCTCGGGCGGGGCGCCTCCGCGAACGGCGTCCGCGAATTCCTCGAGTTCTTCCCTGATGGTGTCGTTCTTCTCACACGCCACCGCCTGCGGCGCCTTCTCTCCCCGGTAGAGGACGCGCAGGCCGTCGAAGAGCGTGTAGTAGGCCGTGGCCGTTTTCCCGTAGATGTTCATGAGGTAGTACTCCGACGCCGAGGCGTAGCTCGCCGTCAGGTTCGAGATGGCGCCCGATTCGTGCTCGAGGATCAAGTTCGCCACGTCGGGGTTGTCGCCGGGCAGTACGAGTTGGGCCGTCTGTCCCGAGACGGCGACTATCGGCCCCATGAGGTAGGTCAGCACGTCGGTGTAGTGGATGCCAATCTGGAGCATGACGCCGCCCGGCATGGCGTCCGACTGGTAGCGCCAGTGGCCGAGTTCGAACTGTCCCTCCCTGTCCCTGCTGATGTTGCATTCCGCCTGAACGAGCCTGCCGAATTCGCCCGCATCGATCCGGTTCCTGATCCAGCGGAAGTGGTTCTCCCGCCGTCTCTGGTAGCCGATGGCGAGCACCACGCCCGCCTCCGCGCACGCGCGGGTGAGCACCTTGCCGTCGGCGACCGTGTGGGCGATGGGTTTATCGAGAAAAACGTGCTTGCCGGCTTTTGCCGCCGCCTCTGTGGATTCCAGGTGCACGTGGTTGGGCGTGGTGTTGATGATGGCCTCTATGGAACCATCCGCCAGGATTTCCTCGTAGCTCCCCGCCGGCTCGCAGCCGTATTTCCTGGCGAAGGCCGCGCGCTTGTCTTCGGAGCGCGTGAAGCAGGCGGCTATCTCGATCTTGTCGGTTCTGCCGATGGCGTCCGCCAGGACGTCCGACCACCAGCCCATGCCGAGCGAGGCCACCCTCAGGGGTTTGGAACTCATATTTGGTAAAACTCCTTCACAGATCGGAAAGACGAATCATATTTTTCCAGGTTTCTTCGAGAGGCGCCTGAAGCTGTGCCTTGAAATCAGAAAGAAGCCCCCACGGCTTCCACGGCCACGCGCGCGATGGCCTCGTCCTGCTCCCAGTCGCCCCCGCTCACGCCGATGCCGCCCAGGCATTCTCCTTCGTAGAGGATGGGGAAACCGCCCTCCATTGCCGTCCACCGTTCGGGACCGGCGGCGAGAGCCAGACCCAGTGCGTGGGCGGTGTCGAGATGCTGCGCCTGCGCGCCCTGCGTGGTGGTGGGCCGCTTGTTCGAGGCCGAACAGACCGCCTTGGTGGTGGACGAGTGAACGGTGTGGAAGCGTCCGCCGTCCATGCGCTCGAGCAGAACGAGGTGTCCGCCCGCATCGGCGATGGCCACGGTGACGGGGATGCCGAATTCCTCCGCCTTAGCGATGGCGGCGGCCATCATCGTCTTGGCCCCCCTGGTGGTGAGTCGATGGGTTCGGGCGAATGGCATGGATGCGTCTCCTGTATCTTCGGGCTTCTCTGGAAGCGAGCGAATTTTTCCCTCTTTTAGCAATTCATCCGTCTTTTGTCGACGATTGCGGCCCTGCGCCGCCCCGCCCTTGCGATGGAGCGGTGGCTCCTCCATGATGCGCGCACCCGAAATTTTGAGATATGGGAGAGTCCGGTGTCAGGCGTCGTTTCGTTCATCGAAGAGATCGCGCGCATGGCGGGTGCGCGCGCGATGGAGCTCTCAGGCCAGGTGGAGGCCGAACCCAAAGGGCGCAGCATCGTCTCGCGCGCCGACAGGGAAGTCGAGCGGGTCATCATCGAAGAAATTCGCGGGGCGTACCCCGATGATCCCATCCTGGCTGAGGAAAGCGGCGCGAGCGGCGCGAGCGATATCGGCGCAGGTACCCGCTGGTGGGCGATAGACCCCATCGACGGCACGGGGCCTTATCTCAAGGGACTCCCCTTCTGGGCGGTCTCGATCGCGTGTCTGAGAGGCTCCCGCGTCGAGGCGGGCGTTGTCCACATGCCCGCGATGAGGCAGACCTTCTCCGTCGGATCTTCAGGCTCCGCGATGAGGAACGGCTTGCCGCTGCCGCAAGTCGGTCAGGGAGTTCCCTCCGAGCACGATTATCTCTTCGTTCCGTGCGGCGAGGTGGCGGGCCTCTCGCACCAATATCCCGGGCGGTTTCTCGCGCTGGCCTCCGCCGCCTGCCACGTCTGCCTGACGGCGGCGGGTTCGGCCTTCGGGACACTGATGGAGCCGATACGCGCGTATGACTTCGCCGCCGCCGCACTCATCTATGAGCGCGCGGGGGGAAGCGTGCGCTACCTTTCGGGAGCGGAGATCGACTACGCGGCGCTCGCCGACGGACGCCGCGCGCCCGAACCCGTCCTCGCCGCGCCCGCGGCGCAGATCGACTGGCTGAGGGAGAGGGTTAGCTGGGGGTAGTATTCACCGTCTTTCCGGCGAAAACCAGAATCCATTTGCGGATGCGGGTGAATGAACGACGGCGTTTCATTCCCCGCTGATACGCGGGAGCCCTGACGAAAGGCAAAAGGCGTAAAATGGATTCCGGCTTTCGCCGGAATGACGAGCAAAACAGCATTCACCCGTAGGGGCGGCCCCCCGTGGCCGCCCGCGTCGCGATATGCCTATCCCCGTGGTCGCGTTTCGCAGGGACAGGTCGCGTCCTCGGACAGGCACAGGGGCCTCGGACAGGCACGGGGGCCTGTCCCTACTACAATTCCTCTACTTGCAGGGGATCTTCTTCAACAACCCTTCACGCCAAGCCTACATCCACATGCCCGCGCGCTGCATCATCTGGTCGAGCTGGAAGCTCACCCGGTCCGCGCACTCGAACGGCGTCGTGTGGCCGGCTCCTTCCACCAGTTCGATGACGGAATCGCTCAGCCCCTCGTGCAGGGCGGTCATCTGCGCGTGCGGCACCAGCGCGTCGCCCGTGCCGCCGAACACCACGCAGGGGACGGTAATCTCGCCGAGGCGCGGCGTCAGCTCCTCGCGCCTCCTGAGCGCGTCGATGAGCAAGGCGATGTTCTCGGGAATCTGGGAGAGCACGACCTTTTGCGTGGCCTCGATTTCGAGCGGATGGGAGGCGATGTAGTCGGGCGCGAACAGGCTCTCGATGAAATGCCCCGCGAAGCCCGCCATCCCCTCGTCGATGACGGTCTGCATGTGCTGCAGCCGCACCTTTTTCCCCTCTTCGGTATCCGCCGTCGCCCGGGTGCTGATGAACCCGCACGCGCGCACCTTGAGCGGGTGGCGGAGCACCATCTCCAGAAGGATGTAGCCGCCCAGCGAAAACCCCGCCACGGCGGCGGCGTTTATGTCGAGCGCGCCCAGGAACGCCGCCATGTCGTCGGCCATCATCGCGACGGAGATGGAGCCGCCCGAATGCGGCGTGCGCCCCATGCCGCGCAAATCGGGGACCAGGAGGCGGTAGCTCCTTTGCAACGTCTCGACCTGCGGCGCCCAGATGGTGTGATCCAGGGAAAAGCCGTGCAGAAGCAGGAGCGGCGGCCCGCTCCCCGATTCCTGGTAGGCGATATCGATTCCGTTCACGGATACGGTTTTCATTGCGCGCTCCCATCGTGTCTGAACCGGCTTGCAATTGCCGAGTTGTCGTTAGAGCCGCCGATTCTAGCACAGGAGCAAGAGCGCCGGAACGTTGGGAGGGGGTTAGCGATGAGGAGGTATACGGAGGCTTTGCCTTCCTGGGTAAAACAGAAGGGAGCGGCCTTACAGCCGCCCCCTTCGCTGTTGATTATCGCTTACACGCTCTATTCCGTACGCTTCGCCCCGAAAGCGCCAATAAGGTCTACATTCTGAAATACCCCAACCACTTCCTCGTTGTCCGGTCCCATGAATTCACCATTCACATAATTTGCGGCTCCAACCAGGAGCCAAATCCCTTTCCTGTCGCTGACCGAAGCGCCCGCATATGATATGTCGGCGCGGGTATCTCCCGTGCTCACGTTCACAATATCGGTGAAATGAATATCAATCGTGGGGGTTTCTCCGAAATTCGCAGTCATCGACGATTGTCCGGTATAGCGGTCCGCTGTCATGATGTGGGTTCCGACCATCGCGCCTTCATAAGATGCGCTTCCCTCAACGGGCAAATCAGCAAAAGCATTTGAGTACCTCCGACCTGAAGATTGCGAAACAACCAGGGTACCGTTTCTTAATACAAATTTATGGACAAAGAATGCGGAGTGATTCATCCATCCACCGAGCAACCTCCAGTCATCATCTTCATCCGTTCTGACAATTTCGACCCCGCCGATTTCCGCTTCTGTCTCAAAGCCGAAATCTACAAGAATACCCACTGGTATTGTGGGAGATATAAAAAGATTGCCCCTGCCGGTACATTTAGTCCGGCCGCAGCTCTCAAGCGGATACAGATCGCCGTTAAAATAAAAGTCAGAAGATTTTACTGTATTGGTTTGAGCGACGACTTTATACAAACCCGACAGGGGATCGATCCCCGGCTCCCCTGTGGCGGACCTGTTCGATGAACCGGAACATGCCGATAAAATCATAGACAGGAAAATTGCCAGGACGACGTTTCTGATTTTCATGATTCACCTCCAATTCAAGTTCATATCCGGTATTGCTGGCGGTTGTTGATCGCTACTGATCCCGAGCGCGCCGAAGGCCCCCATCAGGTCCTGCGCGTCATCATGAAGCCTGCCGGCGACTGCGCCGCCGGAATCCAGACCAGCGGCATAGAAGTAGGCGGCGAGAGAACCTCGTGGATCGATCCAAGTCGTTCCGCTTTGCACCCGTCTGTAGCAATCCGCTATCCTCAAAGCGAGTGATGCCCGAAACCGCCAGGAGTTCGATCTCATCCTCACAAAATCCACGAGGTTCCACGCCGGGTCCGCTCCCATTTCGCAGATGCGATGTTTGAATTATAGAAATTCACACACGTCTTCGCGTCCCCAGAACTGGGGAGAACCAGCGCTTTTTTTGTTCGATTTCTGTAAAGTTTTCGGGAAGAGATACGGCGTCAGCAAGAGCCCAGGGTTGGATCCGCCTTCAGTCTCGATACTCTCTGAGCGTCTGGCAGCGACAGCACAAGCCGCACCAGATCCACCTGCCGTGAGAGACCGAGCTTGGAGAACATTTGCTTCACGTGGGTGCGGACCGTGCTTTCCTTTCGGCCGAACGCCGCGGCGATCTGAGCGACGCTCCTGCCTTCGGCCAACAGCACCGCCACCTGGCTCTCCATTTTCGTGAGGCCGAGGACCGCCTCGGCCATGGCCGGATTGATGCGGCGCCGGCTCGCCGGGTCCACGACCAGCACGAGCGCCGCGACCGGCCAAATGCCGTAGTCCGTTTCCTGCCGATCCACCGGGTTGACGTGCACCGCCAGCGGGAGGGCCGATGCGCGTCTCACCACCGTTGAGCCGCCAACACCCTGGGTCCCGAGCGGCGGCAACGCCCGGTTCAGTACTCCCTGGAGTTTGGCGTTGTCCTCGGGCCTTCGGGCGAACAGGAAACCGCGCTCGTCGAACAGACCGTCTCCCGTCCGAAGCAAATCCCGGGCGCGGTCGTTCATTTCCACGATCCGCCCGTGTCGGTCGAGCTGGATGATGCCCGCCCCGGTGGTATCGAGCATCTCCGTGAGTGAGGCGCCCAGCGCACCAGCACTGCCCAGCGCCTGCCGGACGCGCATGTATTGACGGATATGGGGCAGGAGGCGCCGGATCGAGTCGAACCGGGCGGACGACCAGCCGCTGCCGTCAACAGGATCGTTGATGCCCCAGCAAAAGCTCAAGCCTCCGGGTCCGTCCAGGCGCAAGTTGATACTGTTCTGGGCATGCATACGAATCGAGAAATCGTTGTATAACGCGGAGGTCTTCAGTTCCTCCTCGGTGAAGAGGTCGGTAATATGGCATAGCCTGCTGTCGGGGACTTGCCCAAAGCGCGGGACCCGCTCGTCCAGGGAATAGTAGTCTTCGATGTACTCGCGTTCCAATTCATGGTGCCGTTGCCCGCGGAAGAATATCCCCACGAATAAAAACTGCAGTTCCTTGCTGGAGTTCAAGTCGGCAAACGCCAGGCAGTTGCCGTGCACGCCGAGGGCATCGTCGATCAGCGTAGAGGCGCTCGGCCAGCGGGCGTCGTCCAGCGCCGCTTCGTGCACAGATGCCAGGATGCGCTCGAACGCATCTCGTTTAATCATGGCGGCATCCTCGCCCGGGAACGTCTGGCCGGCTCATATCCCAAGGTCTCAGGCGGCAAAGGCTCTCCTGAGTTGCCCCTTCCGTTTCGAAGGTGCAAGCCTAATGATATTACTGAAAAAATAGGATATTGCACGCTTTTTCTCTTCCCAAAAATTGGGGAGATTTAGCGGAATTACTCGAGGTATGCTGGAAATTATCGGGAAGGTGGAAACTGGATCAGGGGCGTTTTGCCTCACTCCCCCCACCCCAGAACGGGAAGCGACATCAACGCGAACTCGCCGAGCGCCAGTTCGATCTCCTCTCGCACCCAGGCGTCTCTCTCGACTTCGAGTCTGGCTTCGAGGGCGAGCCGCGCGCGCTCATCGCGGATTCTTTTGCCGACGCGGGCGAGCGCCCAGGCGGCGTGGCCGCGGGCCAGGGGTTCCCGGTGCTCCAGCGCGCGTGCGAGGATGGCGATGCTCTCAACACCCCCCGTGTTGCCGATGGCGACGATGACGTTTCTCAGGAACCCCCCGTAGCGCGCGCGCATGACGGGCGTGCCGCGAAACGCCTTCTGGAACCGCCGCTCGTCCATCGCGGCGAACTCGTGCAGCCTGGGCTCCAGCGCCGCCGGGCGGGGGTCGAACCTCGGCTCGCGCGCATGGGGCGCGTCGTCGTTCCAGGGGCAGACCTCCTGGCAGATGTCGCAGCCGAATATGTGCGCGCCCACCGGAGCGCGGAGTTCCCGGGGAATCGGGCCCCTGAGTTCGATGGTGAGGTAGGAGATGCAGCGGCGCGCGTCCACCACGCCGGGCGCGACGATGGCGTCGGTGGGGCAATCGTCGATGCACCGCGTGCACGTGCCGCAGTGCTCCTCATAAAAAGGCGCGTCCACTTCCAGCGCCCTGTTCAGGAGAAGACAGCCCAGGAAGAAATAGCTCCCCAGCCGGCGCGAGAGGAGGAGCGAGTTCTTCCCCTTCCAGCCGAGACCCGCCAGGACGGCCAGGTCTCGCTCGAGCAGGGGACCGGTATCCACGTAGCTTCTGCCTTCGACGCCGGGATCGAGTTCTTTCAGATCACGCAGGACGCGGATGAGCCTTTTCTTCATGAACTTGTGGTAGTCCCCGCCGTGGGCGTAGCGCGCGATTTTGCCTTGCCCCGCCGCGTGGGGCGTCTCGCGCTCGGGCTTGTACTGCATGGCGACCACGAGGGCGGCGCGCGTCTCCGGCCAGAGGCGGCGCAAGTCGCCCCGCACGTAGGGGTTTCTGGAGAGATAGCTCATCTCGCCCGCATAGCCGCTCTCGATCCACGCCATGTATCGCCCGTGCGCCTCGCCCAGGCCGGGCGGGGTAATGGCGGCGAGGTCGAAGCCGTGCGCGAGGGCGCGTTCCTTGACCGCGCTCGTGAGTTCGCCCGCGCTCATGAGGCGCTCTGATGGATGCGCGGAGTCTGCGGCCCTGTTCTCAGGGTGTGCGTTCGGGCGGGCGTCGGCCATCTCTTCTCCAGGTGATGGATAAGTGCCTCGTGAATCACCGATCTTGGGGCGCGAGCGGTTCTCTTGTCAACAATTGCAATGACAAGAGATTTCTTGTTATCCATGCGGAAGATTTGGTGGTATGTATGGATTCGGTTTCGTTTCAGGAATCTGTTCGCCCTCAAAAGGGAAAATCGAGTTGAACGGCAACGGGAAAATCCTGTGGGCGGCGGCGCTATGCCTCCTCGTGGCGGCCCTGCTCGTCTGGTTCTTCTGGGGACATATCGACGACGCCTGGGCGTATCTTCTGAAACTCCAGGACAAGAAAGAGAAGTTCAGGGAATGGATTCACTCCTTCGGCCCCTGGGGCCCGGCCGTGTTCATCGGCGTACAGGTGTTCCAGGTGGTCTTCTCGCCCATCCCGGGCGAGTTGACGGGCTTTCTGGGCGGCTACGTCTACGGCGCGCTCACGGCGACGATCCTGAGCACCGTCGGCCTGACGATAGGCAGCTTCCTCGCGTTCTTCATCGGGCGGAGGCTGGGCCGCCCCTTCGTGGAGAAGCTCATCCCGCCCAGGATTCTGGATAAATTCGATTTCCTCATCACGAACAGGGGCGCGTTTCTCGCCTTCGTCTTCTTCTCGATCCCCGGCTTCCCCAAGGACTACATGTGCTACCTGCTGGGCCTGAGCCCCCTCAAGACGCTGACGTTCGTGATCATCGCGTGTCTCGGCAGGATCCCCGGCACCATCATGCTCGGCATCCAGGGAGCGGGGATGTACGAGGAGCAATACGGCATGGTGGTCGCGCTTCTGGTGGTCATGGTGATCATCGGGGCGACGGCGGTCTATTTCCAAGAACCCTTGACCCACTGGCTGAAAGAAAAGGCCGGCCGGGAGAAGTCATAAGGCCGGGCGCGCCTGACCTGCTGGAGGGTTGTTAAAGAAAGCCCTGATTTCTAGATTTGTCGTATGTAACCGACCGGGGAGGGAGGGTTCGACGCGAGGGGGTGTAGGGACAACCCCTTCTCGGGTTTGTCCGGCCCTCCGTGGTTGTCCTTTTGCAGGATGGTTACAATCAGGACAGGCACGGAGGCCTGTCCCTACAAAACCAACCCCCCTGCCCCATCGCCGCGCTTCAGCGACAATACCGGCCCGTATGAAACTTATGAAACTCCCAGATAGAGCAGGAGCAGGGGTATGGTGACGAGGCTCATCGCCGTGCCCGTGAACACGATGGAGGCGGCGAGCGATCCTTCCTCCCCGTAGCGCTCGGCGAAAATGTAGTTCAGCACGGCGGGCGGGCTGCACGACATCAAAAAGAGCGCCGCTCGGAACGCGCCCGTGAGCGCGAAGGCCTCTGACAGCGCCCAGGCGAGCGCGAAGCCGAGGCCGAACCGGAGCGCCGCGACGGAGAGGCTGATTTTAAAATCCGCCGCCCGGATGGATCGGAGCCGGTAGCCCAGCGTGAAGAGCTCCACCGGGAACATGCCGCGTCCGGTCAGGTGCGAGAAGCGCAGGATGAACTTGGGCACGGGGATCGCCGCCATCGCCACGACGATGCCCGCAATCGCCGCGTAGAGGGCGGGCATCTTGAGGGGTTCCTTCATGCTCGCGCCGCCGCCGTGGGCCACGATCCCCAGCGTGAAGGAGATGAAGACGTTCGGGATGGAGAGCAGCACCACGTACGCCAGGCCCTCCTCGCCGAAGGCCAGCAGCGCCAGGGGGTAGGGCAGCGAGACGGAGTTCATGAGCATCACGCTGGGCACGAAGGAGCGGTTCGTCATGCCCGCCGCGCGCTTGACGGCCAAGGCGGCGGCGGCCGGGATGATGTGTATCAGAATCGAGATGACGCCCGTCTTGACGAGTTCCTCCCAGAGGATCTCCTGGCGCGCCAGCGCGTCGAACACCACGGCGGGGGCGAGCAGGAACAGGACGAGCTCGGCCAGCACCCTGGGGTCGAGCTTTTTCCACCGGCCGTAGAAGAAGCCGACCCCGATCACGGCCATGACCGGAAAGACGATGTTCAAGAGCGGCAATACGGAAGACATGCTTTTATTGGAAATCCTTTACGCTTCACGAAAGAGGCTGAGTATACATACGGCTCCATCGGGCGGCCACCCCTTCGGGGTGGCTGCCCCGGTGGGGTGGCTGCTGCCCCGAAGGGTGAGCGTTCAAGACGTATTGTTCGAGCAGGAACGGCCCACTACGAGATAGTTGAAAAACCCGCCCTACTCATCATTCCACCGCCCTTTCCGGTAAGAATTTGCGCGCGGGCGCGGGGACGCGGTAGCCTGCGGGCGATTTCTGTTTGCCCTTATGTGCTGTTCCATACATTTTTTGGGGAGTGAAACATGCCGAAAGTCGATCACCTGGGCTACGCCGTGAGCAATCTGGATGAAAAAAAGAACGTGATGGAGGATTTGCTGGGCTTGCGCTTTCTGGAGCGAAGGGTGTATGAGCGGCCCGGCAACACCGCCCGGCTCGATTTCTACGAGGCCGAAGGCGCGGTGATGGAACTCGTGGAGATGAGCGACCCCGAGGCGCCGCTCAACCGGTTCATCGCCGCGCGCGGCGAGGGGCTGCACCACGTCTGTTTCGTCGTCGATGACCTGCGGTCCACGATGGCCGAATGGGAGGCCAAGGGAGTGGAGTTCGTCCTGGCGCCCACCTACGGCTCGCGCGGCGGCGTCATCACCTTCACGAACGCGGCCACCACGGGCGGCCTCGCGGTAGAGCTGATCCAGTACGTCCCCGAGGGAGAAGAGGTTCCCGACTGGGCGCAGAAGTAGGGGAGCGCTTCGGGAGGAACCCGAACCGCGCGCCCTGCTTGCCGCGCACACGGATTCAAAGGCGCAAGCGGGGCGCGTGCATTCGACGAAGCGGCGGAAAGAGTGTTTTTCGTTTTCTTCGCATCTTTGAATGAAGACGGGTTTTCTTGAAATAATCCCAAAGCCCGAACGAAAGTCTCAATTTCCTTCTTGACAAGTCAGATTGAATCCCCCACTATTTTACCCGGCATACAATCCATGTGCGGTCGATCCACGGGCTGCCCGCTGAATACAAGACGACTCTTCCCGAGAGTTGGAATAGGCGGGAACCCACTTTTCTTCCAAAACGTGGATTGTATGCCAACCAGCCCGTACTTCGTCCGGCGGTTCGGGTGAAACCATCCGAATGCGGATCGGGAAGGATTGTATGGGTTGAGCTAGTTCATGATGGACACACCTGTCTAAACCAAATGAGGGCGGCTTTTTCAGGAAACCGATGCAAGGGATGCACTGTAGCGGGAAATGACCGTTTGGTCAAATATGGGAACCGGCCGTAACGGCCAAGGCGAAAACCAGGGAAGATGCCGACATGGCGGCCTTGCGGAAGATATTGCTCCTACGCGCTTCGGCGGCGGGAAAGCGGCGCCGGGGCGGGTTCCAGGAACGCCTCCGGAACCCGGGAGGGAAGACGAAGAAATTGGGGGTTACTCATTAGCTGCTTGACCTCGTGGAGTAGCAAGTACCGCTCCGGGTTCGAGTTGGGTCCTCAGACTCGAAGCGGGAATAATGAGTAACCCCCTCCTTCTTTCAGCGATGCGCGCCCGATAGCGGATGCGGGTATGACGGCTCTCGCGCCGGCTCTCCCGGGTCACGATGAAGCCGTCTCCAGGCGCCAGCTTCATTTTCTTTTTTCACCGACCTTGCATTTCGATCCTGCGATATTAGCCGCTTTTTGGGTGGTCGGCAACAAATTTTTTCGGTTTTTCGGGCGCCCCGCCGGGGGGATGGATGGGACGCATTCCGAGGGGATGATGGTATAATGAATTTTGCTCTCTTCCGTGTTTTTGTCCAATCGGCTGAAATCGAGAGTTCCTCGGGAGGTGCGCCATGGAAAACGGATTGAACGATGAATTTGAATACTATCTGGAAAACCGGATCGATCTCGCCGGGAAGTATGACGGCAGGTATATCGTAATCAAAAATCGCAATGTGATCGGAGACTACGACACCAGGAGAGCAGCAATCGAAACGACGATGAAAACGCATATGCTGGGCACTTTTCTGGTGCAGAAATGCAGCAGTGACCCCGACAGCATCAAACAAAGGTTTCTGTCGCGGGCCTATTTTTCGTAATGCTCGAAAAGAAAAGTTCTGCTTTCACGACATATTGCAGAGGATATGAAAACGTCCTTTCCAACCTGGTCGAAGTCGCACCTGCCTATGACCCCGAGTCAGGTTTCTCCAGGTCTCTCTTCAGAAAATACAGAGCGGTTTGGGATACCGGCGCGACGCACAGCGCGATAACGTCGCAAGTGGTTCGAGATTTCGCCTTGCGGGCTACCGGGATGGCCGTCGTTTATGACGCTACCACTACGCAAAATGTCCATACGTATTCCGTCAATATCTTATTGCCCAACCATGTCGAGTTCTCTGATTGGGAAGTGGCCGAGGCGGGTGGGCTTGTCGGCGATGAAGATATCCTGATTGGCATGGACATAATCGGAACCGGTGATTTCGCCGTCAGCAATAAAGAACGAACGGTATTCACCTTTCGCTATCCCTCACAAGAAGAGATCAGTTTTTCCAGGCAAACCTAAGCTCCGACACACGCTACCGGAAACATGGCGCAATGATTTCTCTATGACGCCCCGTCATCCCCGCCGAAGGAGGAAGGACGGCCGGGCAAGAGTACGGATGCGCGCTCTTCATCCGATGGGCGCTACACCCGGATCTCTGCATATCTTTTTGCACAGGTAGTTGCTCAGTTCGGTGTGACGGGGAATGGTGGAGTATTTTTTGAACGCCGGGTTGTGCCAAATGGAATGTTTTCCGCCTTCTCTGAGTTCTTCGCATCCGTTCTCGGAGAGATGCTTCAAAAGTTCCCGGCGCTTCATATGGTGATCAGTTCTCTCTCGAAATTCTCCACTGGCGATTTGGCGGGATCGATTTCCAGCATTTCCCGGAGAGTGACGGTCAGGGAATCCAGCAATTCCTCCCTCGAAGCCTCCTGGCAATTGACGCCGGGAACCTCCTCAATCCATCCGATCCACCACTGCCCGTCTCTGCCTATCGTGGCCGTATAAGTGTTTTTTTCTTCATGGCGATTCTCCCTGCTCCTTCAAAGCCGATACTGTCACCCCTTCGATGTTAGCCGCCTTCGGGATACCCGGCAACAGGCCCGAAATTCGGTGGTTTTTTGAAAAAGTCTTTGCAGGGCAGTAACCCCTCACCCCCCCCTTATCGGGGCTGTTGAAAAAGTCCTTGAGAGGGAAAAGGCAACCCCCTTGAAAGGGAAACCCCATAAACTCACCC
>VXPH01000026.1 GCA_009839615.1 Nitrospinota bacterium
TCGTCATCCTTTTCTCCTGGCTGCTCTTCCGCAAACAGCAACGCGCGAGCGCGCCGGTGTTCATCGGCGGGGCCGGCGCGGGGCTGGGCGCATGGGCCGTCGTGTGGGGGAAGTGATTTCTGGGGGGCTTCACATCGCAGCGTCCACACTGTGCCGACAAAAACAGAATCCCCGGCGCGACTGCCCTTATCGGGGCGGATGATTTAGGATGCAAACCTCTCTTACTGCATGAGGATACGGAATGGCTACGGACCTTTCGGGAAAGACCTGCATCGTCACCGGCGCGAGCCGGGGCATCGGGCGCGGATGCGCGGTGGCATTGGGGAGTGCGGGCTGCCGCGTGGCGGTGAACTACCGCGAGCGCGCGGACGAGGCGGCCGAAACCCGCCGCCGGATAGAAGAGGCGGGCGGGGAGGCCTTCATCGTCCAGGCGGACGCCTCGGACGCCGGGGACGTGGGCCGCCTCGTGGATGAGACGAGGGAGCGCTTCGGCCCCGTCTCGATCCTCATCAACAACGCAGGAATCGCCATCACGAAACCGGTTGACGAACTCACCGAGGCCGATTGGGACGCCACGCTCGCCGTGAATCTCAAATCCGCGTTCCTGCTCACCCAAGCCGTCCTGCCCGACATGCGGGCGGCGCGGTGGGGCAGAATCGTGAACGTCTCATCGAACGCCGCCTTCACAGGCGGGCGCGTCGGTCCGCACTACGCGGCGTCGAAGGCGGGCATGCACGGCCTCACCCACGGCTACGCCGCCGCCCTCGTGAAAGAAGGCATTACGGTGAACAGCGTGGCCCCCGCCATCATCGACACCGACATGACGACGCAGGACCTGCGCGCCGCCACGCCGAAAAACCCGATGGAGCGGTTCGGCACGGTGGAGGAGACGGTCGACGCCGTCATGCTGATGGTCCGGAACGCCTACGTCACCGGCCAGACCCTCCTCGTGAACGGCGGCAATTACTTCCACTAATCCGCATCCTATCCACCAATACGCTGAGGCCAGACAGATGAGAAACGCAAACGGCGCATCCCTGCTGCTCGAAACCCTGCTCGATGAGGGCGTGACGCACCTGTTCGGAAACCCGGGCACGACGGAGCTTCCCCTCATGGACGCGCTCGTGAACGAGGAGAGGCTCGAGTTCATCCTCACGCTGCACGAGGGCGTGGCGGTATCGGCGGCGGAAGGCTACGGCTTGAGCACCGGGAGACCGGCGGCCATCAACCTCCACGTCGCGCCCGGCCTTGGCAACGCCATGGGGCTTCTCTACAACGCCAAGCGCTCGGGCGCGCCCATGCTCGTCACCGCCGGGAACCAGCCCCAGAGCGGACACTTTCAGGAAATCATCCTCTATGACGATCTCGCGCGCATGGCCGAGCCTCTCGTGAAGTGGTCATACGAGGTGCGCCGCGTCGAAGACCTGGAGCAGGCCGTGCGCCGCGCGGTCAAGGTGTCCATGACGCCGCCGACGGGCCCCGTGTTCCTCTCCCTGCCCGGCGACGTCATGCTCAGCGCCGCTTCGGGTCTCCAGGAAAAGCCCACGCGCATCCACACGCGCTTCGCCGCATCGGCCGAAACCATCGAGACGGCCGCCGCGCTCATCGCGCGAGCCGAGCGGCCCTGCATCGTCTCGGGTTCCGGCGTGGCGCACTCGGGCGCGCTGGATGAGGTGGCGCGCTTCGCCGAGCAGATCGGCGCGAGAGCCTATGAGGAGAACTTCGCGAACGTCATCGCATATCCCATGGCGCACCCGCTCTACGCAGGCAAACTCCCCATCCTCGCGGGGCCGCTCAGGGAGCGCCTCGCAGAATCCGACCTGGTGTTCTTGGTCGGCACGGAGGTCTTTCTGTTCTCATACCCCGCCGACGTGCGCCCGCTGCCCGAGAGCTGCCGCGTGGTTCATCTGGACCTGAACACCTGGGAGATGGGCAAGAATTTCGGGCTCGACGCCGCACTCTACGGCGACCCGAAAACGACGCTGCCCGTCTTGACGGAAGCGGTGGCGCGCGCGCAGACGGCGGATGAGGCCGAACGTGCGAAAGCGCGCGCGGAGCGGATCGCGGGGGAAAACCATAGCGCGCGCGAGACCGCCCCGCCCCCCGCAGAGCAAAGCGATTATTCTGAAGGCATGCCGCTTCCCGCCTTTCACCGCGCGCTCGGCGCGGGCGCGCCCGATGGCGCCGTGTGGGTGGATGAGGCGCTCACCTCCGCAGGGCCCGGCTTTAGGCGCGCGGTGGGGCGCAATGCGTCCCAGATTTTCGGACGTAAAGGCGGCGGCATCGGGAACGGCCTGCCCATGGCGCTGGGCGCCAGGATAGCGACGCCCGAGCGCCCCGTCATTTGCCTCTCGGGGGACGGCTCGGCCATGTACTCCAACCAGACCCTCTGGACGGCGGCGAAATACAATGTCGGCGCCGTCTTCCTCATCGCGAACAACGGGGCCTACCACATCCTGAAAGGGCGCGTGCTGGCCCTGGACGGCAAGGCGAAGGAGTTCCACCGCTTCGTCGGCATGGACCTGACCGAACCGGACCTCGACTTCATCAAGCTGGCCGAATCGATGGGCGTGGACGCCGCGCGCGTCCATTCGCCCGATGAACTGGAGGCGTGTCTTGCCGAGGCCGCCCGTGGCGACAAACCCTACCTCATCGACGCGGTCGTGAAGCCCGCTCCCCTGGGCAAGCCGCCGCAGGAGCTTTGAGGGGAGCGCGACAGGACAGGCACAGAGGCCTATCCCTACGGTTTCATCCCGATTCACGGGGCTGTAGGGACAGGTCGCGACCTGTCCATATTCGTTTACGAATCAACGCAAGTGTAGGGGTCGCATATATGCGACCCGTGGTTTGACGGCGAAAAACAGGGCCGCATGTATGTCGGACATATATATCCGACCTACAAACATCCCCTTCCCCGCTCGTCAATTACTACCGAGGAGGACTTTCCACCAACCCCTCATCAATCGCGTCAAATGCTGCTTCGCAGCTACTCAGGGTGGGAATTGAACATCGCGCGCGCTACAGGAACTGTAATGGAAAAACCTCAAACCGGTTTCCGGCCCAGGATGGTCAGGCGTTTTCTGATGATGGAGAATTCCACTCCCTCCCCGCTTTCCTCATACCAGCTTCCGCCCTGATCGCGGAACCGCTCGAAGGCGGCTCTGAGCTTCGGGAACACCTCGGGCGAGGTCTTGGCGGCGTCCATCCACTCATCGAAGGTCGTTTCCGTCCGGTCGACGACCGTCTCCTCTATCTCGATTTTCGCTTCCCTGAACAAGCCCTCCATTTCCTTGCCGGACAGATGCCGCGTGATGGTCGGCTCGCGGATTCTGTCGAGCGCATCTACCTTCTCGCGCTCCTCCGCCTCGTCGGGATAGTGATAGTCGATCAGGAAGACGTGGCCGCCCGGGCGGACGGCGCGCGCCATCTCCGCGAAAACTTTTTGGGGGTCTTCCAGATGGTGGAACGTGTGCCGGCAGATGGCCGCGTCGGCGGCCGCAGCCTGAAGGGGCGCAGCGTGCGCGTTCGCCATGACGTAGCGGGCGTTCGCCTCGAGACCCCACTCGCGCAGGCGCTCGCGACCTCTCTTGGCCATCGCGGGGGTCAAGTCCAGCCCCACCACGTTCCCGCCCGCCGCCAGGAAGGGCTTTGCGGACGTGCCCGTGCCCATCCCGAAATCGACCAGCCAGGAGCCCTCGCCGAAGCCGACCCGCTCGGCCATCGCGCCCAGGCGCGCCTGTTCCGCGTCGCTGTAATAGCCGCCGTAGGTCTCCGCCATCCGCGTGAAGGTATCGATGTTCCGCTGCTTCGCCGAATCCATGCAGAAGCCCTTATCCTGGAGTTCGCCGTACGCTCGTGGTTTCAGGGAATCATACACCCGATTCGGGAAAATCGCTCGCCTGATTTACAAAATGCGCTGGCTGCCGTTAGAATGAAAGAAAATCAACCTCTCAAATACAAGGAGAGCGAACAATGGGTGAAATCCTCGATAACTTCGCAGCCGAATGCCACGAAATTCTCAAAGCGGATTCGAGCAAGGCCGGCCTCCAGAAAGTGAGCGACGCGCTCGAGAAAGTGCTGGTGAACCAGGAATTCGTGCAGGAACACCTGGGGCCGGAGAACGACTCCCCCCGCAAGATGCTGTACAAGGACCCCGAACTCGGCTTTTGCATCTTCGCCCACGTGCACAAGGGCGTGACCGGAAGCTCCCCGCACGACCACGGCGCATCGTGGGCCATCTACGGCCAGGCGGTGGGCACCACCACGATGACGGACTACGAACTCGTCGAGCGGCCCAACGGCGCCGCGCCCGGCAAGGTGCGCGCCGTGCGCAGCTACGACCTGACGCCGGGCCTCTCCAAGGCCTACGACGTGGGCGAATTCCACTCGCCCAAGCGCGAGGGGGAGACGCGCCTCGTACGCATCGAAGGCATCGATCTCGACACCATCACGCGCGACAAGTACGAGGCGGTCTGATACCGCCACCTGAGCGTGTTGATTTTGTAGCTGGAAAGCATTTGTTCCGACTCATCGCAGGTGGGCTTTCTCGGTGAAAGCCGGGAAGCCGGTGAGAATCCGGCGCGGACCCGCCACTGTGACCGGGGACGAAAACGGCCATGACCACTGGCGCAACCCGCCGGGAAGGGGCCGTGAGTAGGATGATCCGGAAGCCAGGAGACCGACCTGCGGCAACCTATTGACCCGTCACGTCCTCGCGGAACGGGAGGTGGGTGGTATCTTGCGCATCATCACACCCCGAACCTGAAGCATCACCGCACGCGCGTGGTTTGCGAACGCGCGGCGTTAGAGTTTCGCCATAAACGGGGGTTGTTGGAAAAGTCTGTATAGGACACCCCCGCAAATAGAGGGTTGTAGGGACAGGCCCCTGTGCCTATCCCTGTGAAGCGCAACCACGGGGCTGGACATATCCGATACGGGCGGCCACGGGGGGTCGCCCCTACGGGTTTATGCGGTTTTGTTCGTTATTCCGGCTTTCGCCGGAATGACGGTGAACAATCTTAATCGGGAGGCCAACAACCCCTTTGGGGGAACTTTTGCAACAGCCATAAGCGCGGCGGACGCATCCGCCGCTGAAACAGCCGGCAGGTGTACGGGAATCCGGTGCGAATCCGGAGCTGCCCGGCAGCTGTAAGCGACGCGCCTTTCATGCAGTCCACCGGGGCACACCCGGGAAGGAATGAAAGGCGGCCATCGGCGCGAGCCAGAAGACCGGCCTGCCGGCGTCATCTCCCATGCGACCCCGCCAGGGGTCCATTTCGAGCGCTTGGGCCGCTCAAGGAGGCGCACCATCATGCAAGGCATTTCAAGGAAACCCACCCGATCATCCATCCGCATCAAAAAAGCTCTGTTTGCCGTTTGGCTCGCAGCGCTCATCCTCTTCGGAGGGGCGGGCGTTGCCTGCGCGCAAAGCGGCGAAGAGGAGCTTTATCTCGACCCCATCACCGTCACGGCGACGCGAACGCCCGAGCGGCTGAGCGACGTGGCCGATTCGGTGGAGGTGTTCGGCCCGGAGCGGATCGACAGCCTCCTGCCCGGCGACGCCCTCGATTTCCTGAGCGAGGGGGCGGGCGTCATCCTCCCGCAGGCGAGCGGCAGGGGCGGACAGGCGCGCCTCGTTTTAAGGGGGAGCGAGAGCAACTTCACCAGCGTGATGATCGACGGCTTCAAGCTCACCTTCCCGGACGGGAGCGCGTATGACTTCGGCCACCTCTCGTCCGAGTGGGTGGGCGCAGCCGAAATCCTCAAGGGTCCGCAAAGTCCGCTTTACGGCTCGGACGCGGCTTCGGGCGTCATGAACTTCCTCCCCGACGTCGGCAAGCCGGGGGAAGCGCCCTCCTTCGCCGTCCGCGCGAGGGGCGGCAGCGGCGACACGTTCGAGGAGGCGTTCAGGTTCAAGGGGGGAACGGCAAGGAGCGGATACGCCGCCAGCTTGAGCCGGCTCGATACGGAGGGCCACCTGCCAAACGACGGCTATTACCGCACCGTGGGCACGGTGGCGCTGGATCATTTCCTCTCAGCCAAGGCGAAGGTGCGTTTTCTCTACCACGCCAACCGGAACCGATACGACATCCCCGGCCCGGCTCATGCGGGCTACACCGAACCCAACAAGTACGGGCGGAATACCGAGCAGCTCATCGGCGCGCGCGCGCACTTGAAGCTATCCCCGTGGCTCGAATACGTCCCGCGCATCTCCGTATATCTGAGAGACACGCTCGATGAGAACAAGCCCGACGCGCTGGACCCAAGCGCGAGTAAAACGGAGACGGACGGCTCGAGGCTTCATTTCGACAACCAGGTGAACATAAGGCTCACCGGCAAACAGCTGGGCCTCACCGCCCTTCGCAATTCCATATCCACGCTGGGCGTCGAGTGGGAGACGGAGGACATCGCCATCGAGAGCGCTTATGAGAATTCCTTCGGCTCAGGCGAGAGCGAGTACGACAGCGACAGGCGGGCGACCTCTATATACGCGCAGCAGCAGTTCCGGTTCCAGGGAGGCATTACCCTCGCGGGCGGTGTGCGGCTGGATGATTTCGACGTCGGCGAGGACGAGACGACCGGCAAGCTCTCCGCCTCCTACAAAATCCCCGGAACCGGTGCGCGGATTCGCGGCGCGGTGGGCGAGGGAATCAAGCGGCCCTCCTTCGCCGAGTTGCTCGACGTCTACGGCCCCGGCAACCCGAATCTCAAGAGCGAGAGGCAGCGCAGCCGGGAGGCGGGCTTCGATCAGTTTTTCGCCGGGAAAAAGCTCAAATTCAGCGCCACGTATTACGTGAACGAAATCGACGACCTGATCGCCTATTCCTTTACCCCGTTTGACAACGGGACGAACTACGAGAACATCCAGAAGGCGCAGGTCAAGGGCGCGGAACTTTCCTTCTCGCTCCTCGATTTTCACGATTTCACGGCCCACGCGAGCTTCAACACCATGGATACGGTCGCTCTGGAAACAGAAGGCCTCGGCGCGCCGAACTACGTGGAGGGAGAACCGCTCCTGAGACGCCCGGACTGGTGGTGGAGCGCTTCGATCAGCTATCACCCGGATCGCCTGCGAGCGGCTCTAAGGGTGAACACGGTGAGCGACAGATGGGACATCGACGATTCAGCACCCTGGCCCTACCCCCGCGTGGTGAACCCCGGCTTCACGCGGGTAGACCTGGCGCTTTCGGTGGACGTCGTGAAGGACGGAATCTCGATGTTCGACAAGACGAGGAAATCCAGGTTCCAGGATTTGACGGTGGAGCTCAAGGTAAACAACGCGCTCGATGAGGAATACGAAGCCGTATACGGCTTCAGCGCGCCCGGAGTACAGTGGTTCGCGGGTGTAAGGGCGATCTTCTAGGGGTTGTTGAAAAAGTCCAATGTGATCGCATTTGACGCTATGGGTTTGGCGAATGGGGTTGATTTTGTAGGGGTCGCATATATGCGACCCGACCGGTTCGCGGCATGTGGGCCGCATATATGCGGCCCCTACACGCCAATTGGCGACCCGGCCCAAAAGGGACTTTTTGAACAACCCTCTCTAAGGAGGGAGTAATTTTGAAGCCGGGCACCGTCGGACCGCATTCATGGTCTTTTTCAACGACCTCTTCTAGCGGAACCCTTCGGCCGAGACGGGACTTTGCGCAAAGGATGGCAGATGCGATTATGCGGTAAGCTCAAAATTTACTTCCTGGCGGCGGCTCTTTTCGGGGCTGCGGTCTTCTCTATCGTGGAAGGGTCCGCACCCGCCCGCGCCGCCAGGAAGCCCGAGCGCCTGATCGCCATGACGCTCGCCACCGCCGAGATGCTCATGGCGCTTGCGCCCAGAGAAAGAATCGTCGGACTCCACAAGCTGGCCGGACACCCGGGCTATTCGAACGTCGCCGCGCAAGCGCGCGGCATTCCCCTCATCGACAGCACGCCCGAGCGCATCATCAGCTTAAGGCCGGAGGTGGTGTTCGTCGCCTCATACTCGAGCGCCGCGTTCCTGAACCACCTGCGCGCGGCCGGGGTGCCCGTCTCGAAGTTCTCCGCCTTCAGCGGCGTTGCGGACGTTTTCCAGAGCATCGAGAAGATGGGCCGCCTGATTGGAGAAGAGGACAAGGCCCGAAAACTCATCAAGGACGCACGGGAAAGAATACGCGCCATACGCGCGCGCATCCCGAATAATACGCGCCCCCCGCGCATTCTCACGCTGGTGCGCGGCGGCTGGGTGACGGGCGGGGGCACCTCGCACGATGCGCTCATCCGCCTCGCGGGCGGGGAGAACGTGGCCGCGGAAAAGGGAATCCGGGGCGCGAGGAGGGTGTCGGCGGAACAGGTCATCGCCTGGAACCCCGACGTCATCATGGTGGGGGCGAACCCCGGATCGGGCGCGGGCATGAAGGACGTCATCCGCGCGAACGGGGTCTACGCTCCCCTGCGGGAGAAAAAAATCGTCGAGATCCCCTACCCGCGCTTTTCGAGCGTGTCCCAGTACATCGTCGACGGGCTGGACGACCTGGTGCGGGGGCTTTACCAATGAGGAGATACGCCCTCACGGCAGGGCTTTTCGCCGCCGCTTTGCTCCTCGCTGCGCTGAGCGTCCGCCTGGGCGTCACCGACATAGATTCCAATAAGATTCTCAAGGTCATCCTGAGCGAACTGGGCTTCCTCGCCACGGAAGCGGCGGGCGTATCCGATCACGAGCGCGCCATCGTCTGGCACATCCGCCTCCCACGGACATTGACGGGCGCGTTCGTCGGCGCCTCGCTTGCGCTTTCCGGCGCCATGCTGCAGGGCCTGTTCCGAAACCCGATGGCGAGCCCCGTCGTCGTCGGGGTCAGCACGGGCGGCGCGCTGGGGGCGACGAGCGCCATCGCGTTGGGACTCGGCGCCGCCTCCCTCTGGGCCGTCCCCCTGAGCGCCTTCGCAGGCGCGCTCGTGACGGTGCTGCTCGTCTCTCTCGTCGCCACCCACAAGGGACACACGCCCCTGGGCGCGCTCATCCTCTGCGGCATGGCGATGAACTCGATTGCGGGCGCGCTCACGACGCTCGTGCTCAGCTACAGCGTGAGCGATTTCGAGATCGCGCGCCAGATCCTCTTCTGGCTCATGGGGAGCCTCACGAACCGCACCTGGGAGCACGTGATTCTCATCGCGCCCTTCTTCGCCGCCTCGGGCGTCGCCGCCGCATTCTTCGGGCGCGAGCTGAACCTCATGATGTCGGGGGAAGAATCCGCCATGGCGCTCGGCGTGGACACGGCGCGGGCGAAGGCGTGGATCCTCACAATCGCCGCGGCGGCGGCGGGGGCGTCGGTGGCCGTAGCGGGCGTGGTCGGCTTCGTGGGCCTGCTCGTCCCCCACATCGTGCGGATGCTGGCCGGGCCGGACCACAGGAGGCTCCTGTATTCAAGCATGACGGCGGGCGCGGTTTTCGTGATGGGGATGGATTTGCTCGCGCGAACGCTCTCGCCCGGGGGCGAGATTCGCCTGGGCGTCCTCTCCGCGAGCATCGGCGGGCCGTTTTTCCTGTACCTGATCGTCAAGAACCGCGCGCGCGCGGAGACATTCTGATGCGGCTCGAGGCGGAGAACATTATCGTCGAACTAGGCGGGCGGGAGGTGCTCCAGGACGTCTCGGCTTCCTTTCAGCCGGGCGCGCTCACGGGCGTCATCGGCGCGAACGGCGCGGGCAAGACGACGCTCCTGCGCGCGCTCGCGGGCCTCGCGCCCGTAAAGAGCGGGCGCATCTCGCTCGACGGCGAACCCATCGACGCTTTCGACAGGCGAGAAGCCGCCCGCCGCGTGGGCTACCTCGCCCAGAAACAGGAACCCGCGTTTCCCTTCCGCGTCGATGAGACGGTGATGATGGGGAGATACCCCCACCAGGGCAGGCTCTCGCCCGAGACCGAAGCCGACCGCGCGGCGGTGGCGGCCGCGCTCCGCGACGTGGACGCGGCAGACCTGTCGGACCGCGCGATCAACGAACTCTCGGGCGGTGAGCTGCAGCGCGTGCTGATCGCGAGAACGCTCGCCGCGCAAACGCCCGTGCTGCTGCTCGATGAGCCCTTCGCGAACCTGGACGTGAGACACTGCCTCGACATCCTCGCCATCCTGCGCGCGCAGGCTTCTGAGGGCCGCACCGTGGTCGCCTCGCTGCATGATCTCAACCTCGCGGGCCGCTTCTGCGACGAACTGCTCCTGCTCCACCAGGGAGAGATACTGGCCCAGGGAGAAGCCGGGAGCGTCCTGACGCTTCGGCTCATCGAACGGGCGTTTGGGGTGCATGCCGAGATCCTGCCGGTGAACGGCGGGGAGGAGCGCCATTTCATCCTGCGCGCGATGGAGGGGGAAGAATGAGAACCGCCCTTGCCCGCATCGCGCTCGCGCTCTTTCTTCTCTCCACCCCTGCGCCGCTCCCCGCGCAGGAGGTGGAAACTTCCGTGGACACGCCGTCTGAGGCGCCCTCCTTCACCTTCCGGAAACGCCGGGTGGGCATGGATGCGGACGCGCGCCTTCAGGCCATCCTCGGGCGCATCAGGCGCCACCAGCATTATCCCGCACTCGCGCGCGAATCGGGGGCGGAGGGCGCGGCCACCGTGAGCTTCCGGGTGCTGCCGGACGGGCGGCTCGCGGGTTTGCGAATCAAGAAGACCTCGGGCAACGCCCACCTGGACGACGCCTCCTTGGAGGCGGTGCGAAAAGCGGCGCCGCTCCCCTACCTGGGAAAGACACTCGTGCTGACTATACGCTATACTCTGTCGCATACGACCGATTCGCCTTGAACCTATTGGCTCAGGTTCCGCCGAGGCGGGCGGCGTGATCCATCCACGGGGTAGCGGCATGAAACCGGATGTCCTTTTTCGACAGGATACGGGCGCCGACGGGAGCCGGCATTGCGTCTGGGAATTCCGTCCCGGGCGCGAACTCCTGGAAACGCTGCTGCGCGACCTGTTCGAGAACCATTACGAATCAATCGTCTTCGGCCCCTGCATCGAGGGGGCCGTGTTCGAGTACCGCGTCAAATCCCCGCCCCGCCGGATCAGCTACATGGACGGCTACCTCACCGTCGATCTCGATGACTGGCACTTCCACCTGTGCATCGGAAAGCACCGGGGCGACGCGCAGCACCCCTGCCCGCCCGAACTGGCCCGGTGGCGCAGATGCGCGCGGGTGATGCTCCTGCGCATTTATCAGAACCCTCCCGTCGAGGGCCACGCGCCGGTGAGCTATTCGATGGCGCTGCTGAACGGGCGCAACGAGCAGATGATGACCTTCTACCTCCCGAATCCCTTCTTCGACGAACGCTACCGCGTCCTGGAATACGCCGACTGGACGAAGCTCGCCCTGTGGAACCACATACGCACGAGCTACCTCGGGCTGGAGGCGGACCCGGGACCGTTTGCGGATCTTAAATAGGAGAAACGCCCCCTGCAGGCGCGGCGGCCTATAAAGCCTCCGCGACCGCGCTCGCGGCGCCCAGGCCCGCGATAATTCTGTTCTTCTCGCGCAGGACGCGCGTGTAGATGACGCGCCCTGCGTCGCTCCCGGGGCCGCGCTCGACGAAATTCGCGACGCACTGGAGGCCGGGCAGCCGGAACGCGCCGCTCGCCGGGTCGTGATCGAACGGCCCGGCCAGCGTGTAGAGCACGGGGTTGACCGCGTGGCTGATATCGAGGAGCGCGCGGCCTGCGTCCGCCGCGTCGATGTCCTCTATCTTGGCATTCAACGCCGCGCACGCCCTGGCGAAGCGCGCCCCCGCCTCTCTGAGATCGCCCAAATCCACCGCGCCGCCCCCAAGCGCATCGAGCCGCCCTATCTCCTCGTTCACGACGGCCGCCGTCGTCGCCGGATTCAGGGGAACGCGCTCGAGCGTGCAGAGCTCGTGAAGCGCCGCCGCGTAGAGGCGGCAGTGCTCGGCGAGAAGCGCCTTGTCCATCTTGTCCAGCGTGTCGGCGGGGTGGTGCCAGTACTCGGGAAAGCCGCCCTCGGGGTGATCCTTCTGGAGATCCGGATGGCCGGGCGGGAGGACGGGCAGGAAGGAGAACGAGGGCACGCCCACCCCCCACAGCGACTGGTCCGCCATCTTGCGGGGATGGTCCGGCTGGGTATCCTGACCGCCCAGGCGCGAGACGGCGCCTTGCACCCAGTCGCGGATGTCCGCCGTACAAAACGGCCGGTAGAGCGTCGCGCCGCGGCAGCCGGGCTGGTCGATGTTCAAGTACGCCGCGCAGTTCCGCCTGAGCTCACCGAACATGTGGTCCGCGTACCAAGTCGAGCCCGAAAAGCGCCCGTGCGAGTGGCCGTTCCACCAGGCGATTTTGAGGCCGCGCCTGAGTTCGCCCCGCATCTCGTGCGCGATGCGCGCGAGCTCCATGAGGGTGGCGTCGCCCGCCCCGTTGTCGTTCGCCCCGATGTGCCACGAATCGATGTGCCCGCCGACGAGGACGTATTCATCGCTGCCGTTATCCGGCATGATGCTCGCGACGGGCATGAGCGTCTCGCGCCAGGCGGTGTCCGTCTGGGCATCGACGCGCAGGCCCACCTCCTCCCCCCTCTTCAGCCGCTCCAGAAGCCCCGCCCCCTGCTCGCGCGAGAGGGTGACGACGGGCGTCGTCGGCAGGCGCGCGATGCTCTCGGGCGTCGGCGCGCCCCAGATGGTGGAGACGGTGAGCTCGTGCGCGTAGCCCTTGTTGACGTACACCTGGGCGACCGCGCCGCGCCGCTCGAAGTGGTGGAACCGCCCGGGGCTCAGCATCCCCTCGGCCACGACGACGCGCCCCGCCACGGGCGTCTCCGCCGATGCGCCCGTATAGAGAGGATCGGTGAACGGCGCATCGGGCGCGCCCGCTTCGCCCACGTAGGCCGCCTGCCCGCTCACGCCCGCCGCCCCCGTCGAGGCGCCGAAAACGGCCGTGATGGCGGGAATCGTCTCGCAGCCCGCGCCGAGCACCCGCAGCGTCGTCTCGCCCGGTATGCTGATGAGCGAGTGGAACGCGTGCACCTCCACGTCGATTCCTAAGGCGGTGAGCTCCGCCTCGACGTAGCGCACCGCCGCGTTCTCGCCCGCCGTGCCCGTGTATCGCTCCCACCGGCAGATGCCTTCGAGGTTTCTCCACAGGGAATCCGCGTCTACTCTTTCCTGAACGGCCATGTCGTCTCCATATCAGAGGTATATAAAGAGGTAGAGTCCGCGCATTCTAGTACACCGCCCGCCGAATGCCGAGCCGGGCTGCGCGTTGCGGGCGAGGCCGCTTCGGGGGAGAATCGGCGGGGAGGGGGAGTGAGGCTCCCGTAGGGACAGGCCCCTGGGGCGGACATGCAGGTCCGCCCCTACTGTCCGAAAAAGGACAACCACGGGGGGTTGTCCCTACGGCAAACCTTCGGAAGAATCACTCCCCCTCTACGAAAACCAACCCCCCCTACCCCCCCTTGTCAGGGGGGTAAAAAAAGCGATGCCTCCCGACGAGGGGGCAAGAAAAAAGCCCCCCTGATAAGGGGGGTTGGGGGGTTCATGGCAAGAGGGAGTAAGAAAAAACCCCATCCAGGAGAACGCGCGCGCATGTGGCGGAAGATTTCTCGTCCATTCTACCTGACGCTGGGCTGCGTCTGCCTGGGCCTTGGCTTCATCGGCCTGCTCCTGCCCGTCCTGCCGACGACGCCCTTCATCCTCCTGGCGGCGTTCGCCTTCTCGAAGAGTTCGGAGAAGCTGCACTCCTGGCTCCTCAGTCATAAACTCTACGGGCCGCTCATCACGAACTGGCAGCGCCACGGCGTCATCCGGCCCCGGGCGAAGTGGACCTCCGTCTCGCTCATCGTCCTCCTCGCGGGGCCATCGATCTATCTTTTAAGCGCGCCGGGGTACGCGAAGGCGCTCCTGGCGGCGGTATGCGCGTGCGTCGTCTGCTTCATCGTCACGCGGCCGGGGGTGATACCGGGGGATGGGGAGTGAG
>VXPH01000137.1 GCA_009839615.1 Nitrospinota bacterium
AAACAGGAGATGGCACGCTACGACGAGGCGATGGCCGACTACCACAAAGCGCGTCAGCTAGATGAGAAATTTGCGCAGCCGCATTTTGGATTGGGGGAGGTTAAATTAAAAACGGGCAAAACCGATGAAGCCTTTGAACATTACATCGAAGCGGCGCATCTGGCCAAAAATTCCAACAACCAGAAATACGTCGATCTCGCGCAGGAAAGAATAAAAAAAGTGCTTCAATACAAAAGGGCTTCATGACGCCTTGATGAAAGTGCGCGCCTTCTTCCCACCGGACGATTCTCGCCGCCAGAGTCAAATTGAATTAGGGGGAGGCCGCGACCTGTCCTTACCGTAGGTCACCCCCCTCAAATCGCCTTGAGCCTGCCTCCATCCACCGCGAACACGCCGCCGGAGATGTAGCTCGCCTCGGGCGAGGCGAGAAACGCCACCATGGCGCCGAACTCCCCGGGCTCGCCCAGGCGGCCCAGCGGCACCTCGCGCTCTACGCGGGCGACGGATTCCTCGAAGGTGATGCCCAGGCGCCGCGCCATGGATTCGCGGCCCCCCATCGCGCGCTCGGTCTTGATGACGCCGGGGATGACCACGTTCACGAGAATGTTCTCCTCCCCCAGTGCGCGTGAAAGCGATTTCGCCAGGCCGGCCACGGCGGGGCGCATGACGTTCGAGAGCAGGAGGTCGTCGATGGGCTCGCGCACCGAACTGGAAAGGATGAAGAGGATTCTCCCGCCGCCGCGTCCGCGCATGTGCGGAAGCGCTTCGCGCACGAGGCGCACCGCGCTCATGACGTTCAGCTCAAACGCGTCGAACCAGGCGTCGTCACAGAAATCCTCGAACACGCCGCGCGGCGGGCCGCCCGCGTTCGATACCAGAACGTCGGCGCCGCCGAAACGGGCTGTGGCCCCGCCGATGAATTTCTTGACGCCCTCGGCCGTGCTCACGTCCGCCGCGCAGTGCCAGGTTTCCACGCCGGCCTCTTGAGCGATATCGGAAGCGGCTGCGGCGCAGGCGTCCTCATCGCGCGCGCAGATGGCGACGGCGGCGCCCCGCATCGCCATCTTGAGGGCCGAGGCGCGGCCCAGGCCCTTGCTGCCCGCCGCCACCAGGGCGATTTTTCCTTCCATGTCACGCATGTGGTGTCTCCCAAATCACGCCCGGCGTTTTGATGCGCGGGCGAAAACGATCTTCTCCTCGACGGAGAATATCGAACACCCCCGGCCGGGACAATGCCCCGCTCTTCGGTCGGCGCACACCTTTCGGTCGGGCTTGACCCGCATTTGCCCGCATTTGGCCGCATTTGCCGT
This sequence comes from Nitrospinota bacterium, assembly GCA_009839615.1. Taxonomy (GTDB): domain Bacteria; phylum UBA8248; class UBA8248; order UBA8248; family UBA8248; genus Bin107. The sequence continues at coordinate 1,311 of VXPH01000137.1, forward strand.
CGATGTGTTTTCGCCCGGATGCGGCAAGATCCGCCGCGAGGAGGGTGTTCCGATATGCTCATACGCTGCAGAAAAACACAACGACTACAACAGGATGTCGAAACCACGGAATGTGCTGAATGCCAAACGAAAACACCCCGCTTCGAATTTCCGAAAAATTCGATAAATATCGATAAATTCACGGGGTTTTTCGATAAATTTCTAAAAACGCTTCGCCTGCAAATGACTGTAATTCAAAGAGTTATTCTCAAATCTCAGCGTATCGCACTCAAATGCAGCGGCAAAAAAGTTTTTCGGCTCTCCCGCATTTCCCCGCAACTGCCCGCATTCGCGCCGGCTCACCGAACAGGAGGCGCGGGCTTCGGCGCGGCGAGCAGGTACGTCGGCGCGGCGCGACCCGGTATCTCCACACCGCCCCGCACCCAAAGCTGCGAACTCGAGCCGCCGTCGAGGTTCATGGCGTCGCGGACGCCGAGACCGCCCTTCGATTCGGGCAGAACGAGAAACGCCTGAAGCTCGCACCAGGAGATGCCGCGCGTCTCGGTCTCGCTCACCAGAACGACGAGCCTCTCCCCGGCGTCCAGGCCGACGACCGTCCTCCTCGAAGCGCGCAGGTATTCCCGGTACCGGGACAACCCCTGAACGGGCTCACCATCCGCCACGAGAAGAGGCCCCGCCTGAAACGCTTCCCCAACGCCTGCATCGTTGAATATCTCGCGGGAAACGATTTTCGGCCGCCCGTCTTTACCCCCCACCGCAAAGAGCGCTCCGTAATGCAGGAAGGTCTTGCGCCCCCGGTGCAGGATGACGCTGTTGAACACCTTTCCGCCTGAGCGGAAATATCCCATGGGGCGGCCTTTTTCATCATAATAGCCGGCGTTGAGAATGACGGCGGCGCCCAGCTTTTCGCCAAGAGCACCAAAGTCGACGGGTACGAACCACTCTGGTTTATCGCGCCAGTGAAGGCGGATTTCAAAATCTCGATGCCGCAGCCGAACCGCCTTCATACGCGCGGTCGCGCCGTTTTCGAACCGGATGCGGACGTCCCGCGTCTCAAGTGGCAGAGATTCTTGCCGCGCCCAGCGGCCATCGTCCACGGGATGGCCCTTGAGGGGACAATCGGACGCAGGGAATGCAGGTTGAATGGCCAGGAAAGTGCTTACAATCAACATCAGCACCAGCAAACGCTTCATGGCAATAAGCCTCTCGACGCCGTCCACTCCACATCGAAACGAACGTCCAGAACGACTAGAAACCAGCCGCGCAGCCATCTCTTCGATGATCGGAACCACCCATGAATACGCCGTCATCGAGCCGGACGATTCCCTGCCCGCCGCCAAAACCCTCATAGCCGCCTGCCCGGCGGACATCGTGGCCTCGCGATTCCAGTTCCCGAAGCACGTCTTCCGGCACGCCGCTTTCTATCGCTACTGTACGACCACCCAAAACGCGAAAACGGGGCGCTTCGATGGCCTCCTGAACGTCCATGCCGAAATCCACCATGTTCGAGAGCACCTGCACGTGGCCCTGCGGCTGCATGTCGCCTCCCATGACGCCGAAACTCATCCAGGGCTCCTCGTCCTTCATCACGAAACCGGGAATGATGGTGTGCAGGGGCCGCTTCTCGGGCGCGATGCAGTTCGGATGGCCTTCTTCGAGTACGAAGCCGCTGCCCCTGTTCTGAAGCACGATACCCGTCTCTCCACCGGTGATGCCTGAGCCGAAATGATGGAACAAACTGTTGATGAACGAGCACATGTTCCCCTGAGAATCTGCCACGGTGAGGTAAATCGTGTCGTTCCAGTTCTGGGGGCTTCCTGCCTCGGGACTGCCTGCTTTTGCTTCATCGATGAGCTTTCGCCGCTCATCGGCATATTCCGGGGAGAGAAGCCCTGTCAGGGGCACGTCCGCCTTGGTCATATCCGCGACGTAACGATCTCTGTCTGCAAAGGCGAGTTTCATCGCCTCAATCACGATGTGGAGATGATCCGCCGAACCATAACTCATCTCCCCTAAAAGATATTCATCAATGAGGTTCAAGCATATCAGCGCCGTGATACCCTGCCCCGAGGGCGGTATCTCACAAAGTTCATAGCCGCGATAATTAGCGCGAATCGGCTCCACCCATTCACATTTCGTTGCGGCGAAATCCTCGAGTTCGAACAAACCTCCGATTTCTTTGGTGTAGCGAACTATCTCCTCGGCTATCGGGCCTTCGTAAAAAGCCTCACGTCCACCATCGGCTATCACTCGCAAGGATTCTCCCAGCTTCGGGTTTCGGAAACGTTCTCCGATCTTGGGCGAACGTCCGCCCGGCAGATAGAATCGATGCGAATATGCGCATTTCTTCAGCTTTTCGGTCTGATTCGCCCAGGCGCGGCTGATGATCGGAGACAGAGGAAATCCGTTTTCCGCGTATTGAATCGCAGGCCCCAGAAGCTCCGACATTTTCTTCTTGCCGCTGCCATATCGCTCGTGGGCAGCGAACCAACCGTCCACAGCACCGGGAAGAGTGCAAGAATAAATTCCCGTCTCCGGCATGGAAGAAAATTCCCGGTATCGGGAGAGAGCGGCCTTCGCCGGACTCCTTCCGCTGCCGTTCAGCCCCAGGAGTTCCTTCGAGCCGGCGTCCCAATACAGCATGAACATGTCCCCGCCGATACCCGTGGATTGCGGCTCCACCACGTTCAACGCCGCGGCTGTCGCGATGGCCGCGTCCATGGCGTTTCCGCCTTCTCTCAGGATTTGGAGACCCGCTTCAGCGGCCAAGGGCTGGCTGGTCGCCACCAATCCTCCCGTGGCGAATACGGGAGAACGCCCTGCGGCCAAAGATGTTCTTGTGGTCGGCTCTTTCAACATCCACTCCTTCACAAGATGCAAGTTTCTACCGGTTTATGCGTCACATATTTTCGACTGTTCCCCATCGCGGAGAATAACCATCTCTCTAACTTCCGTGCCACTAAACGAGGCCACTGCGTCCGGTCCTACGATACATCTTTTCAAATTGGAATCCTCATCGATCTTACCGCCAAGAAAAACGATGGATTCTCGCGCCACGGCATTATTTCCAAGAGTAGCACCCGCCATGATTGCAGTGAAGGGGCCCGCTTTCGCATTTTTTTGGATGACAACATCGGGGCCCATCAAGACGGGAGGCTCTATGCTGCCCTCTCCCCACTTCATGGTGGGGCCTTCTATCAGCAAAAACCCCGATGGGGGCCAACTGAAATCCGGCGCGAATTCGCCGGACATGACGTCCATGTTCGCCTGCAAATATCGTGTCGGTGTTCCTACATCCATCCAATAGGAATCACTCAAAACCGCCCCGATCCGAGCGTCGCTCTCCATCAACCGAGGATAAACTTGCGTTGAAATATCCGACTCCACGCCTGCAGGGATATGACTCAACATTTCAGGAGACATGATGCTCAATCCGGTGAACATTGCTGGGCTCAGTTCACCTTGCGGAACTCCCGGCGCGCTCGCATCTAAAAAACTCCGCAAACGTCCTGCCTCATCGAACTCGAGCACTCCATACTCTTGAGCCTCGGGTAAGCGCCTGAGAATGAGAGTGGCGAGAAAATCTCCTTTCTGATGATGGTCCAACGCCGTTTTTAAATTTGCGCCACACGGAGCATCCGCATTGATAACGAAAAAAGGCTCGTTTTTCTCGCACAAAAACGCCTCCGCATTCTTTATTCCACCGGCGGTGCCCAAAATCTCGGGTTCATGAAAATAGTGAATATGGACACCATGCGCATAATCGCCCAAAGCGGAGCGAATTTTCTCTGCGCCATGGTGTAAGTTGACCGCAACCTCACTAACGCCGACAGCCGCCAATTTCTCCAGCGCAAAACCAATGAGCGGTACACCGCCCAACGGCAAAAGCGGTTTAGGAATCTCCTCTCCCAACGCTCCCAATCTTTTGCCATACCCCGCTGCCATCACGAACGCCCGCATTGCGCGCCTCTCTCTTGTGGCCGGAAATCATGCCTCTCATTCGCTTTGAGAGCAAAACAAAACCGGGCATCGAGACCGCCCGGTTTGTCGAAACTTCCTTTATGGCTACCCTACACGGCAACGCCTCCTTTGTGAATGGCCATGGCGACGCTCTCCGGCGTGATGGGCAGCTTGGTGAACCGATGACCGACGGCATCACGCACGGCATTGGAAATCGCAGCCAACGTGGGCACCAAAGAACTCTCTCCCACACCCTTAGCGCCATAGGGGCCCGTCGCATTGACCTCTTCCACGATAATGGTGGTGAACTCGGGCGTATCCATCGACACCGGAATCTCGTATCGCGCCAGATCCGGCGTGAGCACGCGACCTTCATGTACATCGATTTCCTCGATCAGGGCTTGCCCAAGCCCCATTTCAATACCCCCTTGTATCTGCCCGATTACCCCTTGCGGGTTGATGGCCCGCCCTACATCATGGGCGGCGACCATACGCTTCACCCAAACTTCTCCCGTATCCGGGTCGACCGCCACGTCCGCCACCTGTACGCCATAGCTGTACACCATAAACGGCCTGCCTTCTCCGGTTTCAGGGTTGAACGTCAAGGGGCCAGTGGTGAACCAGCCTTGGCCTGTAATCTGCTCGCCGACCAAAAGCGCCTGTGAAACCACCTCGCCAAACGAGATGGAACGCTCAGGCGCGCTTTTGATGAATACTCGTCCGTGCTTGAAGGCTATATCTTCGGCCGGCCCTTCGAGCATCTCCGCCGCCACGGGGGCCAGGATTCCCCGAACCTCCGCGATGGCTTCGCATATCGCATTGCCGGGAATCGTGGTGGAGCGTGAGCCTGCCGTAAAACCACTCTCCGGAACGGCATCCGTATCCACCTGCATGATGCGCACATCTTCAAAGCGCACGCCCATCGCTTCGGCGGCAATCTGGGCAAGCACGGTGTGGGAGCCCTGCCCGAGTTCGATGATGCCGACCCCCACCTGAACTTTTCCATCATCGGTGACATGAACCTGCGCGCCACAGGAATCCGAGGGAGATGCGGCGCCCGTAGAATACCAAAACCCTGCCATACCACGGCCATGCAGCAAACCATCGCCGTTCGCGTTTTCTCGCGGGTGCGGACCGAGCGCTTTTTCCGCTTTATCGAGACAATCCATATACCCCACACTCTGGTCCAACACCTGACGGGTTGCCGTGGAAGAGCCGAGTTTATAACCGTTCAATCGCCTCAGTTCGAAGGGATCCATTTCAAGCGAGAGGGCCAACTCGTCCATCTGGCTTTCAATCGCGAAATGCACCTGAGGAACACCCAAACCACGCATTGCGCAGGTATTGATGTTGTTCGTGAGCACGAGATAGCCGTCGGCCCAGACGTTGTCGCATTCATACGCACCGGAGGAATGGATAATCAGCTTTTTGATGATGCCGGGTCCTACCGCGGCGTACGGGCCTTTGTTGAGATAAATGTGGATGCGCATGGCGGTGATTTTGCCGTTTTTCTTGGCGCCGATTTTATGCTGGACCACGGCAGGCACTCGTTTCGCCTTTCCGCCCAGGGATTCTTCCCTCGTGTAGTTGTAGATGGCGGGACGACGTGTTTTGAGCGCGACCAAGCCCGCCCGCATGGCGATTTCGATGGAGGTTTCTTCTTTTCCCCCAAAACCCCCGCCCGGCGGCGTGGAGATAAACTGAATCTCGTTTTGTCCTAATCCCAGCACCGGAGCGATGACACGCCTCACCATATGCGGGCACTGGGTGGGCCCGGTGCAGGTGATGGAGCCGTCGGGATTAGGAACCACATAACCCGCATCGGGTTCGAGGTAGGCATGATCGATAAACTGCGTTTCGTAGGTATTTTCCAGCACCACATCCGCTTCGGCGAAGCCTTTTTCGACATCTCCCTTTCGGATCTTCAAGTGAGTGAGCACATTGCCTTTGGCCACCGGATGTTCCGGCTGCACGATGGGGGCGTCATCCTTCAAGGCGTCTTGTGTTTCAAAAACGGCCGGGAGCGCTTTCGTCTTCATTTTCACCAACCCGGCCGCGAACTCCGCCTGCTCCAAAGTGTCCGCCGCCACAATGGCCACGACGTCTTGAAGTGAATAGATTCGCTTATCGACCAATGCCGGCTGGTCGGGCATCAACATCCCGTAGAGTTTCTGACCAGGAATATCCTTGGCGGTCAGTACACAGGCAACGCCAGGCGCGGTTTCCGCCTCTGCCGTGTCGACCCGCTCCAGCGTTCCACAAGGGATGGGAGCCGTCACCGGAACAACGTACAGCGGATTGACCAGCTTGTGGTCCGCGGCGAAGACGGGCGAACCATCCGCCTTGGGTGGCCCATCCACCCGAGGCATGTCGGCGCCAATGAGATCCCCATCATCATCAGGTCCACCAAACATCTCCTGATAAAAACGTTCTGACATTACAAACCTCCGCTTATGAAAGTCTCCTGCTTTTCGACATGATGGAGTTAATTTACATGATTACAAAGAAACAGACACCGATCGCTCAATCTGACTCCGGCCCACCGGGTTTTCTCCGGAGCAAGCGCTCTATCTCGTCAGCCACCTCGGCACCGGGAGGCAACTTCCCCTCCTCTTCCTCGGGTTCTCCATCGAACGCATCCTCAAAATCCAAACCTGGAATGTCATCCGGAATCTGGCCTTTTTGAATATCCTCTACATACTTGGCGATGCGGGGATCTCTGGCGATGATTTGCTCAACCTGCCCATCGAACGTATCGATGGCGACATCGAAATCTTCCAAGGAAATTTCAAAACCACCCAGGGCGCTCAGTTTATCCAACAGAGCGCACGTTGCTTTCGGGTTGGATAGAGATGCAATGTAGTGGGGCACATTCACCCATAAGCTCACCGCCGGAAAACCCTCATCCTGCATGAGCGTATGGATGACGCCCACAATTCCTGTAGGTCCCTCATAGCGCGTTATCTCCACACCCGAAGGCTCTACTAATAATGAATCGGTGGCGATGGCCATCAAGCGGCTGGGCTGGGTGTGCAAGTCACCCGCGAGCAAAGCCCCCATCGTCACGATCATGCGCGCATCGTAGCGGCTGCCAATCGTTAGAACATCGCGACTGAAGTGCTTCCATTTCAAATGGGGCTCGGTTCCGATCCCGACGAGCAAATCACGCCCAAAATCCGGTGTTCGGCAATAGAAAAATTCATTCGGCGGCCATGTAATCTGCCGCTCGCCGGATTCGCTGAGCTTAACGGTCGGCCTTTGATCCGCAAACTGGAAAAAATCATCCGGCTGGATTTGCGCCACCCGTTTTCCGTGGAAATGTTGAACCAGGTAGCGCGCCGCCGACGTTGCGGACTCCGCCGCATCGTTCCATCCAGAGAACGCCATGATGAGCAAAGGATCGTTGGCGTGCTCCACTTCGTGGAAAAATGTAACGCCCATGTTCAATACCTCCATCCCGAATCGTATTTCCAAATTATTCCATATTCAACAGGGATAAAATGCCGACCACGCAACGATAATTGGAGCAATTTCCTCCTCTCTCGCTCGCTTCTCCCATCAGTTCTCTTTCGGAAAACTCCCGCTCTCCGGCGGATATGTGAACAAATTGCTCTTGTGTTCTTCCAAGCCGGGGGTTTCCCATGAGGGCGCTCCTCCAGGGGAAGGCATCTCGCCTTGCGCCATATCCTTTTGGAGTCTTCGCCACTCGTTTTGAAGATCCTCTGTATGCCCCCTGAAGTGCGGCATCACATATCGCGCAAACATCTCGAGCGAGTCTCTTATTTTTTGATCGCCCACCCATTCTTGCGTCGTGAGCATGAGGCCGCCGAAGCCGCCTGATTCCTCCTGTATTTTCTCTATCACTTCAATCGCGTCATCCGGAGTGCCCACGATCCAGTACCTTTGCTCTGCGGCAATTTTTGGTGTGATCTCCGAGCGCGGCTGATCAGGATACGACTCATAGGCAGGTTTCAAACCGATATCCATGAAGTAGTTCATGTCTCGAAGGGCATACTTTTCGATATCGGCCCACGCTTTCTCGCGGCTTTCGGCAAGATGCACGTACGTGGTAATTCTCCAGTTCTCACGCGACACTTGCGTGCCGTATTTTCGCGCACATTCCTCCATATAGGGCCATTGCTCAGAGAGTGCGAGGTTATCCATGATTTTCTTGCCACCGAAGGAGAGCAAAATCATCTCGTATCGAGCGGCCATATCTATCGCCCCACGGCTTCCCGCCGATGCGATGGCGAGCGGCATTCTGGGCTTTTGGTAGGAGCGTACCTGCAGGCACACATTTCTCAACTTCCAGAACCGGCCCTCGTAATCGAAAGGTTCGGGCGATTCCAGGAGCCTGACCATGATATCCACCGACTCGTTCAGCATCGGGCGCAGATCGCCGGGCGGGATGTCGAACAGCTTGATGTCGCTCACCAGATTGCTCGGCCCCACCCCAAAAATGACGCGCCCCCTGGTGAGCTGGTCCAAAAACGCCATCCGCTCCGCCAGGTGAAACGGATGATGGAAAGGAACGCTGAGCACGGAAGTGCCCAAACGGATTCGCTTCGCCTTGGCCGCCGCCATGGCGAGAGCCATCTCCGGAGCCGGAATCGTCTCCCAACCACCGGAATGGTGCTCACCGATATAGAATTCATCAAAGTCGAGTTCATCGGCATATTCGATGAGTGAAATATCGCGCTGATAGGCAAGCGATGGATTTTCTGAAGGGTGGTGAATCGGCATCATGAAAAAAGAAAATTTCAAGGCGAGTTCCCCCTCCCAATTAAAGTGTGGATAGGAAATTCAGGAATCCGTCGGCCATCTTATCCTATTTATGAATTTCCAGCATCCTGCACTTAAAAACAAAACCTTCCTCCACTTGTCATCGCCTCCCGATTCCTACATTATCCCCGCGCTTTGGGCGCATTCCCGAGCGTCGCGTCATATTTTACGAGGACAAAATGGCTATCGTGCAACGAACCGACCTGAGAAATCTCGCTATCATCGCCCACGTTGATCATGGCAAAACCACCATCGTGGACGCCATGCTCTGGCAAAGCGGCATCTTCCGCGAGGGGCAAGCGGTGGCGGAGCGCGTACTCGATTCGATGGATCTCGAGCGTGAGAAGGGTATCACCATCATGGCGAAAAACTGCGCCATCGATTTTAACGGAATACGCTACAACATCGTCGACACACCGGGTCATGCGGATTTCGGCGGCGAGGTGGAGCGCGTCCTCTCGATGGTGGATGGCGTGATGCTATTAGTCGACGCTTCGGAAGGCCCCCTGCCGCAGACGCGGTTCGTCGTCGGCAAGGCACTGGAGCGAGAACTCCCCTTCGTTGTCGTCATCAACAAAATCGACCGCTCAGATGCAAGACCGGAACAAGTACTCGATGAAATCTACGATCTGTTCATCGATCTGGACGCTAGTGAAGCCCAACTCGATTTTCCCGTGCTCTACGCCGTTGCGCGGGAGGGCAGGGTCGGTTCCGAACCCGGCGAGCTCTCTCCAACTCTGGAGCCCTTGTTTCATACCCTTGAGAACACGATACCACCACCCTCATACGACGCAGACAAACCACTTCAGATGCTCGTCTCCCGCCTTGAATACGATAATTACGTGGGCCGTCTCTCCATCGGCCGAATTTGGAATGGACAACTAAAATCAAAGACCCAAGCTTTGGTTTTGGGGAGCGAGGAGAAAAAGACGAAAGGGGAGATCGTTTCTATATTCGGTTATGAAGGATTGAGTCGCTACCAAATGGAAGAAGCACGCGGCGGCGATATCGTTGCAATAGCCGGCTTAGAGCACCTGGAAATCGGGGACACCATCGCGGATGTGGACAACCCGGTTGCGCTGCCCGCCATTACTGTAGATGAACCCACTATCGCCATGAATTTCAGAATCAACGATACCCCCTTGGCGGGTCGCAGCGGGAAATACCTCACTTCGCGTCAGATTCGAGAGCGGCTCCAGCGAGAGGCAAGAAATAATGTAGCCATCAAAGTCGAGGAGACCAATACTGCGGACGCCTTACGCGTATCCGGACGAGGTTCTTTGCAACTCGCCGTGCTGATCGAGCAACTCAGGCGCGAACTATACGAGCTCACCGTCGGCCGGCCCGAGGTCATTACGCGTAAAGAAGGCGGCAAGACCCTGGAGCCCATGGAAAACGTGGTGGTGGACGTTCCGGAAGAATTCATCGGCGCCGTCACGCAGAGCATGGGCGCGCGCAAGGGGAAAATGACCAGGATGATCAACCACGGCAAAGGGCGCGCGCGGCTCGATTTTTCCATCCCCAGCCGGGGCCTCATCGGCTATCGTAACGAATTCCTCACCCAGACACGGGGAACAGGTATACTCACCCACATTTTCGCTGGGTGGAGTGAATGGGCGGGCGAGCTTCCGGGCAGAACGACGGGCGCATTGATATCGGACCGCGCGGGCAAAACCACGTCATACGCGGTGGAAAACATCCAAGAGCGCGGAACTCTTTTCGTCGCGCCTACAGAAGAAGTCTATGAAGGAATGATCATCGGCGAGAACAACCGCGAACAGGACATGTTCGTGAACATCTCGAAGGAGAAGAAACTCACCAACATCCGGGCAGCCCACGCCGACATATCCGCTCAACTCATCCCGCCCAAGCGATTCAGCCTGGAAGAAGCGCTCGAATTCCTGCGCGAGGGTGAATGTCTGGAAGTAACCCCTGAAATCTTCCGATTGCGTAAAACGGAACTAAAGGCCAGAAAACACGCTTAATATCCTAACCATCCAGCACCTTGTTCCACTCTGTAATCCTGTCTTTTTGCGCTTCGAACAACCCGGAGGCGTCACCCTCGATCTCGATTCTCTCGATTCCGTCACCCTGCTCAATCGCATCCACCACATCCTGGCCGGAAGTGACGCGCCCGAAAACGGTGTGGTTCCCGTCGAGCCAGGCCGTGGGCACGTGCGTGATGAAGAACTGGGAGCCGTTGGTGCCCGGGCCCGCATTCGCCATCGAGAGAACGCCCGGGCCGTCATGGGGAAGATCAGGAGAACACTCGTCTTCGAATTTGTAGCCGGGACCACCCGTTCCCGAGCCCAAAGGACAGCCGCCCTGAATCATGAAATCGGAGATCACGCGGTGAAAAATCAGGCCGTCGTAGAAGCCCCGCTTGGCAAGGTTCACGAAACTGGCCACCGTTACCGGGGTTTTGTCTGCATGCAAATCGAGCCGTATCTCGCCACGGCTCGTCGTTATCACTGCGGAAAGCGACATGAATTGCTCCTTTTGTTTAGGAGTGAGCGAATATAAATCCAAAGATCGACGGCGAAGCCTAACAGAACCATCCTTTCTGGTCTAAGGCCTCAAAGATTTCCCCTCAACCCGAAGACCTCGGCCAAGAGTTCATAGGACTTCACCCGGGCCTCGAAGCTGTACATCACGTTCACGATGACGAGTTCTTCGACCTTGTGCTCGGAAGCCAGAGTCTCGAGCCTTTCCCTGACCTGCCCCGGAGCCCCCGCGATGGTTCTGCTGTCGATATCCTGAGCGAAGGCGCGCTCCATGTTCGTCCACGGGTAGGCGAGCGCTTCCTCCGGCGTGGGCACGCCATCTCCTTCGCCGCGACGGCTTCTGAGCATGACCAGAGGCCTGCTGGCCGCGTGGTAGAGCGCTTCTTCTTCGCTCGGCGCGCAAATCACAAATACCGCAACGCTTCCCATGGGCGCTTTGCATTCGGCCGACGGTCGAAAATCCCTGCGGTACATATCCATGACCTGGACGCTGCCATACGCATTGATGAAATGGGCGAAAGAAAACGCGCAGCCGAAATGAGCAGCGAGGATCGCGCTTTGATCCGAGGTTCCCAATAGCCACATTTCGGGCGCCGTCTCTCCGGTGGGCATGGCGCGTATCCGGGCGAAGGAATGATCCTCCGGCAACGATCCTTCCATCCAGCCCCGGAGGTCAGAGACTTTTTGCGGGAAATCATCGTAGCGAAAACCGCTCTGCTCAGGCGCCAAAGCCGCAGATGTGAGCCTGTCGGCCCCGGGGGCGCGGCCCAAGCCCAAATCGATGCGGCCCGGATAAAGCGTCTCCAGCACCCGGAACGATTCGGCCACCTTGAGCGCGCTGTAGTGACTGAGCATGACCCCGCCCGATCCCACGCGAATCGTCTTCGTCTTTGCGGCGATTTGACCGATCAGAACTTCCGGCGACGTACCGGCGAATGCGCTGTGGCTATGATGTTCCGCCAGCCAGTAGCGGTAATAGCCCAGGCGTTCGGCAACTTGCGCTAACTCGACGGTTTCGCCGATGGCGTCCGCCGCCGTTCCTCCCGAGCGGATGGGAGATTGATCCAAAACGCTTAAACGAATCATCTATTCGAGAACCACTTGAAAGGAGAATTCAGGGGATTTTTTATTTTTGAACCGGTTTTACCTGAATATATTCTTCGATATGAATCACGCCCTTTGTTCCGCGAATAATCTGGAGGACCAGTTTTTTTTCGACCTCCGTCCTCGCCCGACCGATGACGTAAACCTTGTTTCGCACGGACTGCCAACGGTAATTCACGGAATTCACACCCTCGGCCGCCAGGAACTGAGC
>VXPH01000039.1 GCA_009839615.1 Nitrospinota bacterium
GTCTTTTGCAAGCTTTTGCGGCAGATAATTCATCACGTAGCAAAGAGGGGTTTCCTCCGCCATCCTCAGGCGCTGCACCCGGGTTAATTTTTCTCTATCACCCAAGCCAAAAAATTTCTGCAACCGAGACGAAGCGTCCAAATCCTCTATCGAAATGACCTGTATGTCCACGCCCCCGGCCTCTTCCTCCCAGACGGCGCCGGTGAGTTGAATCATCTTCGATTTTACGCCACCGCGGTTGACGAACGTGCCCTTGCGACGCTCGCGCGTCACGAGCCCTTCTTTCTCCAGTATGGCGAGGGCTTGCCGCAGTGTGACCCGGCTGACGCCGAAATGCTTCGACAGGTCTAGTTCCTTCGGGAGTTTCATGCCCGCGAAGAGTTCTCCGCTTTCGATTTTGCCGCGCAAGAGATTCGCGATTTGATAATAGTAGGGGATGAACTCATTCGAAAACGGTTTTTCCGCGCTCAGTTCCCGCATTCTCTCCTCGCTTTCCAAGTACTCGTAAATCGACGGATTTCGAGTCTGGAGCAAGACGCAAGTTTCACATATCGCAACTTCGTTGAAAATGGTCCTCTTTGCGAAATTAACGCTTGCGAACCTTAATGGTATTAAATATAATACCATTATTCAAGATTTAATTGCTCGTTTCATACAAGTTTCCAGGGGCGGGAATTGTTTTCACCGGCATCGGGAATACATGATTTTTCGTTCACGAATTGGATGAGTTCCGTATGAGGCTCGAAGGACGCGCTGCACTCGTCACCGGCGCTACGCGCGGCATCGGCAAGGCCATCGCACAGGCGCTGGCGCGAGAGGGCGCCACGGTCGCCGTGCACTACCACGCAGGCGAGGCGGCGGCGCAGGAGACGGCCAACGCGATTCGAGACGGAGGCGGCGGCGCGTTCAGCGTTCAGGCCGACGTGAGCCAACATGACGAGGTGGAGCGCATGTTCGCGAAATGCCGAGAGCAGATGGGCGGTGTCGACATTCTCATCAACAACGCGCGCAGGCTCGTGAAAGGAAGAACCTTCATGGAGATGAGTTGGGAAGAGGACTACGAGCCACAGATTCAGGTGATGCTAAAGGGCGCTTTTCATTGCTGCCAAGCGGCGCTGCCGGGCATGCGGGAGCGGGGCTGGGGCCGCATCATCAACGTCTTGTCCACCGTGCTGGGCGAGAAGCGCGCGCGCACGAACTCCTACGGGTCTGTAAAATCCGCTCTCCTGTATTTCTCGCAAAACCTAGCCGTGGAGACGGGCCCCTACGGCATCACGGTCAACATGGTTTCGCCAGGCCTCACGGAAACGGAGCGGCCCATCCTCCACTCGGACGATTATCAACGGGAATACGTCGACGCCATCCCGATGAAGCGCCTCGGGCGTTCCGAGGACGTCGGCGGCGCCGTGGTGTTTTTCTGCAGCGATGAGGCCAACTACGTGACGGGCGTGAACATGGCCGTCTCGGGCGGAAAGGTGATCTTTTAACAGTGCGCAACGCGAAGGAGAGGAAAGTTGGGGTTATCAACCAAAGAGCGTGACCGCCGCCACGCGAATCTAAGGGCGGAAATGGAGCACGAGGGTATGGACGTTCTCGTCGTCTACGGCAACAGCGGCCGCCAGGGGCCGCGCACGGGCAACCTTGCCTACGTTAGCAATTTCATCTCGTTCTCCGGCCAGCAGATACTGGTCTTCCCGCGCGAGGGAGAACCCGTGCTGTTCGTGGGGGTGGAGAACCAGAGAATCGAATCCTTGCGAAACGGCTGGATCGCCGACACGCGCTGCGAGGCGCTCACCCCCGTTCCGAAACAGGCGTGCAACTACCTGAACGAAATCACCTCCTCGAACTCCAAGATCGGAATCTCCTCGCTCGCTCTCATTCCCGTGGCCTGGCACCAGCAGCTCGTGGATCAGGTGAGCGCCGCCGAATGGGTAGAGGCGGGCGAGTTGATCTGGAAGCTGCGCCTCGTGCAGAGCGACGAGGAAGTCGAAATGTCGCGCCACGCAGCCCGGCTCGGCGACAAGGTGTGGGAGCACCTGTGTGGCTTCATTCGCGAAGGGGTGACAGAACTCGACATGCGCGCCGAGATGGACCGGGCGATCATCCCCGAGGGCGGGACAGAGAACTTCAACATGATGGGTCTGGCGAGCATGGCGAACGGCGGCGAAGCGCCCTGGGGCTACGTCATCCCCCAGACGGACAGGCCCATCAAGCAGGGCGACGCAGTGCTACTGGAAATCTCCCCTCGCGTTCGTGGATACTGGAACCAGATTGTACGGGTTCTGGCGCTGGGCGAGGCGGAAAAATGGCTGGTCGACGCCCACCAGGTGGTGCGCGAGGCGCGCGACGCCTCTTTGGAACACATGAAACCGGGGGAGCCGATGGTCGGCATGGTCACGGCGATGAACGACGTTTTCGAAAAACACGGTTACGAGGTATGGCCCTACGGTCTTGTACACCTCACGGGCCTCGACCTCACCGATTACATGATCACGCCGCTCTCCGAGGGAGAGCTGGAGCCCGGCATGGTGGTCACGACGCACCCCATGTTCAACTTAGGTCCCAACCGCCAGATTTTCTGGGGTGAAACCTATCTGGTCACGGACGATGGCCATGAACCGCTGAACACGAGTACGGATGAATTGGTTTGTCTCTGACGGCTTGGTTGATTCTTACTTAAAGGGAGGAACAAGAGATGAAGAGGCTTTGGCTTTGGATGGTTGTTCTGGCGCTGTTGCTGCTCCCCGCGGGAGTGAAGGCGGCGCCAAAGGGCAAGGTGGTACTGGGGATGGCCGGCGCACTGACCACGTTCGATCCGCACACTTTCAGTTCCCTGCCGATCTCCATGCACCACCCGAACGTCTTCGAGACGCTGCTCGCGCGCGCTCCCGACGGCTCCATGACGAACCAGCTCGCCGAGAGCTACAAGATGGTGGCGCCCACAGTGTGGGAGTTCAAGCTGCGCAAGGGCGTAAAGTTCAGCAACGGCGACCCCGTGAACGCGGAGGCCGTCAAATTCAGCTTCGAGCGGATTCTCGACCCCAAGATGAAATCGAGGCAATACCGCTACTTCAAGAGCATGGCGAAACTGGAGGTGGTCGATGAGCACACGGTCCGGATCCACACGAAAAAACCCGACCCCATGCTGCCGCCGTTTCTGGCGATCTACGGCTTCATCGTGCCGCCCAAGTATTACAAGCAACACGACAAGAAGCACCTCTCCCGCAACCCGGTGGGCAGCGGGCCTTTCGTGATGAAGAAATGGCGCAAAGGACAGGAGGTCGTCTACGAGGCGAACCCCAACGCCTGGAGAAAACCCAGGGTGAAGACGGCGGTGGTGAAGTTCATCCCCGAGTCCACCACGCGCGTCTCGGCCCTCATCTCGGGCGACGTGGACGTCATCGACAACCTGCCTCCGGCCCTGAGCGAACGCGTACGGGCGGGCGGAAAAACGGACGTCATCGCCAAGCAGTCGCCGCGCACCAACTACATACTGATGGTCATCAAGGAAGGCGCGCCCTGGATGGACGTGCGCGTGCGCCGGGCCATGAACCTCGCGATCAACCGCGAGGCCATCACCAAGAACGTGATGATGGGCTTCGCCAAGTCGGTGGCGATCATCCAGGGTCCCGCGAGCTTCGGCTTCAACCCCGAACTCAAGCCCTATCCCTACGATCCCGCCCAAGCGAAGAAGCTGCTCGCCGAGGCCGGGTTCGCGAAGGGATTCTCATTTGACGTGTACATTCCCCGCGGCCGCTTCATGATGGGCAAGGAAGCGCTCGAGGGCATCGCCGGCCAGTGGGCGAAAGTCGGCCTCAAGGCGAACGTTCGCGTGATGGAATGGGGCGCGATGAAGAAGATCATCTTCAGCAAGTACAAGAAGAACGTGAAGCCGTTCCTCTACTATCTCGCGCGCATGAACACGGCCTTCAGCGCCGAGCACATGTTCGCAGGCGCGATCAGCAGCCGCTCGGCCTACGGCGGATTCCGCGACAAGGGAGTGGACGCGATGATCAACGACGCGCGCTCCACGCTCGACAACAAGTCGCGGGAGAAGAAATACCAGGAGATCGCCCGCGTACTGCGTCACGAGAAGGTGCCGATCGTTCCGCTGTATCAGACGTTCCGCATTTTCGGCGCGAACAAGAAGATAGACTGGAAACCGCGCGCCGACGGAAAGCTGATAGCCGCCGAGGTCGGCTTGAAGTAGATTCAAATCTTTGGTTTGAGGCGAAGCTCCGGCCGGGCGCGGGTATGAATCCCGTCCTGGCCGGAGGCGTTCGCGAAACGCCTGCCGTTGGGTGACTCTATGGCCGGATATGTCGTAAAGCGCTTGATCCAGGCAATCGTCCTGCTCAAGTGCGTCATGATCATCGTGTTTCTCCTGCTCCACATGACGGGCGACCCCGTCGTGGTGATGCTCGATACCGATGCGACCCACGAAGACATCGAATACATGAGGAAACTCATGGGGTTCGACAAGCCCCTCCACGTGCAGTACTGGCGTTTTCTCCAAAACGCCTTGCAGGGGAATTTCGGGGAATCCATCGAACACGGCGAATCGGCCATGGGGCTCGTTCTGGAACATTTCCCGGCAACGATAGAAATGGCGGTAGGCGCCTTCGCCTTCGCCGTGCTCATCGGGATTCCCTTCGGCTGCCTAGCGGCGTTCAAGGAAGGCTCGGCCTACGACAAGGGCTGCGTGGGCGTCACCGTGCTGATGCAGGCGGTCCCCGATTTCTGGCTGGCGATCATGTTCATCATGTTTTTCTCGGTGATTCTGGGGATTCTACCCTCTTTCGGCCGCGGAAGTTGGCAGCATTTCATCATGCCAGCATTCGCCGCCTCCACGTATCACCTCGCACGGCTCGCAAGGCTCATGCGCTCCCAGATGCTCGAGGTGCTCCGCCAGGATTACATCACCACGGCGCGGGCGAAGGGGCTGAGCGAAAAAATCGTGCTCATGGTTCATGCGCTGAAGAACTCCTCAATTCCCATCGTGACCGTCATGGGGCTGGATTTGGGCATTCTCCTCGGCGGAACCGTGATCATCGAGGTCGTTTTCGCGTGGCCGGGCGTCGGGCGGCTGGTGGTCGATTCGATCGCGAACCGTGATTTCCCGATCGTCCAGGCCGCCGTGTTCCTTCTGGCGTCGGGCTTCGTGCTTATCAATCTGGCGGTGGACCTCGTCTACGCCTATCTCGACCCGAGGATTTCCTACGAATGAGAGAACAAGCGCTCGCGATTCAGGAACCCATGGAACTCGAAGCGCTCCCCGAGCGCCCGAAGATATGGGCGTCCCTGTGGAAGGATAAATCCGCGCTCCTGGGCTGCGTGATTCTCTTATCGGTGGTGGTGATGGCCGTCTTCGCGCCGCTACTCGCGCCCATGGACCCCCAGGCCCAACTACTGGACAGAAACTTGAAACCGCCCATGTGGTCGGACGGCCAGCAGATCTATCTGCTCGGCACAGACCACCTGGGCCGGGATTTTCTGAGCCGCCTCATCTACGGTGCGCGCATCTCGCTGCTGGTGGGGTTTTTCGCCGTTTTGCTCACGGGATGCTTTGGTCTCTGCGTGGGACTGGTGGCGGGTTATTTCGGCGGAAAGGTGGATTTCCTGCTCATGCGGCTCGTGGACCTGGTTCTCTCGTTTCCGTTCATCCTGCTGGCCCTGGCGACCATCGCCATCGTGGGGCCGAGCCTCGTCGTGCTCATACTCGTGATGTCGATGCGCATCTGGGTCATCTATGCCCGCGTCGTGCGCGGCGAGGTGCTCACGCTACGCGAACAGGAGTTCGTCCAGGCGGCGCGAAGCATCGGCGGGAGTCATCTCCGCATCATCGCCCGCCATATTCTCCCGAACGTCCTGGCGCCCGTCATCATCATCGCATCGCTCTATCTGGGGCGGATGATCATCATCGAGGCGGGCCTGAGCTTCCTGGGTCTCGGCGTTCCGCCGCCCACGCCCACCTGGGGCGGTCTGCTCAGCGACGGGAAGGTGCACCTCTACACCTCCTGGTGGGTCGTCACCCTGCCCGGCCTGGCGATTACGGTGACGGTTCTGGGGGCGAACCTGGTGGGAGATTGGCTGAGAAACGTGCTGGACCCGCGCTTGAAATCGTTGTGAGTTCGATAAGTTATGAGGAGAGAAACGAGATGAGTGATCCACTCAAGGTGGCCGTGGTCGGGCTGGGCCGCTGGGGCAACACCCTGGCGTCCTATATCGAAAGAACGCCCGGGATGAAAATCACCACGTGCTTCACCAGAACGCCCGAGAAAAGAAAGGCATTCCGCGAGAAATTCTCGTGCGGCGAGGAGGCGAGCTACGAGGCGGTGGTGCGTCACCCCGAGGTGGACGCCGTGGTCATCGCTGCGCCCAACAACAAGCACGCCGAACTCGCGATGGCGGCGGCCGAACAGGGGAAACACGTGTTCGTCGACAAGCCGATCGCCGCCTCCATCCCCGACGCCAAGAAGATGATCCGCGCCTGCAAAGACGCCGGCGTCACCCTGGCGGTGGGCGCGAGTTCGAGATGGCTCCGGGGCCATCGCCTCTTCAAGCAACTGCTCGATGAGGGGACCATCGGCACCCTCGCGATGGCCGAGACCAACTACTCGAACGACCGGGGGCTTCACTACACGCCGGACAACTGGCAATGGTACAAGGAAGGCTCCCCGGGCGGCCCGCTCCTCCAGGTGGCCATCCACCAGGTGGACAACCTCTTGTATCTCTACGGGCCGATCAAGCGCGCGTCGGCGGCGTTCAGCAAGGTGAAGACGAAATCCGAAATCCCCGACGTGAGCGTCGTTTGGTTCGAATTCGAATCCGGCCTGCTCGGCACGCTGGGGACGAGCTTCATCAGCCCGCGCACGCCGAACGGGCGATACACCTACTTCATGAACGCCTACGGGGATGAGGCGAACCTCTACCACGACAGGTGGGAGGGCATCAAAATCCTGCGCAAAGACGGGGAGAAGCGCGAAGAGATCCCCTATGAGGAATACCCCAGGCAGGACTACCTGATAGAGGAATTCAAGGATTTCGAAGGCGCCGTCCGGGAAGGCCGCCCGCCCGAGGTGGGCGGAGCGGAGGGACTCCACGTTCTCGGCGCCGTTTGGGCGGCCATGCGCTCATCGGAGCGGGGCGAGCCCGTGGAAGTGGCCGAAGTGCTCGAAGAAGACGAATAGACGCGGCGGGGTAGACCCGCCCTTCACCAGAGGGAAGGAAACCCATGTACGACTACCGAATGACGGATGAGCAAAAAGAGTATCAGAAGATCGCGCATGAATTCGCGCGGGACGAAATCCGGCCCATCAGTCTGGAGCTGGACCACAAGGAAGACCCGCTCGATTGCGCCTACATGCCCCATCTTCTCGAAAAACTCGACAAGACGGGTCTCAGAACGATGAGCATCCCCAAGGAATACGGCGGGGGCGGCGTGGACGACCTGCTCACGCACTGCATCGTGGGCGAGGAGATATCCTGGGGCGACAGGGGCGCCACGGGGTTCATGCTCTCCTCCACGAAGATCTCCCACATCCTGGCCAGCGAACTCCTCGGAGACCCGGAACTGGCAGACTACTGGATGCGGGAGTACGTGAGCGACCCGACGTTCCTCATCGGCACGGCGACGACCGAGCCTGTTTCGGGGTCGGAGAACCAGCTCCCCTACAACGGGGCGGACGGCGGATACCAGACCACCGCCGTGCTCGACGGCGACAACTACATCGTGAACGGCAAGAAGCACTTCATCTCCAACGTGGGCTGGGCGCGGCTCATGTTCACGTTCGTGCGCACGAACCCCGACGTGGGCGTCGAGCAGGGCGCTTCCCTCCTCATGGTGCCGACGGACGCGCCCGGCGTGAAGATGGGCAAGGTGCACAACAAGATGGGCTACCGCCTGAACCAGAACGCGGAGATCATCTTCGAGGACGCGATCATCCCCGCGAAATATCGGCTGGGACCCGAGAACTGCGGCGTTTCCTACATCCGGCGCCACCTGCGCGGCGACGCGCTCATCAACGCGGCGGGCCAGATTGGCGTGGCGCGCGCGGCGTATGAGAAATCGCTCGAATTCGCGCAAAACCGCCTCCAGAGCGGACGCCCCATCGCGCACCACCAGTCGGTCGGCATCAAGCTCGTTGACATGTACACGAAAATCCAGGCGGCGCGCGCCTACGTGCACTACGCGGCATGGCGTCAGGACATGCGCCACGAGATTCCCATCGACCCGCCCATGACGCTCACCGCCAGCGCGTTCGCGCATGAAATCTCCTGCGATGTCACGAAGTTGGCGATGGAAATACACGCGGGCGTGGGGGTTCAGCGCGAGAATTTCCTCGAGAAATGGTTCCGCGACACGCACAACATGCTTTTCTCGAGCGACGGCGGAAACAACATGAAGAAGGTACGGGCAATGTACGCCATCACCGGCCAGTGGGGCGCGCGGAGCGACGATGAAAACCCCGTGCCCGGCGGCGCATACGTTGCCGTCGGCGACGGCCTCTAGACTCCATCAAGAACCAGGGAGGAATAAAGGGTGGCCTCACGAACCCATCACGTGCACCACGTCGCCAAGGACCCGCAGGCGGCGGCGGATTTCTACATCAACCACTTCGGCGGCGAGTTGTTCACGCCCGAGATCGAATACCGGGGATCCCCCTACATCAGCGTAATGCTGGGCGAGGTGGAAATCCGCATTCGCGGCTTGAGAGCCGATGAGGACGATTCCACCGCGAAGGTGGGCCGCGGCCTCCACCACTTCGGAATCCAGGTCGACGGCCTCGACGAAGTGGCAGAACGCCTGGAGAAAGCGGGCGTTGTCTTCACGAAAAAACCGGGAGACGGCGTCCTGGGCTCGCGGACGGCCTTCATCATCGCGCCCGATAACGTCGTGATCGAACTGGTGGAAGAACCCTAGGAACGATTCGCAATTTCACAAGAAAATTCGGGACGCTGCGTGCGGTTTTCATTTTCACAGCTCAGGCGTCCCCTTAACAGGAGATGAAATTCATGCCGGGATTCGCGCGGGGTCAATTCAACGTCGACTACGAGGAGCGCGTCGACGTGGGCGCACTCCGCCAAAAGCGCGTGGACAAGGCGCAGAAAGCGATGGCCGAGCAGGATATCGACGCACTTTTCCTCTGGAAGGTCGAGAACGTGCGCTATCTCACGAGCATGCGCTCTTCCTTTCTGGCGCACCGCGAGGGAACAAGAAACGCCGTCATCCTCCCGCGAGAGGGCAAAGCGCACGTCATGACCAACGGGGGCGAGATACCCCGCGTCTCGCGCGACATGCCCTGGATCGAGAAATTCCACCACCTGGCGAAGATGGAAGAGCAACCCCTCGTGGACAAGATGATTCGCGAGACGCTGCGCCCCCTCTTTGAAGACCTCGGCCTCATCGGCAAGCGGGTGGGCCTGGACCTCATGACGTTCATCCAGTTCAGCGCCTACCAGAAGCATCTCGACGACGTGGAGTTCGTGAACGGCGATTCGTTCATGCACAGGGTGCGGCGGCACAAGATGCCCGAGGAGGTCTACATGATCCGCGAGGCCTGCGCGATCGCCGACGCCGTGAACGAGGAGGCCATGGACAGCGTGGGGGCGGGAAAGCGCGAGTGCGACGTGGCGGCGGACGCGATGAAGGTGCTCCACCACTACGGGGGCGAAATGGCGCATCTCGTCTCGCCCTTCGTCGCCTCCGGCGAGCACATGTCACCTCCCTACCGCTTCGCGAGCGACAAGATCATCCGCAGCGGCGACCTGGTGTTCATCGACATCGGCGCACAGTGGAACGGATATTTTGGCGACGTGGCCCGGACCATGATTTGCGGAAAGCCCTCGAAGCGGCAAATGGAAATCTACACGGCCGTGCATGAATCCCTCCAGTTGGGGCTGGAGCGCACCCGCCCCGGTTTTACGAACAAACAGGTGGCCGAGCGCATCTGGGAGACGGGCGAGAAGTACGGTTTAAGAAAAAACTGGTTCTCGCTCAGCATCGGCCACGCGGTGGGCACATCCCCCAACGAACCTCCCTACATCGGAGAACCCGACCCCGATTCGGAAGAAGTGGATCTCGAGCCCGGCATGGTGTTCGCCATCGAGCCGCTCATCTGGGTGCCCGACGTGCCCGGCGGCGGCGGCGTGCGCATCGAGGAGACGGTGCTCATCACCGAAGAGGGGCATGAGGTGCTGACGCGCTCGCGCATGGACGACCGCCTGCTGCTTTGAGGCGCGCATCTCTCGATTCTGTCAAAGAACCTGTAAACACTCGAACAACCTAACAAAAACCGTACTTCTCAAGACTCGCCATCCCCATTGAAGGCGAGACGTGCGAGGCGTAGAATGCCGCGCGTTGTTTTCATCCGGAATTATGCAGGAGGTTCGCTTTGGCCCTATTCGAGAGGAAAGAACTCGGCGTCGCCGTCGTGGGCGCCGGACGCATCGGTACGCACCGCTCGCGTCTCGCGGCGCAGCACCCGGCCGTGCGCTTTCTGGCAATCTCGGACGCAGAACCAGAGCGCGCAAAGACCCTGGGCTCCCGCGTGGGCGCGCAGGTGGCGTCGGGCAGCAACGAGGAGGTCATCGCCCATCCCGACGTCGGCGCCGTCATCGTCTCGACTTCGGAGTTCGCCCACGTGGAACCGGTGCTTCAAGCTTTGGAACTCGGCAAACCCGTGCTGGTGGAAAAGCCCATCGCCATGACGCTAGAGGATGCCGACCGGCTGCTCGGCGCGGCGGAGAAATACAAGACCGACCTCCGGGTGGGCTACATCATGCGATACAAGCGGCGCTATTTCCTCGGAAAAGAACAAATCAAGGAGGGTCGGCTGGGAAGGCTCATCGGCGCGACGGGCCGCGTGTTCAACACCAGGGCGCAGGCGTTCGAGATACTGAAGCGCTCGGCGGACGCCACGCCCGTTCTCGACGTGCTCACCTACTGGGTCGACATGATGTGCTGGTTCATGGAGGGAAACCCACCGGTCGAGGTGGTCTGTCGGGGAGGCGGAATCGTCTTCAAGGAGGCGGGGTACCCCAAGGTGGACGACGTGAGCTGGTCGATCATCACCTTCGCCGACGGCGCCACCGTGAACCTCGGTATCTGCTACGCGCTGCCCGCGAAATACCCCACCGCCGGGCAGAGCATTCGCCTCGAAATCATCGGCACGGACGGCGTGATGCTCTTCGATGAAGATCATAAGGAGAACATCCTCTACACCGAAAAGGGCTATCCGCACGCCTATGTCCCCGACCACAATCTGCCGATGGTCTTTCTCGGCAGCACGTCGTCTGGCGACTGGGCGCTCGACACGATGTACGGCCCCATCGGCGATGAGACCAGGAGTTGGCTGGACCATCTCTCCACAGGGCGGCCCTGCCATCTCGCCACGGCGGAGGATGCCCGCCAGACCCTGGAGGTGACCATCGCCATGGAGGAATCCTCGCGCACCGGCGACGCCGTGAAACTTCCACTGGGAGAGGGACACTAAGAATTTATGCTTTTTTTCTTGAATAAAAGACGCGCGCCGTGCCATATCTGCATGGGGGCGGCGACCCGGCGCCCCCTGGACGTGGTGAAGCGAAGGCGCGGAAAACTTCTCCGGTGAATGGTCTTTAGAATGAACCAGGCAAATCCGCTTCACGCCAGAAAAAGCGGCATCCTCCTCCACCCCACCTCACTGCCGAGCGAGGTGGGCTTCGGTGACTTGGGACCCAGGGCGTTCGAGTTCGTCGATCTGCTCGCATCCTCCGGCCAGAGCTGGTGGCAGATGCTGCCCGTATGCCCCACGGACGAGACCGGCTCGCCTTACGTTTCCTCATCCACCTTCGCGGGAAACCCCCTGCTGATATCGCTCGACAGGCTCGCTGAAGATGGCCTTCTCTCCGCGAGAGATATGGAAGGCCGCTCCCCCGACGAAGGGGATATCGAGCCGGCCAGGGCGCTCGAGAGCCATGAATCGCTGCTGGCCGAAGCGTTCGAGGCGTTCTCGAACGAAGGCGGGTCGAATGATGCGGCATTTACGGCGTTTTGCGAGGCGCAAGGGGGCTGGCTGGCCGACTACGCGAGGTTCTGTGCGTTCAAGCGCGCTTTCGGCGGCTCCGCATGGTGGGAATGGCCCGATGACGCAAGGCACAAGGATCCCGATGGCCCTGAGTTCGAAAAAAACATTCGCTACACGCAGTTCGAGCAGTTCGTTTTCGACCGTCAGTGGCGCGCCCTCAAGAACTACGCCGCAGGCAATGGGGTCGGCCTCATCGGCGACGTCCCTATCTACGTCGCCCATGATTCGGCGGACGTATGGGCGAGGACGCACCTGTTCGAACTCGACGGATCGCGCCGGCCAAGCACCTATGCGGGCGCGCCGCCTGATTACTTCAACGAGGAGGGCCAGCACTGGGGGAATCCCCTCTACGACTGGGCCGCGCACCTTGATGAGAATTTCGCCTGGTGGAAGATGCGTCTCGCGGTGAACGTCACGCGTTTCGACGCGTTGCGCCTCGATCATTTCATCGGCTTCGCGCGCTTCTGGGCCATTCCCGCAGGTGCCGAATCCCCTAAAGACGGGGCTTGGCGAGAGGGGCCGGGAGAGGCCTTTTTCAGCGCGCTGGAGGAGGAATTGGGCTATCTGCCGCTTATCGCCGAGGATCTCGGCTCGGTGGGCGACGACGTTCACGCCCTTAGAGACCGCTTCGGTCTGCCCAGCATGCGCGTTTTGCAGTTCGCGTTCGACGGAAGTCCGGACAACCCGCATCTGCCCCACAACATTCCCGAGAACGCGGTGGTCTACACCGGCACGCACGACAACGACACGGCTCTCGGCTGGTTCCACGGCGCGGACCCGATTCTGCGCAACGAAACGCCCGCCGGTTTCGCCATCTCGCGCGCCACGGCGCTCCGGACCTTCGGGGGCGAACCCGAGGACATCCACTGGTCGATGATCCGCGCGGCGATGAAATCACAAGCCGCCCTCGCCATCATCCCCGCCCAGGACGTCCTGGGTCTCGGCAACGAGGGCCGCATGAACCGTCCCGGTGTTCCGGAGGGTAACTGGGTCTGGAAGATGCAGGAAGGCGCATGGAACGGGGAAATCCAGGGAAGGCTCTTGAACATGACGCAGCGCAGCGGCCGGGCGACTGAGTGAAAACGGCTCGGCGCACTACACCTCTTACCTTAAATCTCGAATTTTTCACCATTCATGATTAGCCGAGTAGTTTTGGCATCTGTCATGAGGGCGATATAGCCCCCTCACGTCACGGGCGGTATCTCGAAGGCATTCAGGGTCAGGGAGATAGCCGAATAAAAGCCCACGAGGGCGGTGAGGTCGACCACGCCCTTCTCGCCCAGAAGAGAGAACGCCTCCCGGTAGGCGGCATCCGACGCCTTTTTGGTTTCGAGCAACTCGGTGCAATACCTGTATACGCAAAGCTCGAGTTCCGTGCCCTCGGCGGGTGTTTCCTGCGCCATCACGGCGGCCACGAGGGCGGGCGTCAGCCCGCTGGCGAGCGCCTGCGCCTCGTGCGCGGAGAAGGCGTAGGTCGCTCCGAAATGGCGCGTGGTGATGATGATGGCGAGTTCGCGGATGTCTTCGGTGATGACGCTTTCCTCGTAATAAAACTTCATCAGCCCGCGCATGGCGATGACGAGGCCGGGGCTTCTCAACCAGACCCCGAAAGGCCCGCGCACGCCGCCGCGCTGGTTGGCGATGAGATCCTCATAGGCTTCACGTTGTCGGGGCGGCATGTTGTCAGGTTCAAGCGGCGCGAGACGGCTCATCGGGGGTTCTCCTCTTGGGGTCGTTCATC
>VXPH01000214.1 GCA_009839615.1 Nitrospinota bacterium
CACCGAATCGGCCTTCGCCCAAGGGCTCGGCCTCTTCGTCGGGCTTTCCCCTCGGGAAGCCCGACCCTCAAGGGGGGAGTGGTTTTTCTCTCTCGTCGGTCGATTATATACGACACATCTAGAAATCAGGGCTTTTTCAACGCCCCCCCTTGAGGGGTTGATTCAACAGCTCCTCACATCTTCCCCATGATGAACTTGAGCACGAGGCTCGTGGCGATGAGGAACAGGGCGATCCGGATGAGCCTGAAGAAAAGCGCCTGGTCGATGCGTTCGCGGACGCGGATACCGACCAGATACCCGATACAGACGGGGATGATGGCCAGCAGCCCGCTGGTCAAGCGCGGTTTCGTATAAAAGCCCTGGAGGGTAAGGCTCGCGATGATAACGAACATGCCCGACGTGTTGAACGCGTTCATCAGGAAGATGAAGGGGTTTTTCGCCAATCTGAGCATGCTGAAGTAAATCATGTTGATGGCGCCGCTGATGGTCGTCGTCCCGTAGACGAAACCCAGCGTCGCGCCCATCATGGCGCCCACGATTCTCTGGAAACCCGCGCCGAGTTCTTTGAACGAAGCGAGGCGGCTCTCCACGAGCAGGTACGTATAGGCCATGACGCCCATCATCAGGCGGATGAAATCGGGGTCGCCGAACCCCAGGAACCACACCCCCACCGGAATGAAGGCTAGGGCGCACAGGAGATAGAGCCATATTTCCCCGAGCGCGCGCCATTCCGAACGCAGACGGTAGGTGTCGGTGATGTTGGTGACGAGGAGCGGGAGCGCCAGCATGGTGACGACGTTCTGGGGGGCGAGAAAAAGCGCCAAAAGCGGCGCGGCCACCAGCGGCGTGCCGAAGCCGATGGAACCCTTCACGAATCCCCCGAAGAAGAGAACGCAGACAGTGGCGACGAATTCCAGTTCGCTCATGGGATTCTCATGGAAAAAGAGGGGAGTCCGGCCCCCAAGAGGCTGTTGGAAAAGTCCTTTTCGGTTGGGTTAAATCCCTCAAGGGTTTTGAAGTTCACTCCCCCCTTGAGGGTCGGCCTTTCCTCCTCGGGAAGGCCGACAACGAGGCAAGGGCGAAGCCCGCAGGCGAGTTGGTGGGGGGTATAATGCGGAGTGTGGCGATCAAACACGTTTTACCCCCCACCGGTTCAGCCTTCGCACAAACCGCTCGGCTTCACCGTTGGGCTTCCCCCTCGGGAAGCCCAACCCTCAAGGGGGGAGTGAATCTTCTCTCTCGTCTGTTGATTCTAAATGCCCAACCACGAAATCAGGACTTATTCAACAGCCCCCGCTTGGAGCAGGGCAGGGTGAACATAAGACGCATTTGAGGGGCGTGGTGCTTCCGTATTCCTTCTCTCACGCGCCGAAGCGGGTTTTCCCGGATGGTTCACCGGCCCTGCGAAACGCGCCTCACCCCGCGATGTCTTCGCCCCCGTCGACGCGAATCAAATCGCCCGTCATCCACTGCGTGCCGGAGGCGGCGAGCGTCGCGATGGCGTCGGCTACTTTTTGCGGCGTCGTCAGTTCCCCGTGCGGGTTGATTTTCTTCGTGCCCTCGATCATCTCGGCGTTGCCGGGGATCTTGCGAAGGGCGGGCGTGTCCGTGACGCCGGCCTGGATGCTGTTCGCCGTGATGCCCCTGGGCGCGAGTTCGACCGCGAGCTGGCGGATATGGCTCTCCAGCGCGGCCTTGGCCGCCGATACGGCGCCGTAGGTCTTCCAGATGCGGTGTCCGCCCGCGCTCGTCATGGCGTAGATGCGGCCCCCGAACCCCATGAGGCCGCGTCGCACGAGCGCCTGGGCCCAGTACACCAGGCTGTTCGCCATGACGTCGAGCGTCATTTCGAGTTGCCGGGGGGAGATGGCGTCTTTTTCCTCATCGGCGATGTAGGGCTTGAGCGTGCCGAAGGCCAGGCTGTGCAGCAGGATGCGCACCGCGCCCTCCGCGTTCCCGCCCAGATGTTCCGCTATCTGATCCAGAACGCTTTCGCGCTCTTCATGGCCCGCCGCGTTCACGTTGAAATAGAGCGATTCCGCGCCGTTGTCTTTTATCTGTTCCCGAATGCGCTCCACGTTGGGAAGCGTGGCCTTTCTGTCGAGGTGAACGCCCATAATGTTCACGCCCAGACTGGAGAGCTTGAGGGCGTTCGCTTCGCCAAAGCCGCTGCTCGCCCCCAGAATGAGCGCCCAGCTTCCTGCCAGGTCCGAGTTCGACACGTCTTTCTTCTCCTTTTGAGGCTGCGGTTCGTCGCGTTTTCATTGTTTATAGCACATCCTGGTAAGATCGGGCGCGTCTGAGCCAGGAGAGCTAGTTGAAAAAACCCTTCCCGCTTTGGTTTGTCCCGCATTTCCCCGCATTTGCGCTTGCGCCGTTCAGGGCGCGGGCGCGTATGATGGCGGCGCCGATCGATCCGTTCGGGGTAAAGGAAATTTCGAAAAAATTCGATAAATATCGATAAATATCGATAAATTTCCGAAATAAAAATATCCATGATTCATTGAATTTTTTAATGGAAACAGCCGTGTTTCGCGGATCCGGGCCGCCGGGCGAAAGACTCGATCTCGACGGGGCGGGGCGCTACCGTATTTTGCATTGGACGATGGGGAAATAGAATGGTAAATTCCGGTTTGTCGATTGCAGCGTGTTTTGACCTCGCGGGGTTCGCAAGACGCGCGGGGCATTGAATTTATGGGGAGAATACGACTCATGCGAAAAATGGCTGGTATCTTTCTGGCGGTCGGGATGGTTTTCGTGGCTGCGGGGTGCACGACGCCCGAGCACAATGTCTGGTTCAAGCGCGGCGTGGGCGTAAAGATGGACCAGGCGGTGAAGGACCTCAAGGACTGCGCGATGAAGGAAGAGTTCATATTCGATGCGAAGGCCAAGGGCGGCCCCGAGGCGAGCAGTTCCGCATCGTCTTATGGGCAGAGCAATTTCGACAAGTGCATGATGGCCAAGGGCTTCAAGAAGAAAATGATGAAATAAATTCCGGGAGCGCGCGGTAAACCCGCCGGGGAGGGGACGTGAATTCCCGGTGGCGCGCTACATGGATTTCACGCAAGCCTCGAGAAGAGCCGGAGAATCCGTTCTCCGGTTCTTTTCTTCTCGGGCGTGAGCGCAAAAAACGAATATCGCAGAAAGCCGAAGAGCAGGAGATGAGAATGAGCCAGGGCGAGGGGCCGTCCCGCCGGGAGGTCGAGCAGGCGGCCGATCTGAGAACTTTCGAAGACCACCGCGCCGAGGGGCCGGACGCCGTCACGTGCGGCGTGCTCACGGTGAGCGATACGCGAACGGAAGAGAGTGACACGAGCGGCAAACTGATCATGAACATGCTGAGCGACATGGGGCACAAGGTCGCCTTTTACCGCATCGTGAAGGATGAGCCGGACCAGATTCGAGAGGCCCTGATCGAGGCCTGTTCGGAGCCCGGCATCCAGGTGGTGATATCGAACGGGGGGACGGGCATCACCAAGCGGGATACGACGTATGACGTCGTCGTTTCCCTCCTGGAGAAGGAAATGCCTGGCTTCGGCGAGTTGTTCCGTCACGTGAGTTTCGAGGACATCGGCACGGCCGCCATGCTCACCCGCGCGACGGCGGGGACTTGTCGGGACACCATCATCATGACGCTTCCGGGTTCCGGGAACGCCTGCCGCACGGGAATGGAAAAAATCATCCTTCCCGAGATCAGCCACATGGTCCGGGAAGTCCTGAAGCCGTAAGGCATTCCGCCAGGGGTCCGGGGCGGCCCCGCCGGCTGGTGAGAAAATTCCCGCTCCGCCCCGGAAATCAAGGATTTTTCAACAATCCCTTCGTCGGGGGCATAGCCTTTACCCCCCTGACAAGGAGGGTTGGGGGGTTGCCCGTAGGGGCGGCCCTCTGTGGCCGCCCGTATCGAAAATGTTCGTCTCCGTGGTTGTCTTTTATAAGGACAGGCACGGAGGCCTGTCCCTGCGGTCGCCGTTCGAGGGCGGGGCTTGTTGCAGGACAACCTTCTGTGACCGCCCGTCGGTCATATTCACCCCGGAATACGGCAACGCATCGGGTGAAATGGAGAGCAGGCCCCGCCTGGTCCACCCGGCAGCGGATACACGTCCCTCAAGTTGACACGAGATATCCAAAAGACTAATTTTAACGCGCATTTCGCGCGGGGCGGAGGCCCCTTTCGTTTGATATGAGGTTCGTTTCCATGGAAAGTCATGCGGTATACCCGGGAACCTTCGACCCGCCGACGAAAGGGCATTTCGACGTTGTTCACAGGAGCCGGCGGCTTTTCTCGAAGGTTACCGTGGCCATCTCCGTTCACCCCTCGAAAACGCCGCTGTTCAGTTTCGAGGAACGCAGGAATTTCTTCCTCGAAGAATTCGGGGGAGCGAACCAGATCGAGGTTGTGAGCTTCGAGCGTGAACTGCTCGTGGATTTCGCGGTGAAAGTGAACGCCCAGGCCATCATTCGCGGCCTGCGCGCCGTGAGCGATTTTGATTACGAGATGCAGATGACGCTCATGAACAGAAGGTTGAACGAGGAGATCGAAACGATTTTCCTCATGCCCAGCGAACAGTACAGTTTCCTCAGTTCCAGCCTCGTGAAGGAGGTCGCCTCACTCGGTGGAGACGTGAGCGAACACGTATCCCCATCCGTGCGAGAGGCGCTCGGCGAGCGGCTCCGCTCCTGACGTTCATTTTCTAACCCTGGAGTTTTTCATGCGTTTTGCATCCCGTATGAGCAAGTTGCCTCCCATTCCCACGCTGGCGATGAATACCAAGGCCGCGGAAATGAAGGCGCAAGGCATCGACGTCATCTCGTTCGCTGCCGGGGAGCCCGATTTCGATACCCCCGAACACATCAAGGAAGGGGCCATCCAGGGTCTGCGCGACGGCGCCACGAAATATACGGCCGTTCGGGGCATACCCGCTTTGCGAGAGGCGATTTGCGATTGGGCCGAGGAGCACAAGGGCCTC
This sequence comes from Nitrospinota bacterium, assembly GCA_009839615.1. Taxonomy (GTDB): domain Bacteria; phylum UBA8248; class UBA8248; order UBA8248; family UBA8248; genus Bin107. Next base: position 4,968 of record VXPH01000214.1, read on the forward strand.
CGGTATGACCCGAAGACGGAAGCGATAGTCACCGTGGGCGGGAAGCAATCGGTCTTCAACGCCTTGCATGTGCTCGTCGAGGAGGGCGATGAGGTCGTCATCCCCGCGCCCATCTGGGTGGCTTATGAGCCCGTCGCCACCCTGACCGGGGCGAAGCCTGTCCTGGTGGAGACGAGCGAGGAGAACGGCCACAAGATGACGGCGGAGCAGTTGCGCGAAGCCGTCTCCGAGCGCACGAAAATCGTGGTGATCAACAGCCCGTGCAACCCTTCGGGCTGCGTCTACAGCCGCGGGGAACTGGAAGCGATCGCCGAGGTGGTGCTGTCGACCGACGCGATGGTCATGTCCGATGAGATTTACGGAAAAATCACCTATGACGGCGAGGAGCACGTTTCGATCGCCGGTTTTTCCGACGAAATGAAAGCAAGAACCCTCGTTCTGGACGGGTTCTCGAAAACCTACGCGATGACGGGCTGGCGGTTGGGCTATACGCTCGGGAGGCCTGAAATCATCGAGGCCATGGACACGCTGCAGGGCCAGAGCACGAGCAACGCCACCTCCTTCGCCCAGTACGGGGGGGTGGCGGCCCTCAGGGGCTCGCATGAATTTCTGGAGGGATGGGTGGCGCAGTACGACGCGAGAAGAAAGGCGATCGTCGAGGGACTGAACTCCATCGAGGGGCTCTCCGTCGTGAACCCCAAGGGCGCGTTCTACGCCTTTCCCCGGGTGAGCGGCGTATTCGGGCGCCAGGGGCCGGATGGCGTATTAAGAAATTCAATGGATGTAGGGCTGTATCTCTTGGAACACGCCCACTGCGCCGGCGTTCCCGGCGCCGGTTTCGGCGCGGACGACTACGTGCGCTTCTCCTACGCGACCTCTCTGGAGAACGTAAAAGAGGGGATTGAGCGTATCCGGGCGGCCTTGGGACAGCTGGGTTGATGAATGGCCTGGGACGAGCGCTTCAGATTCTCGCCATGGTGGACTGCGGCGTCGCCTTGCTGATAGGCGTTTGGAATCCCGCCGCCTACGCCATTCAACTCGTCATTTTGGGCTCCGCCGTCATTTTGTTTTCTCTCGGGCGTTTGCTCCAGAAAAAAGCGCATTCCCGCTCCATCGGCGGTCGGAACAACGCATCCATATCCGAGAGCGAATAAGGGTGTCCACAACTGCGCGGCAAAGGTTGTTTTATTCCTGGTGGGAGTCATCTTGTGAGCGTTACCTGCGTGAGAATTTCGGGGATGTAAGCGAGCAAATCAGACAAAATTTCACCCGAATGCTTTTTCCTCCCCAGGCGGAACCTGTTTTGCCCGAACAGGCTCTTCCACTCTCATTCATCCATTTGAAGCTGTTGGCCGGTGAGGAGTTGGGGTTCGTGCTTCAGCGTATGGAGAAGCTTGCTTCGCTCTTTGGTGCGCAGGGAGCGAAACCGGCAGTCGGCGATTTATATTTGATGCTGACTTCCCTGACGTCGAGACCCGGAAAATTGTCCTCCATGGTGAAGGCGCAATCGGCGTTTTTCAGTCTATTGCTCCGGCGTTTGGCGAACTTGCTCGATGTAGGGATAGCCGGAGACGTTCTACGAAAAGAACTTTCTGATGTTTGGGAGATTCAGACGGAGCAGGCCGTGAATGCTACCCTGGAAGGCGCCCGAGGTCTTTGGAGACGCTCCAACGCCCCGTATATGGGGCTGGTTTCCTTGCCGATGAATCTGGATTCATGGCTCGATGACAACGGCTTGACCGAAAGTGTCGCCGAAGCCCGGAAAATGTATCGAGAGGTGGGACAAGAGCATCATTTGTTCGAGTTGATTCGTCGTTTGGCGGCGATTGAAGGGTTGAGAAATTCGATTCAAGCCGGAGAGGATATCGAGCGAATTTCGGTATGGGAGAATATGCAGGCCGGTTTAATGAAAAGCCTAGGTGGCGTCATGAGCGGTATTACGCCCTGGGAGTCGGAAATCATGCGACCCGCGCCGCCACTTTTCATTTCTTTGCTTGCATGGGCGGGCAAACTCCAGTTACTGGATGAGGGCGAAACGCCCACGGCGTATCCCGGCCGGGAGAGATTGCCTGACTGGATGAAAGATTTTTTGAGTGCACAACATCAGGATGGCGATATGCTCTCTTCATCGAGGTTCACCGTCGGTGGTGAGACTTATATCGTGGCCGGTGTCGATGCTTCCGCTCCTCCTGAACTTCTTTCCGTCGTCATCGATGCACCTGAACGGAGGGATTCGACTACGCTGGCCTTGCGCATTCGATTCGGAGATGGAACGAAAAAATCGTTTCCATACGATCTGGAGAACGGGCGAGACCTTCTGAAGGCGCTCTATATGGCGGAGCAGGATGATGTTCGACTGGACGTCATCGTCCGGGGGGCGGACAAGGTTTGGCGTTTCGGGAAGTCTTTGTACCTGGTGATGACGCAAGAGCATCGTGAGATTTGGGTGCGGCGTCTCCTTTCTTTTTTGGAAGAAAAGTTTGGGAGCGATGAGGACAGAATTCGCTTGGCAATACTCAGAGACATAAGACAGGAAAACGATAAATGATGATCAAACTCAAGCCCTCCGGGCTTCTCGATTTTTCTCAGGATAACCGCTTGCTTATGCCCGCACCCTCCAGACGAGCAATACCGCAATGAACCGACTGGCCGCCATGGCCGTGAACACCCAGAACCACCCGTTTGAAATCGCCAGAGACAGCCATCCGAAGAATATGGCTTGAAGGGCGCCATAAATGTAGCCGTGGGCATCCAACACGCCGGCCGCTGTTCCGGCGAGCCGTCTGCCGGCCAAGTCTACCCCCAGCGCCTGCACAGTGGACATGTTGACGCAAAACCCGCCGACGATGAGCAAAATTATGGCGAGGGGAATATTATCGGCGGGCGCGTACGCGATTCCCATCATCGCGGCTGCGCTAAGAAAGGCCGCGAGTATGATGACGATGGAGCGGTTGCTCTTGAAGAATCGATCGGAAATGATGCCGCCGAATATGGGTCCGAACAGATACCCCAACGGGTAGGCGAAGGTCAGCAAACCCATTTCTTTCAGATTGAACCCACCGGCCTGAGCGTAATACAAGGGCGCCCAGGAGACGACGCCGTAGCGAACCACGTTGTCCAGCCCTTTCACGTGACACGCCAAAAAGAAGCGTAGGTTGGTCATCAGGTGAAAATACGCCTTCAGCCCATGTTCACTGTCGCTGCCCGCCGCCTCCGCTTCTCGCGATACTTCGTCGGACTCCCTGTATTCGGGGAGGTTCAGTTCCGCAGGCCGATCCTTGGCGATGAAATAAAAGATGATTCCCAAAACGGCAATGATCATCGGAGGGTAACGAATCGCCATTCGCCACCCATATTGCGCCGCCGTCCAGGGTACAACCGCCCAAACGATGAGGAGCGCGATGCCTGCGGCCGTTCCCACGAGCCCGATCGCCTGCCCCCGCTCGCGTCTTGGCCACCATTGCGCTACCAGCCCGAGTCCTGGCCCCCATGTAGCCGCGTTCACGAAACCGACCACGGCCCAAGGAATGGCGAGCGTTGTGATGGAATTTCCAAAACTCGCGATGAAATTGAATAGGGAGGTGGTAATGGCTGCGAAGAGAATGGTGTTTTTGTAGCCTACTCTTTCCGCAATCCTACCAAAGACAAGGTCGCCGAAAGCAAAACCCCAGAACATCCATGAATTGATCCATCCCGTATCGACTCGCGTGATGCCCAAATCCTGGATGACCGCGTATTGCACCAGACTGAAGTTGAATCTGCCCAGGTAGTTGAAGGCATAGAAAACGCAAAAGGCGATGAGAATACGCCATTTCCACTGGTGAAACTCGGGCGGCAGATCAGAATATTCGACTTGGGTGGTGCTTCTTCGTTCGTTCATGTTTGGATGATCGATTCGGCGGAGCCGAAACGCCGTCTAAAGTACGAGATCACATTCGCCATCTGTAGATGTCTCGGAGTTTGCAAGAAGAATTGCTCATTATATATGAAGAAACGAAGCAATCGATGATTTCCGTAATTGTTTATTTTTCAAACTCTAGTAGATGATAGTTCTTCTTTCCCTTGCGAAGCAGGATGTATTGACCGAACAATATGTCGTCATCAGACAATACGCTTCCCTCATCCGTGACGCGTCGGTTGTTCACATAGATCCCGCCCCCCCTCAATTCTTTCCGCGCCAGGGTTTTCGACTTGGAAAGTCCGGTTTCCAGCAGGATGTCTATGAGCGGGTATGGTGGTGCTCCCGATGGCAGGGTTCTCGGCATCTCCTCCGCCGCCGAGAGCAAGTCGGTTTTCTCGATATCATCCAGCCCAGCGCCAAAAAGAATCCTGGCGGCGCGCTCCGAGCTCCGCGCCACGGCGGCGCCGTGTACGAGCGTCGTCAACTCCTTCGAGAGGCGGCGTTGTCCTGCTCGTTTCTCCGGAGATTCGAGGTGTTCTTTCTCGATTTCATCAATCTCGTCAAGTGGCAGAAAGGTGAAATATCTTAGAAACCTGCCGACGTCCCTGTCGTCCGTCTGAATCCAGTATTGCGAGAATCGGTATGGGCTGGTTCGCTTCGGGTCCAGCCAGATATTTCCTTCTTCCGTTTTGCCGAATTTCCTGCCGTCGGAAGTCGTGATGAGCGGGAAGGTCATTCCGAATGCGGGCTTTCCATGAACGCGCCGGATGAGTTCGATCCCTGCCGTGATGTTGCCCCACTGATCGGAACCGCCGATCTGCATTGCGCAATTCTCTTTTTCAAACAGTTGGAGAAAATCATACGCCTGAAGCGCCATGTAGCTGAACTCGGTGTATGAAATCCCTGCATCGGCGATGCGTGATTTCACCGATTCTTTCGCCATCATGTAGCCGATGGAAAAGTGTTTTCCCACGTCCCGGAAAAAATCGATGAGGCGGACCTCGTTCAGCCATTCCGCGTTATTCACCATGAGCGCGGAAATTGGACCCGCATCGAAATCCAGGAACTTTTCGAGTTGGACTCTGATTCCCTTGAGGTTGTGTTCCAGAACCTCTACGTCCAGGAGATTCCTTTCTTCCGATTTGCCCGAGGGGTCTCCAATCATCCCGGTTCCGCCGCCGATGACGGCAATGGGACGGTGGCCTGCGCGTTGAAAGCGCATGAGTCCCACGATGGGGATCAGATTTCCGATGTGCAGGCTGTCGGCCGTGGGGTCGAAGCCGCTGTAGAGGCTAACGCCGCCTTTTCCCAGTGCGTTCGTCATCTCAGTTTGGTCCGTGTGATCGTGGACCAAACCGCGGCGTTTCAGTTCATCAAATAAATTCATGGGCGCTCCCACGGCGTTCTCGTTGAATTTGAAGCGGCTTTAAGTTGATTCCCCATCAAGAATGCTATCCTTCGGCCGATATTGTATCTTATTCGATATATATCAGGAGAGGGGGCAGGCTGAAAGTTGTACGCCTGTATTCGGGGTAATCGAGATGACGCTTCGCTTTGATTTTCACGGCAAAAAAGTGCTCCTGACTGGCGCCACGGGAGACGTGGGCAAAGCGCTCGTTCAAGAATTTCTGGATTCGGGCGCAAAACTCGCCGCCACGGGGCGAAGTTTGGAAAAGCTGCGCCTCATCGGAGGTTCCGGGGAGATGCTGAAAAAATTGCCCTGTGATTTCGAGAATTTCGCTGAAGTAAAAGCCATGGTCAATGATGCGCTCGTATGGTTGGGAGGGTGCGACATCTTTATCCACACTGCGGCGAACATGCTGGTAAAAGACCCGCTCTTGCTCGATGAATCCGACTGGAGGCGCGCACTGAACGTGAATCTCCTGGCGCCTTATTTTTGCATTCAAAGCGCGATGCCTGCGCTTATGGATTCTCCGGCCGGACGGATTATCCTGTTCGGCTCCGGGGCCGGAAAATCGGGGGGACTGGGCCAAAATCTCACGTATGGCGCTTCAAAGGGCGGTATTTTGGCCATGACGTTCAACCTTGCCCGCGAACTGGCGAAAACCAGAGTAACAGTAAACTGCTTGGTCCCCGGGCCGATTGACGGGCCGTTGATGCGGGAGTTTGGGCCGGATTTATACAACAAAGCGTTGGCGAAACACCCGATGGGAAGATTCACAAGGGCTTCGGAGTTGGCACCGGCCACATTATTTCTCGCGAGCGAAGAAGCCGCGCATATCACTGGAGAAGCGCTGGATGTGAACGGAGGGTATTTTACGGATTAGGGGTTTGCACCCGGATGCAGGGTTGAGGCGCCATGGTTTTTTTAGAGGATACCGAGGATAGGAGTCGATTTTGCACGATAAAACATCAGGCAAGGAACAAACAGGGGTGAGAGCCGTTGAAATCGAAGGGGTGTCCCTGCATCTGGGCGGGCGCACCGATTCCGACCAAGCGTGGATCGGTCAGGTGGAGGTGCTGCGACAGCTTCTGGCTTGCTGGATGATCGTGGCGGAGGAGGACTTTTCTCTTTCTCCAAGAATTATCGGGCCCCCCGGCATCGGGAAGACGACGCTGGCGATGGCGGCGGCGCGTGAGAGAAACCAGGAATTGTTCATATTTCAGTGCACCTCCGATACCCGCCCGGAAGACCTCTTGATAACGCCCGTCCTGGCGGAATCCGGGAAAATCGCCTATCACGCATCCCCTCTGGTGACGGCCATGATAAGGGGAGGCGTCTGTGTACTGGATGAGGGCAACCGGATGAGCGAGAAGAGTTGGGCTTCGCTGGCTCCGTTGCTCGATCATCGCCGTTATGTGGAGTCCATCGTGGCCGGCGTCACGATAGAAGCGCACCCGGATTTCCGCTGTTGCGTAACGATGAACGAAGACGCCTCGACATACGAGGTGCCCGATTATATTTTATCGAGACTTCAACCCACTCTGGCGCTTGAATTCCCGAAGAAAAAAGATGAACTGGCTATTCTGAGATATCACTTGCCGTTCGCTCCCGATGAGATGTTGGCCTTGACGGTGGAGTTTTTGCAGGAAGCCCATGAACTGGACCTGGAGTATTCTCCACGGGACGGGATCCATATTCTGCAATACGCGCTCAAACGTCTTGCGCAGGACCCGGAGCATCCACTCTCTCGAGACGAAGCGTGGAGAGAGGCGCTCGCCAAGGTTTTGGGAGATGACGCATTGGACCTGAAAAGCCTTGCGCAAAGAAGACGGCAAGCCCTCGGCGACGAACCCCCGCCACTTGATTTCGGCGATATTTTCTTTGGTGGCGACAGTCCCTTGCACCCTGATCGAGACGATTGATTCATGGGCGCAAATGATTTCCTGAACATCACCGATCGAATCAGTGTATTGCCCGTCATCCACGGGTCGGGAGACTTCGCCGTCGAAGTGCGCGACAGGATTTTGAAACTAGAACCCGACTGCGTCGCGATTCCATTGCCGCCGTCTTTTCAAGATGAGGTGGAAGCCGGTGTGGATGGTCTCCCATTTGTTTCCATTGTGTCGGTGAATGAAGATGAGCCATCGTATCTCAGGGATGATGAAGCACTGTTTGATGAAACGTGGGAGCAGGAGAAGCGGCCGGAAGATGGTTTGGACGCTGAAGATGAGTTGCCAACGGATGAAACAAATTTGTCTTCTTATAACTATGTGCCCATTGACCCTTGCCAACCCGTGATTTCCGCTCTCCGAGTGGCGATGGGAGAGGGTATCCCCAGAGTATTCATCGATTTGGAAGTAGAGCGTTTTCAGCAAGACTTTCACACGCTGCCGGATCCGTATGCCCTGAAAAAAGTGCCGATGGAAGCTTTCGCTGCCTCTCTTTTGACGGCGGCTCCCAAGCCTTCCGCTTCGTCGCAGCGCGCAGCGAGAATCCGCTGGATGGCTGACGCTTTGCTGGAACTCGAAGCGCGATACAAGCGCATCGTCTTCGTATGTTCCGCGATGGATTGGCCCTGGATTCGCTTGGACTGCCGGGAAGGGCCATCTGGTGAGGAGAAATTATTCGAGGTCCACTCGGGCGCATCTCTCAATCCACCCCGAAGGTATGGTGTATCGGAAGATACCCTGGCCTTCCTCCTGGGGGAGTTCCCCTATCTGACGTATCTTTACGAGAAAAAACGCGAAGAATTCATGGGGGACTCCAACCTTTCCATCGACGGCGTCAAGGAACTCCTTTTGGAGGCGAGAGCGTCATGGTTGAAAGAACATCGGCCGGCGCAAAACTGGGTGACGCCTCAAAGACTCCAGATATTCTTGCAGTATGTCCGGAATTTAACGCTCCAGAGAAGGAGGTTGACGCCGGATTTATTCACGCTCGTCCTCGCCGCAAAGCAGATCGCGGGCGATGCTTTCGCCTTGGCAATATTGGAAGTTGCGCGAGAATACCCCTATCAGCGTGAAGCCCCAGAATTCGATGAAGACGATTTTGTCCAAGTTGGTGTGGACCGTGCGGTATTCCCGGATGGAGACGTCGGGGCGCTCAAGAGCCGCCTAGGCGGTTCTGCAGTCGTTTGGAAGAGGGTTTCCCTCAAGCCGAAGCCCACGCCGTTCGAAAAGCGCGATTGGGCCCAGAGGTGGAATCCTTTCGGCATGTGTTCTTGGCCGCCGGAAGACGACGCGATAGAGAGCTTTCATACCCACGTGCGCGAACAGGCCAAGGCGCTATTGGGAGAAGATCTGGCTCGCACCGAAAAATTTACGACGTCGATAAAAGACGGACTCGATATCAGGGAAACACTTCGCAACTGGCATACGGGCGACCTCTATGTAAAGGAGACCCCTCCCGCGCGGGGAAATCTGGAGGTCGTCGTCTTTTTGTTCGATACGCCTGCCGACCCCGGGAAGTATTCGTGGCGTACGATGTCTGTTTAATATACAAATATTCCGCAGGCGCCCGAATGACGCGGGGT
>VXPH01000239.1 GCA_009839615.1 Nitrospinota bacterium
ACCTCTCGATGGCTCGCAGCTGCGTATATGTGACAGTTGCCATGTCGGGTGTATTTCTGTTGATGAACTTATCGGAACGCCTTACTTGGCTGGGCTATGCCTATGTTCTGGTGTATGGCGTCGGCGCCGGAGCCCGGGGCGCGATTTTCGTATCGCTCAAGGCGGACATTTTCGCCGGCAAGAGTTTTGGCCGAATCCTGGGTTTCAGCCAGGCGGGAGGGGGATTGGCCTCGGCCGTCGGGCCTTGGATCGCGGGATACATTTTTGATCTGTGGGAGAGCTATTACTGGGCGTTTATCCTCGTGTTGGCTGTTCAAATTTTATCGCTCGTTACAGTGGCGGCGGCGTCATCGCAGGCAAAGAGAAGAAGAGGATGATTTGCGTGACAATATTCAGGAAGCCGCTTTTTCTTTTTCTGCAATCATCGATTCGATGAAGGAAATCATGCTCTCGTGTGATGTTTGTTCGATGTTCAATGTGCCGTGATATAGTGTCGAATCGGCGAAATCGACATTGAAAAAATATTGGGAAAACAAACCCTGATCCCGGTCTGCTCTCTTGATGGTTTCTTCCGCCGCGGTTCTCGTTACGCCCGATGATTCCATGAAGTGTCGGATGCGAGCTTCCAGGCTGCCGACGATTCGAAGATGCAGGGCATCGGTCCGATCCTTGAGGAGTACCTGACCTCCCCACCCGCCGATAACGACGTTCCCTTTCTCCGCTGCTTCGTTCATGCATTCAGATAAGACATTTCGCAAGCTGTCTCGTCCGACGCCAAAGGTGCGTTCCAGGATTGTTGGAGCGCGGCCTTCTATTTTTTCCAAATCCAGGGTCAAACCTCGTTGGTTGCAAATTTCGACGAGTTCGTCCCGTCCCAAAAACGCATAATCCAATTCGTCCGCGAGCTTACGCGCAATGAAAATTCCACCGGTCCCGTATTGACGTGAAATAGTGATGACGGCCATGTGAAATCTCCTTTTTTATGATCTCTATTCTTAACACGAATTATTTTACTAATCTTATCAAAATTGATTATAGCGCACGACCTTGATGAACAGCACGTTGCTCCATCTCACTCGGTGAGATAGGGATGGAAGGTATCTTCGGGTATTCTATGGCTGAATGTTACTGTTCGGTTTATGTCGATGTCGCTGACGGGGAGGCAGGTATTGTGACGATTCCACCCGATGAGCTTCTTGAACACCTCGGAGTGCACACTTCGCTGTATGCCGCGGATGAAACGGGAATTTTCGCTGTCCTAAATGACCAGGAAAAGGGACATTTTTTTGCAGTGGATCGCAAGAGCGGCAATTTTCGCTGGCGAGTGGAGAACACGGCGGGCTGGGTGATAGCGCCTCCTCTCATCTGGGGAGATTTATACATCGTGGGTACGAGCAGCGCGGAAATGAGAAGGAAAGAAAAAGGAGGACCGTTTGCGACGGTGGACTGGAAGCGAGGAGGTTCCGTTTATGCTTTCGGCGCAAGCGATGGTGCCGTGCGATTTTGGGATGAAAAAACCGGCGTGGTGAGAAATACTCCCGAAATAGAAGATGGCGTTTTGATCGTGGAAGGGGAAATTCGGGTGGGCGGATTTCAGGATGAAGAGCCGTGGTCCTCATCCTGCGAGGTGGAAAGCCGATTTTCTTTAACAACAAAACGCCTGATCGCCCGCCGTGTGCGAGGGGATGTGCCTTCCGGGTATTTCGAGGGAGAAGCACCGCCAACAGAGTGGGTGTGAGGTTATCACCTTTTTTTTCTTAATTCCTTTGCCATCAACGTCGCGTTTTGCAGAACCAAGTTTGAGCGAAACCAATTCCGATATTCATCCATATGAACACCCGGAACCGCTTTTACGGTGGTCCGATGTTTTTTCAGGGCAGCGGTGGTTCGGGAGCGCAATTTCGTCATATAGCCCCTGAATTCATCCCATACTTTTGAGGCGGGCTGAGTGGGAATGGGACCATGACCGGGGATGAGGAACTTGGCGGGAAATTTCTTTAGTTTTGGGATCGCATCTATCCAGTTGCCGAAATTCCCCAGCCTTGCCACCGGGTGGGTCCGATAGTCGAGCAGATCCCCCGTGAAGAGGATTCTCTCCTCAGGCATCCAGACAACGGTGTCTCCCTTTGTATGACAATGACCAATGTGGACCATCTCGAATAATCGCCCGCCGTAGCGGACGGAAATTTCGTCCTCGAACGTCACCATGGGCGGTGCGATGTGAAGTTTGCCGATCAAGTGTTCCACTTTTTGCGGCCTGCCCGCCATTTGCTTCACCCAGATGCCCTCGTTCTCCTCTCGTTCCATCTCCAAACGTACGTTTTCCTCACCAACGGAAACGGCTCCTCGTTTGTGGTAATAACCGTTGTCGGAGGTGTGGTCGAAATTGTGGTGGGTATTGAGAACCAGACCGGGTGATTTTCGGGTGATTTCTTTCATCCCGGAGACAAAAGCCTTTCGTATCCGGATGTCGTTATCGACGATGACGGGTTTTTCGTCCGTAAGAACGAGGCCGAAATTCGTGCCGCCGTCTCCTCCGATGAAAATATGCACGCCCTCTGCGATCTCGACGAATCCTTGGGTTTTTGCCGGGCCTGGTAATGCCTTTACTCTGCGTGCCATTGGTCTCTCCTTGCGGGGGCAGCAATGATGACGATATCGTTATGAGAATCAATGCAAAGGTAGCAGAGTGCTTTTGTTGCAACAATATCGAGAACGAAACCTTCAAATATGAGACTCCGAGATGAATTCTTTCTCTGCATTTACAGGGCTCGAGTGTTCAAAAACCGGGGAACAGTTCAAGCCAGACGGCTTGATGAATCTGAGCCCCTGTGGGGCTCCGTTACTGGCGCGGTATGACATGGAAGCCGCCGCGCGTACTTTGGACTTCAGGAACGTGGCGGACCGCGTCCATTCCATGTGGCGCTACCATGAAATGCTCCCGGCCCCCGATGAAAGCGCCATCGTTACACTTGGCGAGGGAATGACCCCCTTGTTGAGGACGCCTCGTCTTGAAAAAGCTTTTGGACTTTCCAATCTGTTTGTGAAAGATGAAGGCCTGAACCCGACGGGGAGTTTCAAGTCCAGAGGGCTATCGGTCGCTATCACGATGGCACGGCATCTGGGCGCGAAAAAAATCGCCATCCCTACGGCTGGAAACGCAGGCGGTGCGGCGGCGGCTTACGCTTCGCGAGCGGGAATCGAAGCGTCTGTGTTTGTTCCGGAAAAAGCGCCAAGCGTGCATAAGGTGGAGTGTGCGCTGGCAGGGGCCGATGTGACCGTAGTTCGCGGCTATATACATCATTGCGCGGAAATCGTAGCGCACAGAACTCCGGCGGAAGATTGGTTCGAATTGTCCACGTTCAAGGAACCCTATCGAGCCGAAGGCAAGAAAACGATGGCCTATGAACTCGTCGAACAATTCGGCGGCGATGTCCCTGATGTGATTCTCTACCCCACAGGTGGCGGGACGGGGTTGGTGGCAATGTGGCGCGCATTTGGCGAACTCGAGGCGTTGGGCTGGATAGGCGAAAAAAGACCACGCATGATTTGCGTTCAGGCCGAGGGCTGCGCCCCGCTCGTGCAGGCATATGAGAACGACGATGAAGTTTCGGCCTTGTGGGACAACCCGACGACGATGGTATCCGGCTTGCGCGCGCCGAAGGTTCTGGCGGATTTCTTGTGTCTTCGGACCATTCGGGAAAGTGGGGGCACAGCGATTGCTGTCTCCGATGAAATGATGTTCGAGGCGCAAAGAAAAGCAGGTGACTTAGAGGGGATTCTCATTTGTCCGGAAGGCGGGGCGTGTATTGCGGCTTTGGGTGTTTTGCTTGAGCGCGGTGACATCGGGCGCGATGAACGTATCGTGACGTTTAATACGGCCACAGGCTTAAAATATGCGGATATGGTAGAAACGGAGGTCTCTGTTATCGACCCGCTTTCAGCGTAGGATGAATGACAAATGATTGAAATAACAAGGCAAGAGGAATTCTCCGCGGCGCACCGGTTGTTTCGTTCCGATTGGAGCGATGAGCAGAATGAGGCCATGTACGGAAAATGCGCAAATCCACACTATCATGGGCATAATTACGTTTTTGAGGTGACATTGCGAAGTTCCGTAAACCCTGAAACGGGAATGGCTTATAATCTCGCTGATCTCAAGGAAGTCATGAAGCGACAAGTCGTAGAAGCGCTTGATCACAAGAATTTGAATGAAGATGCGGCGGAATTCATGAAAAACAGGATTCCCACAGCGGAGAACATCGCGATTTCGATTTGGGAATCTTTGGCGGAATATATAGACACAGAAATTCTATTTCGCGTTCGTTTGTATGAAAACGAGCGAAATTTCGTGGATTATTATGGAGAAAGTCCCGATGGCGTTCGGTGAACCGAGAAATTTGGAGAAAAGACGAATCGTTCTGACCGGGGCTTCTCGGGGCATAGGCCGTGTGAGCGCGCTTCGTCTCGCAAAAGCAGGAGCGAAGGTTCTTGCCGTTGCAAGAGATGCCGATGCCCTGGCGAGATTGGCCTTTGATTCCAAGGGGTCCGTGGGGCAGATTTTCCCGCACAGTTGCGACGTGACAAAAGCCGACGAAGTGGAAGCGCTCAGCGAAATGGCTGGAAAAAGACTAGAGGGCGTGGATGCGCTGATAAACAATGCGGGTTCAGGTGTTTTCAAGGATATCGAAAGCCTCTCGGTGGATGAATTTAACGCCACGATTTCGGTGTGTCTCACCGCCCCTTTCATGTTGACCCGGGCGCTGTGTCCCATGCTGGAATCGGCGAATGGCGAGGTCATTAACATATCCTCGATTAGTGCCGTGTCGGGCTTTCCGGGAGCGGCGGCTTATTGCGCCGCAAAAGCCGGTCTTGAGGGACTATCCAGAGCATTGGTGGAGGAGTTGAGGCCCAAGGGTATTCGTTTAACCATCCTCCGGCCCGGGGCCTGCGCAACGGATATGTGGAAATCCATTCCGGGGGAGTTCGATTTTGAGGCGATGATCCCTCCCGATTTGATGGCGGAAGCCATAGAGTTTTTGCTCTCTCAGTCCCGTAGAGCTTGGACGGAATCGATGGTGGTTCTTCCCCCGAAAGGCATGGTTTAGCTCATCCCCTCTTTTTCCCGGGCATCTGTTTGTCCGCGCTGAGTATCGTCAAAGATGCAAAACAAAACGCGTTGAAGACGCTTGTTTCATGGGGTGAAAAAGGGTAATAAATTTGCCGCGGCTGCTTGGCGAATGGGAGTTCGTACAATCCCGCGGTCATGAAAAGCGTTTTGTGAGTGTGTGCTCTCGAAATTTTTTCATCATTTCTTCAGGAGGCTGGTCCTTGAGTGTTATTCGATATGAAAATCTCGATGTCGAATATGAAACGGAGATTGGAGATTCCATTCTGGATGCGGACTTGGAGAATGGCGTCGATCATACCTGCGATTGCGGCGGCAACTGCGCATGTTCGACTTGCAAGGTGATCGTGATTTCTGGAGCCGAATTTCTCTCTTCGCAACAGGAAGACGAAAAAGATACGCTGGATGCCTACGGGTGGAATCCGGATGAATATCGCTTGGCTTGTCAGTGTATCGTCGAAGGAGAGGGCCGGATCGTATTGAATATGCCTGAGCCCGAATAAAATTCAGGGCGTCGGTTCTCCAGCTTTGCCCCATGCGCGAACCACCGAATCGAAATCAACCATACCCTCACGCAGGAGTTTTGGCTTCTCGCCTCTCGCGTCCACGACGGTGGAAGGGCGGGTATTTTCTATCTTTCCGCCGTCCAGGAGCAGCGCCACCTTTTTTTGAAACCGGGAGAAAATCGCTTGCGCGCTTTGGAGTGGAAGCTCCCCGGACGGGTTCGCGCTCGTCGCCACGAACGGGCCGAACCGCACGGCCAGGATACGGCAAAGCGCTTGAGCGGGCATGCGAACGGCGACGGACGAACCGCCTTCGGCCAGCAAGGTAGACAGGTTGGGAGATGCCGGTAGAACCAAAGTCAGGCCCGAAGGCCATAAAGAATCCATCAGGCTTACAGCGCGCGGAGAGATGTCGTCGGCGAGTCTTTTTAGCTGGGTGCGGCAGCCGATGAGAACGGGCGCGCCCTTTTCGTCTTTTCTTCCCTTGATTTCATAGAGTTTCTCGATGGCTTTCTGGTCGAGGGCGTGGGCGCACAGGCCATAAATCGTATCCGTGGGTAAAGCGATAACGTTTCCGGAAATCAGTTCTTCGCCGGCCTGTCGAATGACTTCTTCTTGTGGTGAGCCGGGGTTTACCGGGAGTATTCTGGTCACCGTCTATTTTTTTCGATGCGTTCTTTTCGGGCGGCTTCGTTTTGGCCTTGACCTTTTTCTGGGGTCACCTTTGGATGGCTCCGAACCCTCTTTTTGCGCTTGGGCGGGCGGTGGAGAAATTTCTTTCTGGAGTGCAGCGTCCGCAGCCAGAACCTTCTCGGTTTGTTGTTGCGCGAAGCGCCGGTATTCCTTCGCCAGTTTCGGGTCGGTCAAGGCGAGTATCCGGGCGGCGTGAAGGGCCGCGTTCCTTGCGCCGGGACCACCAATCCCCATCGTCGCCACGGGAATGCCGGGGGGCATTTGCACGGTCGAGAGAAGAGAATCGAGGCCGCCCAGCGAGGAACTGTCGATGGGAACACCAATCACGGGCAGATCCGTCGCGGCTCCGACGACGCCCGCCAGGTGCGCCGACATCCCTGCTCCTGCGATCAACACCCGGATTCCGCGCTCGGGCGCCGTTTTCACGTATTCATGAACGGCGTCGGGCGTGCGGTGGGCCGATAATACCCTCATCTCGGAGGGAATGTTGAAGGTTTCAAGCGCCTTCGTGGCTTCTTCCATCACCGGTTTATCCGATGCGCTTCCCATCAGTATCCCGACCAGGGGTGCTCTCGTGGCCAAAGGGTTCTCCTCTATATATTGGGTGTATTGGGTGCTTATTGGGGGATGAACGCCATAAGTTCGATTTCGAGCTTCGCGCCCGCGATGATTTTCGCCGCCTGAAACGTCGTTCGCGCCGGAGGGGCTTCCGTCCCGAAGTATTCCTCGAACACGGCGTTCATTTCCCCCAGATCGGCCAGATCTTCCATGAAAATGGTCACTTTCACGGCGTTCTCGAGCGACGTGCCGCCCGCCTCGCAAACCGCCTTCAGGTTCTCGATGACCTGTCGCGTCTGCGCGGCCACGCCGCCCGGAACCAGCTCCCCCGTCGCGGGGTCGAGGGGCAACTGGCCCGAGCAGTGGAGCCATTCTCCCGCCTGAATGGCCTGGGAGAGCGGCACCTTGCCCGATGCGGCCTTGTCCGTATGAACCACTCTTTTCTTCATATCACCTCCTGCGCGCCTCGCGCGTAACGCCCCATCAAACCACAAAACGAGCCTCGTGGGTATCTTTCGCGGCATGTTTCGCAGGATGCGCCGCAAGTCATGGTTTATCAAATGGTTGCAATGCTTTCGCGTTCACTCCGGGGGCGTAGCGCCACGCGAATCTCCGCATTCGCCGCCGGGGGCGCGCCTCCGGCCCCGCAATGCCTCTGGGGCGGGGGATTTCCCCCCGAGGTTCCCCGCGGTTGCGCTCATGCCGCACCCCCGCAGTTGCGCGCATTTGCCGTTACCGGGAAATCCGGGGGCTGTGGCAGAATCCTCCCGCGCCCGGATTTCGCGGCGTCATATCCCCCCGAAATAATTTGCCGTTATTTATCGAAAAACCCCGTGAATTTACGGAAATTTATCGAATTTTACGGAAATTCCATATCCGCGAGCGAAGCGCTCGGCGGCGCCATCATACGCGAGTTCTCCCCGAGCCCCATGACGCCAAATGCGGGCAAATGCGCGGCGCTCCCCGGCCGGGATGGGTGATGGTTTCTCGGGTGGGCCAAACATTTCCTGACGCTCCCGTATCCGTCCTTTCGGCTTGCCCTATGGGTTCAAGTCGAACCTTGTTGCCAAAAGCTGAAAGACGGGTGCTACAATGGGTCGTTTCTCCGGAAAAGGAGCACACCTTGGAAAGAAGCCTGTTCGATCAGAGGGGAGACGGCGATAGCGGCAGCGACGCCGAAGCGCGAGCGCCTCAATACGATCCGGGGGCGCCTTTGGCCGAGCGCATGCGGCCCCGGACGCTCGATGAGGTCCTGGGCCAGGATCACCTCATCGGCCCGGGCCGCGTGTTGAGGCGCGCCGTGGAGGAAGACAGCCTGCGCCCGCTCATTTTCTGGGGGCCGCCCGGCACGGGCAAGACGACGCTCGCGCGCATCATCGCGAACAGGACGAACGCGCACTTCATCACGCTGAGCGCGGTGCTCCACGGAGTGAAGGAGTTGCGCGCCGCCGTGGACGAGGCGAAGCGCATGCGGGGAAGAAAGATGCGCACGATCCTGTTCATCGACGAGATTCACCGCTTCAACAAGGCCCAGCAGGACGGCCTCCTGCCCCACGTCGAAAACGGCACGCTCACCCTCATCGGCGCCACGACGGAAAACCCCTCCTTCGAGGTCATCGCGCCCCTGCTGTCGCGCGCGCGCGTGTTCGTGCTCGAAGGGCTGAAGGAAGAACACGTCGTAGCGCTTCTGCGCCGCGCCCTGGAGGACGCCGAGCGCGGACTCGGGGCCTTGAAGCTCGAAGCCGATGACGACGCGCTGCGCCGCGTCGCGGTCTTGAGCAACGGGGACGCGCGCTCGGCCTTGAACATCCTGGAAGCCGCAGCCGCCCTCGCCGGCGAGAGCCGCCGGGTCGACGCATCGCTGGTGGCGGAGGCCGCCCAGCGCAAGACGCTTCTCTACGACAAGGCGGGCGAGGAGCACTACAACCTCATCTCGGCCCTTCACAAGACCCTGCGGGCTTCCGATCCGGACGCCGCCCTCTACTGGCTCGCGCGCATGCTGGAGGGGGGTGAGGACCCCATGTACATCCTGCGGCGCCTCGTGCGCTTCGCTTCGGAAGACGTCGGCATGGCGGACCCGAATGCGCTCGCCGTGGCGACCGCCGCCCAGGGGGCGTTTCACTTCATCGGCCTCCCCGAGGGGAAGCTCGCCATCGCCCAGGCGGTGGTCTATCTCGCCCAGGCCCCCAAGAGCGACGCGGTCTACCGGGGCTTCGGGGCGGCGGAACGCGCCGTTCGCGAACAGGATGCTCCCCCCGTGCCACATCACCTGAGAAACGCCCCGACCGGCCTGATGCGCGATCTGGGCTACGGGGAGGGCTACAAGCACGCGCACGAGTTCGACGACGCGGTCGTGGAGATGGAGGGCATGCCCGAGGGCTTGCAGGGAACGCGGTTCTACCACCCCACCTCCCGGGGATTCGAGGCGGAGGTCCAGAAGAGACTCGCCACCCGCGAGGAGATACTGAACGAGCGACTCGGCGAGCGCCTGAACGTGCCCGATGAAAAATCCATGGACGACCGCCGCCCCTCCGACCCCGCCATGCCGGGCAGAAGGGCGCGAAGGAAGGATAAGTGAAGGGTAGAAATGGCGCGCATGATTCGACGCGCGAAAACGGCAGGACGACAAACCGAATAATCGGGGCAGGCGATTCCTGGCAGGGACAGGTCGCGACCTGTCCTTATTCCTTGGGTTTCACCTCGTGCTTTTTCAGGCTTCCGTTTTGATAGATGCTGGCGATAAAGGGGGCTTCGTTCTTTTCAATAAAATTCGCGATCCGATTCTTCGCCTTGGCAACACTTTCGATCATCGTTGCAGCCGTATTGTTCTGGGCTGAAATGACGAAGACCCGCCCCGAGTACGTATTCAGGTAATGAAGGAAAGACTTTCGATTCCTGATTCTTTTGTCTTTGGTGATAACAACCCACCCTTGTTCCGCGGCGAATTTCATCCATTCTTCATCGGTTGCGTTCTGGGCGAGGTGGTCGTCGTGAACCTCGCAACTCAAACCCTCTTTCCGCAAGCCTCGCGCAACCAGGTGCCTTCCCATGCATCTGTCCAGGAAAAAAACCGGCATTTCATGCGGCGGCATCTGGCTGCAATTCGACTCTTATGGCTTCTTCGATGTCTTGCGGCGGACATCCGTAGTCCTTGGAAAGCGAACGAATGGATTCCCCGTCTTTATATCTGCCCGCAACGATATTCGTGGGAATGCCGGTGCCGGAAATGACGGGACGGCCAAAAGATATACGAGGGTCGATTACGATTTTTTTGGGGGAATTTTCTTTGATGTCATATCTCGTGAAAGGGTAGAACTTCATGGGACTACCCTTTTCGTCCAGTTCGACTCTGTCGAGAGCCAGGCCGATGAGGTCGTGCATGGCGACCTGGCCGGAGCGGCTCGCCTCCACGAGCACGCCCAGTTGTCTTACGAACAGGCCTCTGCGGTCCTTGTCCACATGCAGTTTGCCGCAGGCCAGAGGATAGTTTCTTTCATCTTCGCTCTCTCCATATTCTTTCAGATATTCGATGGCGTTGTATATTTTTTGCGTCGATATCTTGTATTCCCTTCTTATCGCGCACAACAAGTGAAGCTCGGTCAGATTCATGAACGATATGAGATTTGGTTTTTTTGACGGTATTTTCACGAGAGCGTCCTTGGCTCCGGCGCCCACCGACCAGCGAAAAATCGTGGAATATGGCGCAGAAATATACCGGGCCGCTTCGGAGATGGTATAGGTTCCCGTTTTTACCGGATCGAGGATTGTATCCATGTCTAAGTTCTCAAATGCGAATTCGGATATCTCCTGGTGGTGGGTTTGATCTTGCAAATGATGAGAACCTTGGCGGCGACCAGAGTCTCCATGCCTTTGAACCTAGAACAACCGGAGCGTTTTTTCAACTTTTCACTTTTACTCCTCACTCCGGGCGATTTCCTGCCGACACAATATCGGCCCCGTGGAGAGGATTGCATTTATGAGAATATCAGCATGTTCGGCGGAAAGCAGTTTTCTGGAAAATGCGCGGCGCGAAATACTAACCCGTCGCCGCGACGGAATTCCTGGATTCAAGCGCTTCGTCCATCTCGTCGATGATCGCCTTCGCCGCGCGATGCGGGTCGTCGCTTTGCGTGATGGGCCTGCCCACGACGAGATAGTCCGAACCCATGCGGATGGCGTCCGCCGGCGTCGTGATTCGTTTGTGATCGTCCGACGCGGCCCACGCCGGCCGGATGCCGGGGCTTACGATATCGGCGTTCGGGAACCTCTCGCGACAGGCCCCGATGGCGTCGCCCGAGACGATCAGACCGTCGCATCCCCCTGCGAGCAGCTTTTCTCCCCGCTCGAGCATGTATTGCGTTGAATCCACTTCCGTAATTCCTTCGCTTCGCAAGTCATCGTCGCTCAGGCTCGAAAGCAGCGGCACCATCAGGATTTTGGGATGCTCCGCAACGCCTCGGGTCTTGAGCGCGGTTTCGATGGTCCGGGTCGTCATGACGTAAGGCATGGACTCGGTGAGCGTGACGAACCTGACGTTCAGGGCCATGCAGCTTTCGATGAAGGCGGCGATCGTGTTGCCGATGTCTCCCGAGAGCTTGAGATCGACGAACACCCCGCCCTGGCCTGCGCGGCTTTCTGCAAGCTCCTGGATGAATCCGAGCAGGTTCCCCGCCAGAAAGAGTTCGAGACCGACCTTGAAGAAAGAGACGTTCCCGAGCTTTTCGACCAGCCCGAGCGCTTCGGCGTGCGTCGGCACGTCCAGCGCAACGATGAGGCGGTCTTTGCCGCTCAGGTTCGCCGCGGGCCTCTCCCCCATCGACGCTCCTCCCCTTTCCCCGGGCTAGTAATTGCGTTGTTTTGCGGGCGGAAATGCAAAGACCTTATCGTATATTTCATGGGGGAAATCAAACGCGCGCGCGCCATGCTCGGGGTTGCTGAAAAAGCCCCCCGTGGAGGGAAAGAGTCCCGATCATCGAATAGTTTACCGTAGGGACAGGCCTCCGTGCCTGTCCTGACTTGTTGGCCGTTATCATCCCGTACGGGCGGTTCGCGAACTGTGGGACAACCCCGAGGAGGGGTTGTCACTACAAAACCATCACGCCCGTCCATCGTATTCACCCCGACATCGGACAGGCACGGAGGCCTGTCCCTACGACCCCAGTCCCCCTATTAGAGGCTTTCTCAACAACCCCGAGAAGGGAGCGTTTGTATCGAAGGGGCGCGTCGGTTCGATACGGCGCGCAAGCGCGCCTACTCGGGATGAGGGGGGCAACAGCCCCATGCTTGAGAGGGCGGCGAGGGTCATCCCCGAGGGTTGCCCCGCAAGCGGGATTACCTGAAAATCGGGAAAATCAATCCCCGAAACGCCGTTTGGGCGACTTGGCTTGCAATCCCCTTGTTCAGGAGGGTCCCTTGGATATCGACCGGTTCGACCACATGGTGTTCACCGTGCGCGACGTCGAGCGCACCTGCGCGTTCTACGCAGAGGTTCTCGGCATGGAGGTCATCACCTTCGAGGGGGGCCGCCGCGCGCTCAGGTTCGGTGAGCAGAAAATCAACTTGCACCTTGCGGGAGCGGAGTTCGAGCCCAAGGCCGACCCGCCCGTTCCGGGTTCCGAGGACGTGTGCCTCATCACGAAAACGGATCTCGAAGCTGCGATGGCGCACGTTGAAAGCTGCGGGGTGGAGATCATCGAAGGCCCGAGTGAGAAGAGCGGCGCGACGGGGCCGATACGCTCTTTTTATTTTCGCGACCCGGACGGGAACCTGATCGAGGTGTCCAACTATCCGGGTGAGGCGGGATAGCCCCCCGCGTTCCTTGCCTGAGGGAGTTGTTGAGAAGCCCAGGAAGTGATTTTGGGTTTTGCGCACGCTTTTGAATTTCACTCCCCCCTTGAGGGGGAGTCGGCAAGACGAGGGCGAAGCCCGAAGTCGCGCCGGTGGGGGGTAGAATTCGGAATGGCGAGCAAACACGTTTTACCCCCCACCGAATCGGCCTTCGCACAAACCGCTCGGCCTCTTCGACTCCCCCTCGAGGGGGGAGTAGACACCTCCCTACTCGCTTGGCCATAAACACTGAATCAACAAATCAGGTCTTTCCAACAACCCCCTAGCGAAACAGTTCGATCTCCGCCTCCGCCTCGCCGTGGTAGACGGCCTTCGCTTTGAGCAGGTCCTCGAGCACCAGCTTCTTGTCGCGCGGGTTCCTCAAGAGATAGGCGGGGTGATACGTCGAGAGGCAGGGGATTCCCTGATAGCGCCCGAACTTGCCCCTAAGCCTGCCGATGGGCGTCTTCGTCTGGAGCAGCCACTGCGCGGCGAATTTCCCGAGCGCCAGGATGAGCCGCGGCTGGATGATGGCGAGTTGTTTGTGGAGATAGGGTTCGCAGCAGTCGATCTCGTCCGGCTCGGGGTTGCGGTTGCCCGGCGGGCGGCACTTGAGGATGTTGCAGATGTAGACCTCCTGGCGCGGGACTTCGATGACGTTTTCGATCATCTTCGTCAGCATCTGTCCCGCCCGCCCCACGAAGGGAATCCCCTCCGCGTCTTCGTTCGCTCCGGGCGCCTCGCCGACGATGGCGAGGTTCGCCGCCGGGTTCCCCACCCCCAACACGAGGGTCGTCCGGCCCGGCCCGCGCTTGCACCGCAGGCAAACGTCCACGGCCGCGAGGCGGTGGGCGAGCGACCTCTCCGGAATC
>VXPH01000205.1 GCA_009839615.1 Nitrospinota bacterium
CTCCTGCAATGCGCCGGCGTCCGCCGGCCGGAGCGAGAAGCGAACGGAGAGCACGACGCCCGGCGCCGGCAATTCGGCGCGCCGGTATGAGAAACGCAAGTCCTTCGCGGGAATCCGTTCGGGAGCGCCTCCATCCAGTCGTATCCAGCGAACGCTTTCCACGGCGTCTTCAATGTAGGATTCGGCGGTGCCCGCGTTCATGGCCAACGCTCCTCCCACCGTGCCGGGAACCCCCGCCAGGCATTCGGTTCCCGCCCAGCCGCGCTCGGCGGCGAAGCGGACCAGGGTGGGAATCTTCTCTCCCGCGCGCGCCTCGAGCAGCACGCGCTCCGCACTCTCCTCGACCACTTCGATTCCCCGGAAAGCCCTCGGGAAAGCGACCACCACCCCGCGAACGCCTCCGTCGCGCACCAGGGTGTTGGCGCCGCCTCCCAGAACCGTTACCGGCAACGCCTCGTTCCGGCATCTCTCGATCAATTCCACCAGTTCGTCTTCCGTCACGGGCAGCGCGAGAGCGTCCGCCGGGCCGCCCACCTGAAACGTGGTGTACGGCGCCAGCAATTCACCGAAAAGAATCTCGCAACCGAGACCCTTGAGCTTTTCCGCCATATCCAGCGTCATGACTTCCTCCGCCGCCCCGATGCTCATACCGCTTCCTCTGATCCACCGGCCCTGCGCTCGATTTTTTCGAGCAACTCCCGGCCCGCCTGCCAGACGTCGCCCGCGCCGAGCGTGAGAACGATGTCGCCGCTCCGCACCTCCTCGAACAAACGATCCGAGGCCTCCTCCAGGCCGTCCACCGCATCGCAGCTTCTGTGGCCGTGCGCCCGGATGCCCTCTGCGAGTTTTTCCGAACTCACCCCCTCGATGGGCGCCTCGCCGGCGGCGTATACGGGCGCGACGAGCACCCTGTCGGCGTCGTAAAACGCGGTGCGGAAGGCTTCTTCGAGATGATGCGTCCTCGTGTAGCGATGCGGCTGGAACAACACCACCAGGCGATTCTCCGGCCAGGCCTCGCGAACGGCGCGGAGCGTTACCTTGATCTCCTGGGGATGGTGGCCGTAGTCGTCGAAAACCGCGACGCCCGAGGCCTCGCCGACCCGCTCGAGGCGGCGGCCGATGCCGTCGAACTCGTAGAGTCCCGTTTGGATGTCCGCGAAGGAAACGTCGAGCTCCATCGAGACGGCGACGGCGGCCAGGGCATTGTCCGCGTTGTGGCGTCCGGGCATGAGGAGGCGAATCTCGCCGAGGCGCTCTCCACCCCGTCTGACGCCGAATACCGTCTCGCCGTTTTCGTAGCGGAATTCCTCGCCCACATAATCCGCCTGGGTGCCGAACCCGTAGGTGAAGAACTGCTTCTCCACGCGGGGGATGATCTCCTGAACGGCGGGATGATCCAGGCACAAGACCGAGAAGCCGTAGAAGGGCACCTTGTTCACGAACTCCAGGAACGCGATCTTGATGGCGTCGTAATTCTCATAGAAATCGAGATGCTCCTCGTCGATGTTCGTGACGACCGCAATGGTGGGGGTGAGCCTCAAGAACGTGCCGTCACTCTCATCGGCCTCCGCCACCAGATACTCGCCCTCGCCCATTCGCGCATTCGAGCCCAGGGCGTTGATGCGCCCGCCCACGACGACCGTGGGGTCGAGGCCGCCTGCCGCCAGGGCGGCGGCGATGAACGACGTGGTGGTCGTCTTGCCGTGCGTCCCGGCGACGCCGATGCCGTATTTCATGCGCATGAGTTCGGAGAGCATCTCCGCGCGCTTGATGACGGGGATTTTCCGCCGCTTCGCTTCTGCGACTTCCACGTTGTCGCCCGTGACCGCCGAGCTGTAGACCAGAACGTCCACGCCCGCCACGTTTTCCTTCCTGTGCCCGAGGACCACCTTCGCGCCCAGGCCGCGCAGCCTGAATATCGCCTCGTTGCTCGCGATGTCCGATCCGCTGATCTCATAGCCCAGGTTCAGCAAGACCTCGGCGATGCCGCACATGCCCGTCCCGCCGATGCCCACGAAATGAACGCGGCTCGAGTGCCTGAACATGGCGTGCGTGGCGTACGGTCGCGCTATCATTCCCGGGCTCCTCTCCTCATCACGCCGCCATCGCCTGCTGACGGCACAAGGCGGCCACCGCTTCCGAAGCGTTCGCGCGGGCCAGGGACTTCGTGCGCTCCGACATGGAGACGAGCTTTTCCCGCTCCGCCTCGTATTCGAGCCAGATATCCGCCAGAACCCGGCCGCTCAGGTCTTTTTGAAGAATCATCCGCGCCGCCCCCCGCTCCGCGAGATAGCGGGCGTTCGCCTCCTGATGCCCGTGGGTGGCGCTCGGAAACGGAACCAATACGGCGGGAAGCGACATGGCGGACAATTCCGCCACGCTCATCGCTCCCGCGCGCGAGAAACACACCTGCGCCCAGCGGTAGCGCTCCGCCATGTCGTACAGGTAAGGCGCCACGTCCGCTTGCGCGCCGACTTCCTGGTAGGCTGCCTGCACGCGGGGGAAGTCCGCCTCGCCCGTCTGGTGAACGAACCGCATCCTTTCGAGCGCATCGCCCATCAGGGGGAGCGCCTCCATCACCGCCTCGTTGATGGCCCGCGCGCCCTGGCTCCCGCCGAACACGAGCACCTTCAAGGGCCCGCTCCAAGAGTCCTCGCCGCGCTCGAAACTTTCCGAGAACTCGCTCCTGAGCGGCAGACCCGTCTCGACGATTTTTCCGCGGGCAAAACCGGCGTCTCGAACGGGAAGGCCCACGGCGACCTTGGACGCAAAACGCGAGAGCAGACGGTTCGCCACGCCGGGAACGACGTTTTGCTCAATCAGGACAATCGGCTTTCGCCAGAGCCCCGCCGCGGCGACCGAGGGAACGCTGGAATAGCCGCCTACCCCCAGAACGACATGGGGGCGAAAGCGCCTCAGGATCCCCATCGCCTGGCAGAATCCATAACTCAAAATGCCCATCGCCCTGGCCCTCTGGCCGAGCGAGCGTCCCAGGACGCCGGCGGAGGAGATCGCCTGAAACGGCAGGTTCTCGCGCGGCAGCACCCTGGCCTCGATCCCGCGTGCGGTGCCCACGAACAAGACCTCGTTCGCCTCCCCGTCCGCCAGCCAGGCCCTGGCCACCGCAATGCCCGGATACAGGTGTCCACCCGTTCCCCCGCCCGCAATGAGGAGTCTCATGAACGCGCCCTCCGGCGGAAGATCGGCTTGCGCGCGCGTGAAATCCATCCCGCCGCCGCGTCGAGCGGACTCCCCGGTCCGGGCTGTCTGGCAGCGTGCTGCGACGATTCGACGGAAATCAGCAATCCCAGGGAGATGAGCGTAAACACCAGAGACGACCCGCCAATGCTGATCAGGGGCAGCGGTATCCCCGTCGTGGGCAGAAGGCCCGTCGCCACCGCCATATTCAGGAACCCCTGGGCGGCGACCAGAAAAGTCACGCCCGCCGCCAACAGGGCGCTGAAGAAATCCTCGCAGCGCGCGGCTATCTGGAAGCCTCGCCAAAGCAAAAACAAAAACGCCGCCGCGACGCACAGAGCGCCGATGAGACCCAACTCCTCGCCCACGACCGCGTAGATGAAATCCGTGTGGGGTTCGGGCAGATAGAACAGTTTTTGCTTGCCCTCGCCCAGGCCGAGACCCGGCAGGCCGCCTCGCGCGATGGCCAGCAGAGACTGAATGAGCTGGTAGCCTGCGCCTTTCGCCGCGGCGAAGGGATCCCAGAAAGCGAATATCCGCTTCATGCGCCAAGGCGCAAAGACGACCATGCCCGCCAGGACGAACCCCGTCGCGAGCGCGCAAACGCCCAGGTGAAACGGTCTCGCGCCCGCCAGATACAACAAAACGCCGACGACCGCGGCGGTCAGGGTGGCGGTGCCCAGATCCGGTTGAATCAGCATGAGAGCCAGAATGATTCCCGCGAATCCGACAGGCGGGAGAAATCCGTACAACCAATGATTCAAACGCTCGCCCTTGAGCGCCAGACAGTGCGCGAGAAAAATCACCAACCCTACTTTTGCGGCTTCGGCCGGCTGAAAAGAGAAGGGACCCAGCATCACCCACCTGCGCGCGCCGCCCGCCTCTTTTCCGATGCCCGGCGCAAACACCATCAAAAGAGCGAGAACCGAGGCTATCAGCAGGGGATATGCGATCTTGCGGAGGTGCTGGGGGTCCATTTGTGAGATGGCCAGCATGCAGGCGAAGCCGAGGGCGGCCCATAAAACATGGCGTTTCACGAAATGAAACGCATCGCCGTACCTGTCCAATGCGAGAATGTGGCTCGCGCTGAACACCATGACGACGCCGAAAGCCACCAGCCCCAGCGAGACGAAAAAGATGACGGGGTCGATTCGTTTGCGGATCAATTCTCGCCCCTCCCCGTCAGTTCCCGGACCATTTGGCGGAACGCGTCGCCCCGGTGGGCGTAATCGCGAAACTGATCGAAGCTCGAACAAGCAGGCGAGAGAAGAACCGTATCGCCCGCCCGCGCCTCCTCGTGCGCGATTCGCACGGCTTCATCCAGCGTCTTCGCGAATACGACGGGCGCGCATCCACCGAAAAAACGGCCAAAGCGCTCCGCCGCCTCCCCGATGAGAATCATGCGCCGGACCTTCTTCTCCACCCAGACGCGCATGGGTGAGAGGTCGCTCCCTTTGTCCACGCCCCCGGCGATGAGGAGCACGTCTCCCGCCACGCTCTCCAGGCTCATCGCCGTGGCGCCCACGTTCGTCCCCTTTGAATCGTTCACCCAGCGAACGCCTCCCGTCTCGCCGACAATCTCCATGCGGTGGGGCAGGCCCTCGAAGCCGCGCGCCACGCGCGCCATCGCGCCCGCGTCCGCGCCCAGAAAATGCGCCGCCGCGCATGCCGCCAGAAAATTTTCCAGGTTATGGAGGCCGGGAACGAAAAGCTCGTCCGCGCCGCAAACGCGGGATGCGTCCGCCCCATCGACCAAAAACACATCGCCATCTTCCACATAAGCACCCCGACGCACCCGCCCTTTCCGGCTGAACGCCAGGATGCTTTGCGGGCCGGGGGTCATGTAGCGCGCCGTCCGGGGATCGTCTGCGTTCAGGATTTTTGCGTCCCCCTCCCCCTGGTTGGCGAACAGCCTCGCCTTGAGGTCGGCGTATTCATCCATATCCGGATGCCGGTCCAGATGATCGGGCGTTACGTTGGTCATCACGCCGACTTTCGGCTTGATCGTGGGCGCCCATTCGAGTTGAAAGCTGCTCACCTCGCCGACGATGAAATCGGCCGCATCGCCTTCGGCTTCGACCACCTCGACGAGCGCTCTCCCGATGTTTCCGCCCACCGGCGCGTGAAAACCGCTTTCCTCCAGAATCCGCCCCAGCATCGTGGTGACCGTCGTCTTCCCGTTCGTTCCGGTGACGGCGGCGATGGGCGCGGAACAAAGCCGGCAGGCCAATTCGACCTCGCCGATTACCTCGGCCCCCGACGCTCTTGCGAGGGCGATGTAGCGGTTCGTCGCGGGAATCCCGGGGCTCACCACGAGCAGGTCGCACTCCTCGAAACGCGCCTCGCGATGGCCTCCGAGTTCGAGAACCACGCCCGGGGGCAGACGTTCCTTCAGGCCCGGAATCTCCTCCAGGTCCGTGGCCACCACCTGCGCGCCCAGGCGCGCCAGCGCCCCGGCCGCGGCAATACCACTCCTCGCCATTCCCATGACGAGCGCTCGCCGCGCGGGCAGTGCTTCCATCCACGCCGTGGCCTTGTTGTCCAAAACAAGATTCCTCATCTCAGCTTCAACGTCGCCAAGCTCATGAGAGCCAATACGACCGCCACTATCCAGAAGCGGACCGTCACCTTGGGTTCGGACCAGCCTTCCTCCTCGAAGTGGTGATGCAGCGGTGCCATGCGGAACACGCGCCGCCCCGTGAACTTGAAGGAGACCACCTGCACGATCACCGAGAGCGTCTCCAGGACGAACAAACCGCCCACCAGGAACAAGAGAAGTTCCTGTTTGATCGCCAGCGCCACGGTGGCCAGCAGCGCGCCCAGTGAAAGGGCGCCGACGTCGCCCATGAACACCTGCGCCGGGTATGCGTTGAACCACAAGAATCCAAGCCCCGCGCCGAACATCGCGCCGCAGAGGATGGCCAGTTCTCCCGCGCCCCGAACGTGTAGAATCAGCAAATACTTCGAGATGCCCGCATGCCCCGAGACGTAGCTGAAGACGAGATAGGCGCCCGCCGCAATCAGCAGCGGGCCGATGGCGAGACCATCCAGACCGTCCGTGAGGTTCACGGCGTTGCTCGTCGACACGATGACGAGGGCGGCGTACGGCACGAACCATACCCCGATGTCGGGCTGTATATTCTTGAAAAAGGGGAACATGACGACGGGCTTGAAATCCACTCCCACCAAACCGCTGTAAAGGGCGTATCCCACGGCGAGGCCGATGATTCCCTGGGCCAGGAATTTCATGGAGGGCCTCACACCGTTTTTGTCCTTGCGCACCACCTTCGTGTAGTCATCCCAGAAACCCAGAAGGCCGTATGCGAGCAGGACGAAGAGAGCGAGCCAGATATAGCCGTTTGCGAGGTCGTTCCACAGCAGAACCGGCACCGCCACGCACAAGAGGATGAGAAGCCCCCCCATCGTCGGCGTTCCTTTTTTCGCCAGGTGGGTCCGGGGGCCGTCGTCGCGGATGACTTCGCCGATTTGGCGCTCCTGCAGATAACGAATGAGGCGAGGCCCCAGCAACAGCGACATGACGAGGGCGGTGAGCACCGCCATCGCCGTCCGGAACGTGATGAAGCGGAACACGTTGAGCGCCGAGATCGCTTGACTCATAGAGATGAAAGCGGAATAGAGCATCAGACTTCGAGTCCTTCAATGACGCGCTCCATCATCATCGAACGCGACCCTTTCACCAGAACCCAGTCACCGGAGAGGAGTATATCGCCCAGTGAGGAAGCGGCCTGCTCGGGCGCCTCGAAATTCATGATTCGGGTGCCATCCATACCTGCGCGGCGCGCCTCATCGGACGCGAACCCCATCAGCGGCCCCACGCCCACGAACAAATCCACGCCGCAAGCAGCCGCTTGCCGGCCCACTTCCCGGTGCGCGCTCTCGGCGAGCGGCCCCAGTTCGGCCATATCGCCGAGAACCGCGATGAGCCGCCCATCGCCGCTGAGAGCGCTTGCGGTCTCCAGCGCCTGGGCGAGGGAGGCGGGATTCGCGTTGTAGGAATCATCCAACAGATGAACGCCCCTGCGTCCGGGTATCTCGCGCGCCTGGAATCGCATCTTCGGAAGCACGGCCCGCGACAGCCCGTCGGCCACCTCGTCCAGACCGACGCCCAGTGCGGACGCGCAAGCCGCGGCGGCCAGCGCGTTCAAGACGTTATGCCGCCCGAGCGCATCGATTCGAATCTCGCTCTCGCCGTCGGGGCAATGGAGCGCAAAGCGCGTCCCGTCGGGGGCGATGCGAATCTCATCCGCCCAGAAGTCGCTTTGCGGCGAAAAGCCGAAGCGAATCACGCGCCCGCCCGCCGCCTCGTGTCTCTCGGCCAAAACACGGCTGTGGGGGTCTTCGTTCGAGAGCACGGCCACGCCGCCTGAGGCCATCGCTTCCAATATCTCGCCCTTCGCGTCGCGCACCGCCTCCACGCTGCCCAAACCTTCGATGTGCGCAGGCCCGACATTCGTGATGACGGCGATTCCGGGCCGGGCGATCTCGGCGAGCCTCCTGATTTCACCGGGCTCGCTCATCCCCATCTCGAAAACGGCGTTCGCGTGCCCGTCGTCCAGGCGGAGGACCTGGTGCGGCAATCCCACCAGGTTGTTCAGGTTCCCCTGGCTCTTGCACGTCTCGCCTCCGGCGGAGAACAGCGCCGCTATCATCTCTTTCGTCGTTGTCTTGCCGTTGCTGCCCGTTACCCCCGCCACGGGAATCTCGAAGCGGCTCCGGTGCGCGCGCGCCAGATCGCCCAGGGCCCGCAGCGTGTCCGCCACCTCGACGACGAAATCCGCACCTTCGCCGGGAACGTCCGCGCCTTGCTCCACGACGATGCCCGCCGCTTTCTTCTCCACCGCCTGGGCGAGGAACTGCGCCCCATCGAAGTTGGGGCCCTTGAGCGCGATGAACAGCTCTCCCGCTTCGAGCGTGCGCGTATCCGTACTCACGCCGGCGGCGCGGGCCGAGCCGTCTCCGCGAAGGAGGCGTCCCTTCACTGCCGAGGTGATTTCATTTGCGCTGAAAACAGCCGCCATCGGTTCCGCCCCTATCATTTCTCGTATCCCGCGAGGCGCAGCGCCGTGCGGGCCTCTTCGCGATCGTCGAAGGGAGTTCGCTCGGCTCCCAGAATCTGATACGTCTCGTGCCCCTTGCCCGCGATGACCACGGCGTCTCCCTCGCGCGCTTCTGCGATGATGGCCCGAATCGCCTCGCGCCTGTCCAGAACGCTGCGCCAGCGGCCGTCGCTCGCGGGCGCGAGAACGGCGCCGGATTCGACTTCTCTCAGAATCGACGCGGGGTCTTCGGTGCGCGGGTTGTCGGACGTCATCACCACGTAGTCGCTCGCCCGCAGGGCGGCGGCGGCCATGAGGGGACGCTTTTTTCTGTCCCTGTCGCCCCCGCATCCCATGAGGGTGAGAATTCTCTTTTCCGTAATGGGCCGGGCGAACTCCAGCACGCGGGCGAGGGCATCCTCGGTGTGCGCGTAATCCACCACCACCAGGAAGGGTTGGCCCATGTCGACCTTTTCAAAACGCCCGGGTATGTTTTCCAGAGATGCGACCCCCGCCGCGATTTCTTCGGGCGTCAAACCCTGCGAGAAACACGCCGCCGATGCGGCCAGGATGTTGCTCAGGTTGTGGCGGCCGATGAGCGCCGTTTCGACGTCCACGCTTCCGGCGGGCGTGCGCATCCGGAAACCCATGCCCGCAAAGGAACTCGAAAGATTCTCCACGCCGAGGTCCGCCCCGGCATCCAGGGCGTACGTCCAGACTTCTCCCCTCGCCTCCGCAGCGATTCTCCTCCCGTAGGCGTCATCGGCGTTGACGATGGCGTTTGCGGGCGAAAACTCTTTGAACAGCCTTGATTTCGCCTGAAAGTACGATTCCATGTCGCCATGAAAATCGAGATGGTCCTGTGTGAGATTCGTGAATATCGCCGCCTGGAACTCACAGCCGGACAATCTGCCCAGGGCAAGTCCGTGGCTCGATACTTCCATCACGGCATGGGAAGCGCCGGCGTCCGCCATGCGGCGCAGATACCGCTGAAGGTCGGGGCCTTCGGAGGTCGTCCGCGGCTCCTCGAACACCTCATCGCCCACGCGGTAATGAATCGTTCCCATCAAGCCGGTTCGCCTGCCCGAAGCGCGGAGAATCGCGTCGATGAGAAACGCCGTGGTCGTCTTTCCGTTCGTGCCCGTGACGCCGATGAGCGCCAGCTCTCCCGAGGGATGTCCATAGAACGCATCGCCGATGCGGGACAAGGCCTCGCGGCAGGAGGGCGCGACGAACTGGGGCACTTCGGGGGAGACTCCCTCTATTTTTCTCTCCACGACCAGGGCGGCGGCGCCCCTGGCGAGCGCGCCTTCGGCGAAATCGTGCCCATCCGCCTGGAAACCGGCGACCGCGACGAAGACGTCGCCCGGCTGGACGAGGCGCGAATCGTAGGCCACGCCGGTGATTTGCACGGAAAAATCTCCGGCAGCCTTCTCGCCCGGCAAGGCCCGTATCAATTCCCCGAATGAGGCGCTTTTTTCACTCACAGTCACCGCTCCGTTCAACGCACCGAATTCCATGAAGCCGCCTGCGCTCGATCACCATGCAGGTATCGGCGCACCTGCCTTGCGGCGTTCAGAATCTTCTCGCCCATCGTTCGACTACCGTTCTCGAGGCTCGCGCGAACGCGGGCCGGGGGACGCGAATCCGCCACCTGCAGAACCCTCACTCCCTTCGGAGGCACGCGCATATAACGCAGCGCCTGCCAGGCGATTCGCCGCCAAACCGGCGCCGCAACCGTCCCCCCCCACGCGCCTCCGGGCGCCGTGCCCTCATCGAAGATGACGATAAGGGCGAAACGGGGGTTCTCGTAGGGGGCGAAACCCACGAACGACATGATGAATTTCGATCGGCTGTACCCCCTTTGCCCCGGGAGAGTCTTCTGCGCCGTACCCGTTTTCCCCGCGGCGCCGTAACCCGGAACCTCGGCCTTCCTCCCCGTACCCTCGGCCACGACCTTCCGCATCAAAACGCCGAGACGCTCCGCCACGCGGCGCGAAAGGACGCGCCTGAACTCCTGCCTTTGGGCCGGGAGCGTCTCCTTTCCGTTTCGTTCGATGGAATCGTGCAGAACGGGCCTGGGCATCCGGCCGCCGTTCGCCACCGCGGCCACGGCCATCACCATCTGAAGCGGGGTGGCAGCCACCTCCTGGCCGATAGCCACCGCCGCCAGCGAGGTCCTGGACCATTTCTCCGGCGCGCGGAGCACGCCCCGGGCTTCTCCGGGAAAGCGAATCCCCGTCTTCCGGCCGAAACCGAAGCGATTCGCCATGAAGTGGAGCTGGTGCCTGCCGATATCACGCGCCATCTTGAAAGCGCCGATGTTCGATGATTTCACAATCACCTCCTCGGCGGTGAGCCAGCCGTATTTTTTATGATCCCGGAGGGTGTGGCGCCCTCTTCCGTACCGATAGGAGCCGTTTTCGGCGAAATACTTTTTCGAGAGCGACTCGCCCGCGTCCAGATAGGCCGCCGCCGTGACGATCTTGAACGTCGAGCCGGGCTCGTAGAATTCCTGGATGGCGGGCTCTTTCCAAAGAGATGCGCCGTAAAGTTGATACGTGTTGGGGTTGAACCCCGGCACGGACGCCAGGGCGAGGATTCTGCCGCTGTGAGGCTCGACCATCACCCCGATGGCGCGCCGCGCGCCCACCCGGCGGACCTGGGCGCTCAACTCTTTTTCGACGATATGCTGAAGCACCTCATCGATGGTCAGGCGAACGTCTGCGCCCGGACGCGCCGGCACGAGAACATTCGATTCGGGATGTACCGACCTGCCTTTCGCGTCGCGCTGGATGCGAATGCGGCCCACGCGCCCACCCATGTGCTCCTGGTAGGATTGCTCCACGCCATACATGCCCGCATCATCCACGCCGACGAAACCGACCAGAGATGACGCAAGTTCGCGCTTGGGATAGAAACGCCTGCTCTCGGTGACGAAACCCAGTCCGTCGATCCCCAGTTTTTCGATTTTCCTCTGCTGATCGGGGTTGATTTTCCGCTTGAGCCATACATAACTTCGGCGGCCGTTCAGTTTCTCGAAGTAATCTTCCGCCGAACCGCCCAGAATTTCCTTGAGCACCAGCGAAGCGCTCCAGGGGTCGGCCACCACCGTGGCGTTGGCGAAAAGAGAGGGCGCGTTGATGCTCACCGCCAGGGGCCGGCCCCTCGCGTCCACGACGTCTCCGCGCCTGGGGCGCACCACGAGCGTACGGCGCAACTGGCGCTCCGCATAGGCCACGAGGTGATCGCGATCGCGGATCTGGATGATGGAGAGCTTGACGCCCAACATGCAGAATCCGAAAACCACCAAGGAGCCGCAAACCATCAAACGGCGAGAGAAGCCCTGCTTCATGGGCCAACCTGCTATGGGCGGGAGGGGGAAGGGGCGGTTAATCTACGCTTCCAGGCCCTACTCTTACATACACGATTTGTCCGGGTTCCGGGAAAATCATTTCCATTTTTTTTCGCGCAATCGACTCGATGCG
Source organism: Nitrospinota bacterium (assembly GCA_009839615.1). GTDB lineage: Bacteria > UBA8248 > UBA8248 > UBA8248 > UBA8248 > Bin107. Next base: position 11,744 of record VXPH01000205.1, read on the forward strand.
ATCCAGCTGCCGAAGCGCGGCCACTTCGATTCGCAAGACGCGCCTGTCCTGCAGGAGCTTCGCTCTCTGGCGCTCCAGATGCGCCAGGCGATACCCGATCTTCACCATCTCCAGATGCGGCCACACCAAAGCGGCGGCACTGCACGCGATGAAAGTAATGCACAGGCCCGTCTTGAACAGCGAAACACTCGAACCGGCAGACGCCGCGCCGGAAAAACGCGCGCTGATTCTCTCTCGCCATCCGCGGCGGGTTTTCGAGCGTCTCATCCTCCAAGCTCTCCGACGCGCTCGGCGGCGCGCAATCTTGCGCTGCGGCTGCGCGGGTTTTCTCTCACTTCCGACTCATCGGGCCGAACGACCTTGCGGGTCAGGATTTCGAGGGTCGGCTCCTCGCCGCCTGCGAGTTCGCGAAAGAGGTTCTTGACGATTCTGTCTTCCAGCGAATGAAAACTGATGACGACGATTCGCCCGCCCGGGCGCAGGAGGTCCACCGCATCGCGCAAGGAATCCTCCAGGGTCTCCATCTCACGGTTCACGGCAATCCGCAGCGCCTGGAACGTCCGGGTGGCGGGGTGAATGCGCCAACGCCTCCCGCGGCGGCCGCTCCTTCTGGCGGCGACCGAGGCGATGAGCGATGCGAGCTCATCGCAACGCTTCACGCCTCCACCCGCGCCCGCGCGCGCCCGTCCGATGGCGCGCGCGATGGCGCGGGAGTGGCGTTCTTCCCCGTACTTATAGATGAGATCGGCGAGTTCTTCTTCCGGCAGTTGCTCGATCAAATCGGCCGCGGTAAGACCCTGCGTCTGGTCCATTCGCATGTCCAGAGGCTCGGGCGCGTCCATGCGGAACCCGCGGCCGGGCGTGTTGAGCTGCATCGAGGAAAGGCCGAGGTCGAACAAAACGCCGTCGACCGACTCATACCCCTCGACCCTCGCGATGCGCTTCATTTCGCCATGATGCGCATGATGAATCCTAGCGGCGTCCCCATACTTCGCCAGCCGCTTCCTGCAAATATCTACGGCATCCCGGTCCCGGTCACAGCCGATCAGCACACCCGATGGCTGAACCGCATCCAAAACCGCGTCGCTGTGTTCCCCTCCGCCCAAGGTAGTATCTAAGAACACAGCGCCCGGAGATGGTGCCAGGAAGCGCAATACCTCCTGAACCATGACCGGGACGTGAGATGTCGTCATGTCCACGTTCTCACCGCAAAAATATTCCTCTGCGGCGTATTCGCTTGAAATGGATTTTTCCAGTGCGGCAAACACCCTCGCTCCCCCCTTGAGCCCGCATCAGAATTCGAATTCGATCAAGTCCTCATCTGGAAGTTCATCGGCGGCCCCATCGCCCGTCTCGCCGGTTTCCTCATCCCATCTTCCCTTGTCCCAAATCTCGAGTTTATTCTCGATGCCCACGATAATGGCCTCTTTCTCGATGGAGGAACTCGCGCGCAGCTTGGCGGGCAGCAGGATCCTGCCCTGCCGATCGAACTCGCACGATTCGGCGCGACCATAGAGTCTTCGGAGCGTGCGGCGAACCTCTTTGGTGGAGGTGGAGAGTTCGCTGAGTTTCTCACTGAACCTGCGCTTCCACTCCTCCACGGGATACGCAAAAATGCATCCGTCCTTGCCGAGAAGAACGACCTGGTCACCGTACTTG
>VXPH01000160.1 GCA_009839615.1 Nitrospinota bacterium
CACCCTCCCCCCCACCAACCCCCCGGCCCCCCCCCCCCCGCCGCCGGGGGCGCCCCCGATTCTCTGCGCGATGAAACCTTAAATCTTTCCGGCCTTGGCGAGCGCGGACTTCGTGACGCTGGTGTCGACGATGTCCTCATAAGAGGGAACCTTGCCCTTGATCTTTCCGAGGCGCTTCATGTAGTCCGCCGTGAAGGAAACCGAAGCCTTGGGGATGCCGTTGTTCAAGCCCCAAATCTTCTCCGCCACGAAGACGTCATACGTTTTCGACATGATCTCGGGGTTTTTCTTGTACACCGGGCGCACCCACTTGTTCGCCGATTTGAGGTAGCCCGCCTTGTCCTTATAGATGGATCGGGTGGACTGCATCATCGCCATCGCGAAGCGCACGTAGGCGTCCTTGTTCGCATTGATCTTCGATGAGGGCGCGATGAACGCCCCGTAGAAGAAGTTCGGCATGGCCTTCCACAAGTCCATCAGCTTGTTGAAGCTGGGCTTCCTCTTCTTGACGACGAGAACCTGCTCGACGTGAATGACCACGGCGTCGGCCTTGCCCTTGAGCAGGAACGGAACGCGCGCCGGCGGCGGGGTCTTGATGTAGTTCACGTCCTTGTCCGCCAGGCCGGCGGTCGACAACACGGCGAGCGCACCCAGGTGGCTGTATCCGCCGCGCCCCTCGATGCCGATGGTCTTGCCCCTGAGGTCGGCGGGTTTTTTCACCTGATCGTTCGCGGCCATCTGGGCCTCGTTCAGGAAGGCCATGGAGTGGAAGAACTTCATGCCGCTGCCCTTGGTGATGCCCACCATCGCGATCGGGGCCGGCACCCAGGCGGCGTCCAGGCCGCTCTTCTTGCTCGTTATCGCCCGGTGCGTGGCGACGCCGCCCCGGAAGAATTTAATCTCCACATCCAGGCCGTGCTTCTTGAAAATATCGTTGTCCAGCGCATAGAACACCGGCAGGTGCACCATGACCGGCGGACGAACCGGCATGCCAAGCACTATCTTGTCGGCGGCGACGGACTGCGCCGGCGCGCCCCACACCGCTGCGGCGAGGACGAACGCCGCAACCAACACCATCCACATCTTTTTCATCTCAAACTCCTTATAAAGAAAAGAAAATTGATGCCTCGGCAAGAGGTCACGCATCAGGACTCTTGCCGGACCCTCCAGGATGAAAACTTCGTTTCACAGATGTTCACCACTTTCGTTAAAGCTATACCGACTATCATCAACAAGACAACAGGCGCGAGGCCTTTGTCCAGTTCCAGATCCGCAATGTAGTCCTGGCTCAGCGCGCCGAGTCCCGAGATGCTCATCAAGAATTCCGCGACGACCATGCCCACCAGGGCGCGCCCGCAAGCGAGGCCCAGACCCGCGACGAGGTACGGGACCACGCTCGGGAAGATCAGGTCCCGCCAGCGCTGGCTCTCCGTGGAGCAGAAAGAGCGCGTCACTTCCAAAAGCGAGAGGTCCACGTTCCGCACGCCGTGATAGACGTTCACGATGATCGGCATGATGGCGAAAAAGACGACGATGGTCGTCTTGCCGACGAAATCCACGCCCAGCACCATCGCTATCGGGAACGCCAGCGCGACCACCGGCGTGGCGTAGAGGGCGAACACGTAGGTGTCCACGGCGTACTCGAACGTCCGGAAGCGCCCCATGAGAATCCCCAGCACGATGCCGAGGGGAATCGCGATGAGGAGACCGGCCACCAGGATTTGCGAGCTCTCATACGCGGCGGCGGTCATCTTGCCGCTGGCGATGAGATCCCAGAAGGCGACGGATATGGCGCTCGGGTAGCTGAAGGTGACCGGATCGATGTTGCCGGTCTGTCCCATCAACTCCCACCCGCCGAGGACGACCACCAGCGATATCAAGCGCACGTACACGGCGGGTTCCTTGATGCGCTCCCAGAACGCCTTCTCATCCGTCGATATGCCTGTTGCCGCCGGTGCGTCGGTAGCCAAAGTTTAGCGCCTCCTATTCCAGGACGAGCTCGGGGATGGGTTCGGGTTCCGCCTCGGGGTTGCGCATCGCCTCCCAGAGATAATGGCGCAGCGCCTGAAAGCGCTTGCCACCCCTGATTTCTTCCAGGTCCCTACCTCGGCCGAAGCCGGTATCGAACTGAAAGCGTATTCTCCCCGGACGCGGCGTCATCACCAGAACGCGGTCGCCCAGCAGGAGCGCCTCGTCGATGCTGTGGGTGATGAAGATCATCGCCTTGGGCTCCACCTCGTTGATGCGCAGCAATTCCTCCTGCAGGGTTTCCCGCGTGAGCGCATCGAGGGCGCCGAAGGGCTCGTCCATGAGCAAGACGTCGGGCTGCGCGGCGAGCGCCCTCGCCAGGCCCGCTCTTTGCTGCATCCCGCCCGAGAGCTGCGCGGGGTAGTTCGCCTCGAAACCGCCCAGGCCCACCAGTTCCGTGTAGTGGCTCACGAGGCGGTCGATTTCGCTCTTCTCCCTGCCCTGTATCCTAAGCGCGTAGGCAATGTTCTGGTCGAGGCGCTTCCAGGGAAAAAGCCCGAAATTCTGAAACACCATGGCCATCTCGGGCCTCGGGCCGTCGACCACCTCGCCCTTGAAGGAAACCTCGCCCCTCTCGCAAAGAATGAGCCCGTTCACGATGCGCAGAAGCGTCGTCTTCCCGCATCCGCTGGGGCCGAGGACCGTCAGGATTTCCTGCGTCTTCACGTCGATGTCGATGCCGTCGAGCACCTGCAGGGAGCCGAACCATTTCCCGACGCCCTCGAGGCGCAATGTCGGACTCGTGCCGTTGTCGGAAGAAGACATGGATACAAAGATTCCCGTCGAGAAAGCGGCCTGTGCGCTTCGTTTGGATGGCGAGACGATTCGCCGCGCGAATGAAGGCCACAGGTCGAACGTATCATGAAAAATGCGACGCTCGTTCACCACCCCGAAGCGATTCAATAATTTTGCGAGACTAGCATTCTTTGCCCGAGGCGGCAAACATGGGGTTTCGCTCCCTCAGCCCCTCCCCTATTCCTCTCCGATGACGGCGATGGCCTGTATCTCGACCATCATCTCCGGCTTGGCGAAACCCGCCGCCGTGATCAGTGCGCTGCCGGGATAGCCGTCCGGGAAATACTGCTTTCTGAGATCGACGAAGCGGTCCCCGTTCGCGCCGTCGAGAATATAGACCGTCATCGTCACGATGTCCTGAAGCTTTCCGCCCGCCCGCTCCAGGGTGCGCTCTATCTGGCGGAACGTGGCGTGCACCTGCGCGTCGAAATCTCCCGCCAGCACGTTTCCGCGCTCATCGCGCCACATCCCCACGCCGGCCAGCCAGATATGCTCGCCCCCTTTCGTCTTCACCGCAGGCGAAAAGGAACGATCCTCCTGCCAGGTGCCCTTGAAATACTCCCGCGCCATTTCGTCTCCTTTCTCCGGTTATGGTTTTTCCGGTTTTCCCGCCAGGCGCATGGACGCCGAAACGCCCAGCCAGCTCATGACCCCGAAGAATATGTAGCTCGCGTCCAGATTCATCTGCTCGGCGAGCCAGCCTCCAATCAGGGGAGCGAGAAAATCCAGTCCGTGGCAGGCGTAGATGAAGCCGACGGATGAGGTCAGAATGTCCTTTTCCGAAAAATCGGCCGTCGCCGTGAGTATGATAGGGCTCACGAACCCCACGACGCCCGTCAGGGCCGCGAGGATGAAAAAGCCCGTCCGCCATTCCATGAACGGCAGGGCGAAAGCGAAGACCCCCAGCAACAGGAGAGGCCAGAACAAGGCCGCCCTCGCGCCCCAGCGGTCGTAGAGCATTCCCATCAGCGGCTTCGCCAGCATGCCGAAGCCGTAGTGAAGGGATACGGCCACGCCGATTTGCGCCGTGTTCATTCCCAGTTTCGACGTCGCGAGCAAGGGAAGAAAACCGATTGCCCCCTTGGTGCACAGGCTTCTGAAGGTATAGGTGACCGCCAGCCAAACCGTGTTCCTGTTCGCGACGACCCGCCGGAGAATGGACAGAACGCCCAAATCCTTCGGGTTTTCTGCATCATCTCCGCCTCCGTTCTTTTCCTCGCGAAACCGGGCATTCACCAAGGGTAGAAGAAAGAAGGCGGGAGCCGCGCAGGCCCCTATCGCCGCGCGCCAGCCGGCCATCGCCGCCACAGCCGCCTGAAGCAGTGGAAAGATGCTGGTCCCGATATTCCCGCCCAGGCTGTGCCACGAAATGGCGAACGCGCGGTCGCGCTCGAAACGGCGCGCCGCCAGGGCCGTGCCGCACGGGTGATAGACGGAATTCCCCACGCCTGCGAAGAACGCCAGAACGCACAAGGGCCAGAAGCCGTTCATCCAGATCATGGAGATGAAAGAAGCGGCGGAGAGACCCATGCCCACCAGGAGAATCTGCTTTCTTCTGCCCGTATTGTCCGCCAGGATGGAAAGCGGGTACTGGAAGATCATCTGCCCGAAGCTGAAAGTGCTGAGCAAAGCCCCCACTTCGAAGGGAGAGAGGCCGAGGTCCAGGACGATCAGTGCGAGAACGGGAACGAGCATGTTCGAGAACCCGTCGCTCAACCCGTGGGTCATGCCGATGATGCTCAGATCGAAGTAATCCCCGAGCTTCCAGGACGGTTTTTGCGCATGGGAGGTCATTACGATTCGGGCAGGTCTCGCCAGGCAGGAATGATTCCTCCGCCGTCGGCCTCCATGACCGCGCGGCAAATCGCATGGCCGACGGCTTCGGTAGCCGCCGCCCCGACGACGTCGAGCGCCACCTCGCGCTCCCCGTGGGAGAGGGCGAAAACCATGTCTCCATCCACCGTCGTGTAGGAGGGGCGGACGGTGCGGATGAGTCCGTTCGCCGCCAGCTGGGCGAGTTTGTGCGTCTCGGTTTTCGTGAGGCGGGCGTTCGTCGCCACGGCGACCAGCGTCGTGTTCTCGGAAGTGTTGGAGAATCCCTCGAAAGGCCTCCCGTGGATTCTCAGGTGTTCTTCCGTATCCACGATGCCCTGCTCGGGGGGCATCGCCCTGGGGCCTGCAACGGGCTTTCCCGTCCCCGGCTCGTACACGCCGCCAAAGGCGTTCACCGCGGCGACGGCGCCCACGACGCCGCCCCCCGGCAGTTTCATGCTCGCCGTGCCGAGGCCGCCCTTCATGGCGCGCTCCTGGCCGAAGAGTTTCCCGATCGTGGCGCCCATGCCCGCTCCCACGCTCCCCTGGGGGCCTTCTTCGTTCGAGGCCGCCCCGCATGCGGCGCGCCCCATCGCGGCGTCAGGACGCACCCGGCCGTCGCCGAAATGCAGGTCGAACAACACGCCGGCGGCGACCGTGGGCACGTTGAAGCGGCCGGTGGGAAACCCCCTGCCCTGCTCTTCCAGAAAAGCCATGACGCCGTCTGCCGAGGCGAGGCCGAATGCGCTGCCTCCCGTCAGAACGATGGCGTCCACGCCCCCCACGAGGTGCTCGGCGCGCAGGGCGTCCATGCCGCGCGTGGCCGTCGCCGTGCCGCGCAACTCGCATGCCCCGACGGTTCCCGGAGGACAAAGCGCCACGGACACGCCGGTCCTGGCCGTCTCATCCTGCGCGTGGCCGAGATAAAAACCCGGTACGTCGGTTATGCAGCCTTTGAGGTCAGAGAGATTCAGAGGGGAGACTCCTCGTTTCCTCGGGCATCCATCGAGGCGGTCTATTCTGCGACGGGCAGTTCGCCGGGCGGGCGGCCGGGCAACTCGCCGGTATCCAGGATGCTGTCGATGACGTATCTGTATTGTTCCGCAGGTACCGCGCCGACCATGACCGCTTTGTCGTTCACGACGACGGAGGGAATGCCCGTTATCCCTAAGTTCGTGGCATCCATGTATTCCTTGACGGCCTTTTCCCTCAAACCCCCGCTTTCGAGAGCATCGCGGTACCTGTCCATGTCCAGGCCGCTCTCCTCGGCCACGTCGCTCACCACTTCGGGGTCCGAAATGTTGCGGTTCTCCGTGAAGAACGCGGCCAGAAGATTGTCGTGGAATTTCTCCCATTCTTCCAGACCCTGAAACCTCGCCGCCAGCCCCGCTTCCGCAGACGGCATCGAGCAGTTCGGGAACTCTTCTTCGCTCTCCCATAAGGTGAAATCGCCCGAATCGGGCTGTGAGTTCGCGTTCGTCCAGTGGTTTCGGCGGTAATCGTTAAACACCGCCGTGGGGTCCGGCTCGGGCCTCAACATGAAGACCCTGTACTGAATGTCCACCTTATCGCCGTATTCTTCTTTTATCTTCTTCAGGCGCACGGCCGAGTTGAAACACCAAGGTCACAAAAAATCGCTGTACACCGTGAACCGCACAGGGGCGTTATCCATCATCTCTCTCCTTTGTCTCCATCACCATAGTATAAATCCCGGCAATAACCGGCGAAGCTATATCTTCATGTGCTCCATATGCACCTTCACCTTCTCACCGACCCCCGCTCCCAGGAATCGCGCGGCGTTTCCTTCGGGCAAGAATATCTCGAGCCGCGTCCAGCTGTTGAACTGTGCTCCGAGATCGCCTGCCTTCACCGCCTGATAATATTCGCTCACCCCGTTGATCACGTGGCCGCCGATTTCGATGATCGGCAAATGCGCGGCGTCGTCCTCTCCGTATTCGAAACGCCAGAACGTCGTGGTGTCGATGTTCGTCACCAGGTTTCCGTAGTGATCGACGTAGATGACCTCGCCGGTAATGGTGTCGGCGTCCTCGAATTCGACCAAGGGGAAATCGAAGCGCACCGGGTCGGTGATGAGGGAGCCGAAATCCTCCGGCGGAACCCCGTAGGAAAGATGACCCGCGACGGGCGCGAAAATATCCCGCCCGTGGAAGGTGGAGCTTACCTCGTCCAGAAAAAACGCATCCTCTTCGAGCTCTCTCGTCCACAGATAGAGCGGGTCGTCATATACGCAGGAGAACAGGCCGTTGTCCGGCCCCACGAAATAGTAATTCTCGGTGGCGGTCATGACTCCCCGGCGGTTGCCCCCCACGCCGGGGTCCACGACCGCCACGTGAATCGTCCCGCGCGGGAAGTAATGCGCCGAAGAGCCCAGGATCAACGATGCGCCCCTGACGTCATAAGGCCGGATGGCGTGCGTGATGTCCACGATCCGGGCAACCGGGTTTATCGCGAGGACGACACCCTTCATCACCCCCGTATAGTGCTCATCGCTGCCGAAATCCGTGAGGAGCGTGACGATCGGCTGCGCAGCGCTTTCCTCTTCGTAATCGGGCGCGCCTTCGTGAAACGGATTCGGGCGCGATTGATCGTCCGTCATGACGCAAACTCTCCCCATAAGGCATCCGACCTGGCGGCGATGCGGGAAAACCCGTTCTTTTCGGGCAAGGGCGCGAGCCGCACCGGAACCGTGCGGCCTATCCACTCATCGGGTCCGGAAGCCAGTACCCGGATGTAATTGTCCGACAAACCGGTGAGCAGGTCATCTTCAGCGCGGCGGCTCTCGAACAACACCTCCGTTTCCCTTCCCGTTTGGGAAGAGATAAACGCCGTCCATTTCCTTCGTCCCAATTCCAGGAGGGCGCGCGCGCGTTTTTTCTGCTCGGTTTTCGGGATTTGCCCCGGCATATCGATGGCCTCCGTGCCCTCACGCGGCGAATAGGGAAAAACGTGCAGATACGCCAGCGGGGATTCCCGCACCCACTCCATGGTTCGCTCGAACGCCTCGTTGCTCTCGCCGGGGAACCCGACGATGAAGTCTCCGCCGAGACAGGCCCCGTCTATTTTCCTCGCGATTTCATCGAAGCGGCTCGCACAGCGCGCCGCGGTATAGTTGCGGTTCATCGCCGCGAGGGTTTCATCGTCCCCACTTTGGACGGGTAAGTGGAAATGTCGGCAGACGTAACTCCCCTCGTTCGATGAACCCGAACCATAGGCCTCGCCCGCCACGACGCGGATGAGTTCGCGCGTGAATTCCCCCGGCTCCACGGAGGAGAGCCTGAGGCGGAAATTTCTTTCTGTCTCCAGCAACCGGCTCACCAGGCGGCTCAGGGTGCTGCGCGGCTTGATGTCCCTGCCGTATGCGCCGAGGTGAATCCCGGTGAGCACCAACTCCTCGTGCCCGCCCGATAGCAGGGTGTCGGCGTGCTCCACGCATGAATCCAGGTCCAGCGAGCGGCTCGCGCCACGCGCGATGGTCGTCGCGCAAAAAGCGCAGGAAAAGTTGCACCCGTCCTGCACCTTGAGGTACGCCCGCGTCCGGCTTCCGAACTGCGGCAGGACGACGCTTTCGATATCAAGGCTCTCCTCGATCGGAGAAACCCGCATTTCGGGTTTTTCATCTCTCAGGAGAGGCTTCGTCAGTTCATCGGGGAGCCTCAGTTTTTCCCTGTTCCCGAGCAATAGATCGACTTCGGGGATCAGCATTTTCTCCGCGTTCGCCTGGGCGGAGCATCCCGCGATGACGACCCGAGCGTCCGGCCCGCCCGTTCGCCGCGCCCGGCGCGCCAGGCGTCTGCCCTCCCGGTCGGCTTCGGCCGTGACCGTGCAGCTGTTGACGACGTAGACGTCCGCCTCGCTGCTGAAAGGAACGAGTTCGAAACCGGCCCCGGCGCAAAGATGCTTCATCGCTTCGCCCTCGGCGTGGTTTAGCTTACAGCCCAGATTCGCCAGGGCGAGGCGCAGGGGGTTTGCACTTACCCCCTTCACGGCTTCGCTCGTTTCGTTCATTTGGACTACCTTCAAATGTTGAAAAATGCTACTTTTACAGCGAATCTTACGCTTTGCGCAAATTGACCCGCAAGGGCGGTTTCGCTTGACGGGAAAGAGCGGCAGTTGATAGGGTAGGCGCGCCCGTACGAGAGCGAGCGTTGTTTGCACGGCCGGTTCACCGGGGACGCCGGACGGCCAAGTCGCTCAAAGCGTTTTCCTTGGTCCCCTTCTGTCGGATATGATTCGGCTTCGTTTCGGTTTTCATAACTGGCTTTGACAGGTTCTATTTCAGACGATTTGAGGAGAGTTTCCGTCTATGCGTGGTTTTGACTTCGTGGCGCCGACGACCATATCGGCCACCCTAAAAGCGGCAAAAGGAAGAAACACAAAGTTCATCGCCGGAGGAACGAATTTCCTGCCCGACCTCAGGCATCAGCACGACGGTCCGGCGAAGCTCGTCATCGACCTGATGAGAGTCTCTGCGCTGCAGGGGATATCCTCTTCGAAGGGCCAGATAAAGATGGGCGCCCTCGCAACGATGACGGATTTTCTGACCAACAAGATCATCCTCAAGGAAGCGCCCATTCTGGCGGCGATGTCGGAGAAATTCGCAGGGCCGATCATCCGGAACCGCGCCACGGTAGCCGGCAACATCATCGACGGAGGGCCTGCGGCCGACGCCGTTCCTCCCCTCCTCGCCCTCAAGGCAAAGGTGAGGCTCGCCAGCGAAAAAGGCAGAAGAACTGTCGACCTGGATAAATTCCTCACCGGATATCGGCAAACGGCCATCCGCTCGGATGAGTTGATCACCGCCGTGACCTTCCCCTCCCCCGGCAGGAACCACAAATGGGGTTACTACAAACTCGCCCGCCGAAACGCCATGGCCATCACCGTGGTGGGCGTGGCGGTCGTGTTGAAAGTAAGACGCAAGAAGGTCGAAGAAGCGGGCATCTCGCTGGGTTCCGTTACGGCGGCTCCCATCCGCTGCTATGAAGCCGAAAAAATTCTCGAAGGCAACGTGGTGAATCTCGAATTGGCCCAGAAGGCCGCGGAGGCCTGCGCCGCCGTTGCGGCGCCCATCGACGACATCCGGGCGTCGGCGGAATACCGCAAGCTGATGTGCGAGGTTCTGCCGCGTCGCCTCATTTGCCAGGCGCTGGATATTTCCCAGGACAACGACTAGAAGACTTCATCGTCTCTTGCGTATTTCATTGGAGAACACTTGAAGATGGCTACAGCGAGCAAATCAAAGCGAACCGGAAAATCGAGCGCACCCGCATACGTGCCGCCCAAGAAGCTACCCATTTCCTTCACGGTGAACGGCCAGGAAGTCAGCGCCGAAGCGCCTGCGCACACCACTCTGCTGTATCTGCTGCGCGATTTGGGCTTCACCGAAGTGAAGAACGGCTGCGAAGCGGGCGATTGCGGTGCGTGCACGATTCTTCTGGACGGTCTGGCGATGAACGCGTGCTGCGCGCTCGGCGTCCAGGCGGAAGGCCGTGAAATCACGACAGTCAAGGGCATCGGAACGGTCGATAACCTCCATCCGATACAGCAAAAATTCATCGAGCACGGCGCCATTCAGTGTGGTTTCTGCACGCCGGGAATGATAGTCGCCGCAAAGGAGTTGCTCGACCTTACCCCGAATCCCAGCCGACACGAAATCAAGGCCGGCATCGCAGGAAACCTTTGCCGGTGCACCGGCTACGTGAAGATTATCGACGCGATCGAGGCGGCGGCTGAAGAACTTTCCTCGAAGAAAGGAAAAAGGAAATAAACGTGACAGCCTCAACAAACTCGACCAAAAAGAAAAAGGGTTCTGAGCAAGGATTCCTGAACGTCGAAGACGTGCAGGAATCGTTTCGTAAACTCGAATACATCTCCGACAGAACCCTGGCGACCACCCTCTTCCTGGCCACGAAGCTCGAAAAGCCCCTTTTCCTCGAAGGCGAGGCAGGCGTAGGCAAAACCGAACTCGCCAAGGTGCTCGCAAGCGCAATGGATACCGAACTCATCCGCCTGCAATGCTACGAGGGTCTCGACGCGAACTCGGCTCTCTATGAGTGGAACTACGCGAAACAACTCCTCCACATTAAGATGGAAGAAGGCCGGGATTCTGACGCGAAGCAGATCGAAAGAGACATCTTCAGCGAGCAATACCTCATAGAACGCCCCCTTCTTCGCGCGCTCTTGCACTCGAAAGACAAGCCGGTGGTCCTGCTCATCGACGAAATCGACCGCTCGGACGAGGAGTTCGAAGCGTTCCTGCTCGAAATCCTCTCCGACTACCAGATCACGATCCCGGAGATGGGAACCGTCCGGGCGGCCAGCAAGCCCCTGGTGGTGCTCACCAGCAACCGGACGCGCGAGATCCACGACGCGCTCAAACGCCGCTGCTTGTATCTTTGGGTCGACTATCCCTCCTTCGAGAAAGAAGTGGAGATCATCACGACGAAGGTGCCCGGGGTCAGCGAACGCCTGGCGGAGCAAATCTCGCGCTTCATGACGCAGGCGAGGCAGATGGATTTCTACAAGCGCCCCGGCGTGGCGGAATCCCTCGATTGGGCGCAGGCGCTCCTCGCGCTGCACCGCAATGAACTGGACGCCGACGCCGTGCGGGAGACCATCGGCTGCATCCTGAAATATCAGGACGACATCAAGCGCGTGGAGAGTGACGGTCTCGACAGCATGGTAGCGACGGCGCAACTGGCGCCCGACGCCTGATCCGGAAACTCCATGGCGTCTTCCATTCGTCCTATCGTGCAAGGCACGCTTCCCAAACGCCGGATACGCGTAAAAGGCCGGGGCCTCAAGGGTGAGATGATCGGCTTTTGCCGAATCCTCAGGCGCGCGGGTCTCAAGATAACCTCCGGCCGCATCATCGACGTGTTCCGATGCTTCGACTCGCTCGAGGCCACCAATCTCGACAACATCTATATCGCCAGCAAGTCGAATCTCATCTCCAGTCAGGACGAGAGCATGATATTCGACGCCGTGTTCCGGCAGTATTGGTTCGACGAGGAGGGAAATCCCTACACGGGTGACGAATCGGTGCAGGTCGACACGCAGTTCGAAGAAGAGGGTGAAGGGCAGGCCAGCGAAGGCGGCGGTTCATCGGAAGAAGGCGAATCGGACGCCGAGGGCGAAGGGCAGGAAAACCCCGGGCTTCCCTCGGAAGATGACGTCGAAAGCGCCGCCGAACCCGGCGAGCAGGGAGACGACGACGAGGGGGTGCCCTCCTACAGTCCCGCCGAAGTCATTTCGGACAAGGATTTCTCCGCCCTGAACATGGACCAGGTCGCCGAACTCAGGCGCCTCATCGCGAAACTCGTCCCCAAACTCGCCACCAAAATCAGCCGCCGCAAACGGCCCGATATGCGCTCTCCCGAAATCGACATGCGGCGGAGCGTCAAGAGAAGCGTGCGCTCGGGCGGCGAGGTGCTGAAACTCTTCCGCCGGAGAAGAAAGATACAAAAAACCCAGATCGTGCTCATCTGCGACGTGTCGGGGTCGATGGACAGCTACAGCCAGTTTCTGATCCAGTTTCTCTACAGCCTGCAGAACGAGATCAAATCGCTGCGCACGTTCGTCTTCAGCACGCGTCTTTCGGACGCCACGCCCTATCTGCGGCATAAAGACGTGAACACCGCCCTCAAGCGCCTCTCCATGGAGGTGCACGACTGGAGCGGCGGCACACAGATCGGCAACTGTCTCAAAACCTTCAACTACGAGTACGGCAGAACCATCCTGAACAGCCGCACTATCGTCATCATCATATCGGACGGCTGGGATCGGGGCGATACGGATACGCTGGCGGAGGAGATGAACCGCCTCAAGAAAATCTGCTACAAGCTCTTCTGGCTTAATCCTTTGCTGGGCAGCCCCGGCTACCGGCCGATCGACAGGGGCATGAGAACGGCCCTGCCCTATTGCGACGAATTCCTGGCGGCCCACAACCTCGACAGCCTCATCGACATGACGAACAAGATCGCGCGCATATAAAACTTTGCTTTTCTTCGCACCTCGTCTGGTTGTATAAATTCCACTTTTAATTGACCTGCTTTCGTGGACAGGGAACGGAATTGGCGAATTTACTGATTTACACGGCAGACAACGGGTTCGCAGACGCGCTCAGTCGCGCCCTGAGACGAGAGGGCCATTTCTGCAAAATGGTTCAGGACGAAACCACGGCTTTGCAGGAAGTGCGCGCCAGGGGCCTGGCCCTCATCCTGCTCGATGACGCCCCCGCCCTGCCCAAGGTCGAGGAAATGCGGAACTGGACAACGCTGCCGATCCTCCTGCTCCTCGAACCGGACCGCCTCGCCGTGGCTCGCGCCCCGAGCGAGGCCGACGACATTCTCGTGAAACCCGTCCGGGAGGAAGAACTCTTGTATCGCGTCCGCAACCTTTGCCATAGCTCACCTCAGGACGCCGAAGGGGGGCGCACCCTCAAGAGCAAGGGTTTGACGCTGGATGAGAGCCGCTACGAGATCAGGCTCGATGGCGAGTTGATCGACCTGACCTACCGCGAATTCGAGCTCTTGAAGCACCTCATCAACAACCCCGAGCGCGTCTTCGACAGGGAGCAGCTCTTGAACCTCGTCTGGGGGATCGACTATCTCGGTGGCCCGCGGACGGTCGACGTTCACGTTCGCCGCATCCGCGCAAAAATCGAGGTCAAAGGATATTCGTTTATTTCCACGGTGCGGGGGGTCGGGTAC
>VXPH01000173.1:0-9419 GCA_009839615.1 Nitrospinota bacterium
TGGCACGTCGGCCACGGACTGGCGGAGCAGCAGGTCCGCAACAAAACCATCCCGCCCTACTCCCCCATGCGCATTCTGTTTCTCGTTCGGGCGTCGACGGACAGGGGGCCACCTCCCATGAGAAGGATGGCGGTCGTGGCGAGGAGGAGGAAAAGCGAGTATTCATAACCACCGGCGACGGCGGCGCCGGTCGCGGGGTTCGTGACGATCCCGTGCATGAAAAAACCCTGATCGAAATGCACCAGCAAGGCCGCGCCGGCCATGATGGGAATGTTCATCAAGGCGCCCAGGCGGGCGTAGAGCCCGATGACGAGGAGCACCCCGCCGACCAGATGACCCAGCACGACGGCCCATGCGCTGATGGTGGGCAGAGGGATTCCCATCGATGCGTTCAGGGCGGCGAAGCGCTCCACGCCGATCACCAGCCAGCCGTAATAGCCATGAAGAACGTAGTAGACGCCCAGAGAGACGCGAAGCAAGGCGATCCCGTATGTCTGGTACGGCCTCAATCTTCGGTTCATCGACTCTTCCCCGATAATTGCGATGACTTATTTTCGCGCAAATGCGCAAATATCGCCACCCTTTTATCAAGACGGGACGATTTGACCCGCGCGCGAAATGTGATAGAAGCAAAACGCGGCGCAGGCCGTGCGCCGGGCCGCGAGCCATGTGGAGCAGCCGCCTCCCCACACAACGTCACCCCGAAAATGAAAGCAGCCATCCGAAAATGAGCGAATCCGGAAAAAAACTCTCGTACAAGAACTTCATCATCCCGCTGGTTTTGGTCCTCGTGCTCGCCGCCTTCTTCTATTCGGGACTGGGCCGCTACCTCACTTTCGAGACCCTGCGGGAGAACCAGGGCCTCCTCAAGGAGTGGGTGCGCGCGAACGGCGCGCTCGCCGTCATCGCCTACATGCTCGCCTATGCGGCGGTGACGATATTCTCGCTGCCCGGCGGTCTGGTGATGAGCATCACGGGAGGCTTCCTGTTCGGGACCGTCTGGGGCGCGCTCTACATCGTCGTGGGCGCGACGGTGGGGGCGACGGTTCTCTTCATCGCGGCCAAGACCTCGCTCGGAGACCCCTTGCGCGCGAAGGCCGGCCCCTGGCTCCAGAAGATGGAAGAGGGTTTTCAGGAAAACGCGCTGAGCTACCTGCTCGTCCTGAGGCTCGTGCCCCTGTTCCCCTTTTTCGTGGTGAACCTCGTGCCCGCGTTCCTGGGAGTGTCCCTGAGCGTCTACGTCATCGGCACGTTCGTCGGCATCATTCCCGGATCGTTCGTCTTCGCTTCCGTGGGCGCGGGACTCGGCAGCATTTTCGAAGCGGGGGGCGAGTTCTCCGCCAAGGGGATTCTGACGCCGCAGGTCATGATCGCGCTCGTGGGACTGGCCGCGCTCTCCCTCATCCCCGTGGTCTACAAGAAGATCAAATCGAAAGAGGGTTAATCTTCACTCAGAGCGGCTTGTCCGCCGTGAACAGGTATCTCGTCTGCGAAAAGAAATATGCGCCCCTCTCGTCCAGGCCGCGCAATTCGCTCGCCCATGCGTCTACTTCCTCTTGCGTCAGGTCCGTTCTGGCGGGGACGACGCCCTGAAGCTGACGAATGAATTGAAAACTGAAGCTCTCGGGTTCGCAGGCGGTGTTGAGAACGGGAATCGCGCGGGCGAAAACATCGGCGAAGCCCGCCGCCTCGAGCCTGGGCTTGAGCGTAAGCGGCAGCCTCAGATGGGCGAAGCCCGCAAGCCAGCCGGCCATCACCCGCTCGCAGAGCGCCGCATCCTCGCAACGCCACGACGTGGCGCCCCAGTCGGCGTCGCTCACCGCGAGTCGTCCGCCGGGCTTCAATACGCGGTGAATCTCGCGCAATGCCGCATCCACGTCAGCCACGAACTCGAGCGTCTGCACGCTCACGCAGGCGTCGAAATCCCCATCTTCGAACGGGAGCGATACGGCGTCGGCGATTTGAAAGTCGACCCAGGGCTTGTCGGCGCAGCGCGCACGGGCGATTTTGATCATTGACTCGCTCAAGTCCACGCCGCGCACATAACCCGTCGGGCCGACCAACTGCGCCATCTCGTCGGCGAAGAGGCCGGGGCCGGAACCCACGTCCAGGACGCGCGCGCCGGGGGCGAGGCGCAAAGCCTCTATCGTCCGGCGTCTGACCTCGGTCAAGTCCGGCGTCAGGTACATGACTTCGGCCTGGCGCGAGGCGTTTGCGTCGAAATCCATCGTGTCGCTCACGGACGCGCTCCGGGTTGGGGGATCGAACCCGACCGAGTAGAGAAGAATTTCACTCCCCCCTTGAGGGTTCTTGCCGTCTGACGAGAGTGGAAATCACTCCCCCCTTGAGGGTCGGCCTTTCCTCCTCGGGAAGGCCGACAGTGAGGTGAGGGCGTAAGCCCGAAAGCGAACTGGTGGGGGGAGATTTTACCCTGTGGCATGTCCCCCCACCGAATCGGCCTTCGCTAAAGCTCGGCCTCTTCGACTCCCCCTCAAGGGGGGGAGTGAAAAAACCTTGTGAGTTATTGCCAACCGACGAAGGAAGAATCAACATAGGGAGAGGCTTTTCCAACAATCCCATATATGTCGCGCCCCTACGATTCACGGTCGCTTACGCATCCTTGAAATACTCTTCGTCCTCGGGCCGGGCCTTCCAGTTCGGGTTGGTGGGCCATTCCTTGTGGCGCGAGACCTTGTCTCCCCCGTAGCGCACCCGGTAGAGGAGCGTGCGCTCGGAGCCGTTGGTGTACTCGTGCAACTCGCCCGGCGGATGGACGATGAAGGAACCGGGGATCACGTCGACCTCGCCGGTGGGGGTCTTCATCCTGCCGCCGCCCTTGTAGCAGAAATAAATCTCCGTCGCGTAGGGGTGGCAGTGGTAGGGGCTCACCTGGCCGGGCTCCCAGCAGGCCACCGTCACGTCGCCCTCCTCGTAGCGGCCCAGAATCTTCTCCACGTGCTTTTCGGTGCTGAATTCCTTTTCCTTCTCCAGATCGAAAACGTGCATCTTCTTCTCCTGTGTGCGTGATTCCACAATTTCAGAAACGGGCGCGCAGTCGCGGCCCCGATGAACACTCGCTACAACCCGCTGAACTCCTCGCAGATGGCGGCCATCCACCTGGCCCCGTCGATCAGGTCCGCGACTTTCAGGTTCTCGTTCGCGCTGTGGGTGCGCGAGGTGATGCGGCCCACGCCGGTGGAGGAGAGCGGAATCCCCAGATGCTTCAAGACGATATACGTCGGCGTGCTGCCGTTCCCGAAGGGGTTGATGATGGCGTCCTGGCCGTAGAGCCTCTGCGCCGCCGCGTTGCACGCCTTGACGATGTCGGCCTCCGGGTCGCTCTTCGCCGGGTAGGAGGTGAACAGAAGCTCCACGCCGATGTCCTCGAAGCCGTGCCTGTCCAGATGCGCGCGCACGCAGTCCCTGATTTTGTACGGGTCCTGGTTCGGCACGAGGCGGCAGTCTATCTTGGCCCTTGCGCGGGCGGAGACGATGGTCTTCACCCCCTCGCCGGTGTAGCCGCCGTCGAAACCGGCGATGTTGAAGGTGGGGTTCGCGAGGTGGCGGCGGGGGAGGTCCTCGTCCTTCATGTCGAGGAGGAACCCCCGAAGCTCGAACTTCTCGACCCGCTCCGCCCCGTTGTAGGGTTTGATGCGGCGGATGAGCTCGTCCTCGATTTCGGTGACGGGCAGCACATCGTCGTAGAATCCTTCCACCAGCACGTTCTCGTCCTGGTCCTTCATGGTCGAGAGCGCCCACGTCATCCGCCAGGCGGCGTTCTCGTATATCTGGGCGTTCGAGCTGTGGAAATCCACGTTCGCCGTCCGGCAGGTGAGTTCCATGTAGCAGAGCCCCTTGTTGCCGAGCGAAAGCACGGGGATGTCCACCCGGGTGGTGTTGTCCTCCCAGACGCAGCCGTCCGCCGCGAGCAGGTCGGCGTTTTCCTTGACGAAAGGCTCGAGCGAGGGGCTTCCCACCTCCTCTTCCCCCTCGATGATGTACTTGACCGAACACGGCAGCTCGCCGCGCACCGCCAGAAACGCCTCGAAGGCCGCCAGGCGGCTCATGATGTTGCCCTTGTTGTCCGTGGCGCCCCGCGCGATGACCGCGCCGTCCACGATATGCGCCTCGAACGGCGGGGTGTCCCATTCGGAGAGCGGCTCGGCCGGCTGCACGTCGTAGTGGTTGTAGAAGAGAAGCGTCTTGTCTCCACTGCCTCCGAGGCTTGCGGTGAGAATCGGGTTGCCGTCCGTCTCATGGAGCGTCGTCTCGAGTCCCGATCTCGCCACGCGGGCTTCGAGCAGGGCGGCCATCTCCCTGATCCCGACGTTCGTCGTCGAGATGCTCGGCTGGCGGCAGAGTTCCTGCAGATCGGCCACGGTGCGCTCCGCATTCGCATCGATGTAGTCCAGCACTTTCTGGAAGTCTTTCCCCTCGCTCATCGCACACTCCTCCTTGAAACGCCCGCGGTCGGCTCATCGGTTTGATTATCAGCGTGGAACAAAGATATGATCCCGCACGCTTACATTCAACCCGAAAACCCGCATTCGCGCGACTTAGACCCGGGCGTACATGCGCTCCGGCGCGTCCCGGATGCGACGCAAGGAGGCCATTCATGCCAGAAGCACCCGCGAACACGAACTGGTACACGTATTTTCCCGAAGACTACCGCTGGTCGGCCGCCATCTGCGGCATGGTATCGAGCGCGCAGTGGGGCGGGACCGAGATCGGCGAGGTCGACAAGGTCTGCCGCCGCCTCTACAAGAAGCTCGGCGACGATAACCTCTGGTTCCGCGAGTGGGACCGCATGGGCGACACCGTGCGGGACCTGGGCCGCGCCGCCGAGCGCAAGAAGCGCAACCTCTCCGCCGCCTCCCACTACAAGCGTGCCACCTGCTACTACCAGATGGGCGAGCGTTTCCGGACGCCCAAGGACAAGCGGGCCCTCAGTACGTTCAAGAAATCGCTCGACACCTTCCGCCGCTTCGTGCGCCTGACGGACAGGCCCCGGATCGAGGCCGTGGAAGTCCCCTTCGAGGGCAGAAAGAAACTCCCCGGCTATCTCGTGCACGCGGAGAACACGCGGAAGAGAAAACCCCCCGTCGTGGTGTTTTTCGACGGGCTCGACGTCACCAAGGAGCTTCAGTTCACGCGCGGCGTGGAGGATCTGGTCCGCCGGGGCATGAGCTGTCTGGTGATGGACGGCCCCGGCACGGGCGAAGCCATCCGCCTGCGGGACATCTACTTACGGCCCGACTACGAGGTTGCCGGCTCGGCCGCGCTCGATTATCTCGAAACCCGAAACGACGTGGACGCCAAGAACGCCGGCGTCATGGCCATCAGCCTGGGCGGCTACTACGCGCCGCGCATCGCCAGCATCGAGCATAGATATAAGGCGTGCCTGGCCTGGGGCGCGATCTGGGACTATTACGCCACCTGGAAAAAGCGCATCGAAGCATCGTTCAAGGCGGAACTCTCCGTTCCGGGCCATCACATCCAGTGGATCCTGAACGCCGACTCGCTCGACGACGCCCTGGTCAAGCTCGAGGGCTTCCGGCTCGACGGCGTGGTGCAGAACATGCGGTGCCCCTTCCTCGTCACGCACGGGGCGGACGACAAGCAGATACCGCTCCGGGACGCCAAGGCGCTCTACAACGCCGTGGGCTCGAAGGACAAGACGCTCAAGGTCTTCACCGTGAAGGAGGGCGGCTCCCAGCACTGCCAGCGCGACAACTACGCCATCGGCACGACCTACATGTTCGACTGGATGCAGGAGAAGCTCTGCGGGTAGGGGTAATGTGTGAACTACCAATCATGAAGGAGGGGTGATTCGCAGGGAAAGGCCCCCGTGCCTGTCCCCGCCCCGCAATCGTCTTTGTAGGGACAGGTCGCGACCTGTCCCTACGAGCCAAACCATGACTCTCTTCCACACCCACATCATCGTCGACTGGTCGGCGCGCTCGACGCCGAGCCCCGCCCGTCCGACCAAGGACGCCATCTGGTGGGCCGTCGCTCAGGATGGCGTCGTGGACGAACCCGCCTATGCCCGCACCCGCCACGACGCCGTGGAGCGCTTGGCCGCCCTCATCGCGAAGGAACTCGACGCCGAGCGCCGCGTATTGGTCGGTTTCGATTTCCCCTTCGGCTATCCCGCCGGGGCCGCGGCGCACCTGACGGGCGAGGCCTCGGCCCTGACGCTTTGGGACTGGCTGGCGGCGCGCATCAGGGATTCGGAAGATAACGCAAACAACCGATTCGAAGTCGCAGCGAATATCAACCGGACTTATCCGGGGATTGGCCCGTTCTGGGGCCGTCCGGGAACCTGGCGATACCCGGAAGTGCCGACCCGCGAATCGAGCCGCACGGGCCGGGAAGCCCATCCGAACGAACGACGCATCGCCGACCACCATGCCAAAGGCGCCAAAACTGTCTGGCAACTGGCCTACGCCGGATCCGTTGGCTCTCAGGTACTTCTGGGTCTTCCCGCCATCAAGCGCCTCATCGAGCACCCGCGTATGGAAGGTCGCCTCGCCGTCTGGCCCTTCGAGACCGGATTGCGCGCGCCTGAAGCGCACACCGTCGTCGCCGAAATCTACCCTTCCCTTCTCAGGAGAGAGATTGAAGAGCGAAAGAATGAGGGCGAGATACCGGACGCCGCCCAAGTTCGCGTGAATGCGGAGGCCTTCGCCCGGCTGGACGCTTTGGGAGAGCTGGGACCCTTATTCCAAGGCGCACCTTTTCTCGACGCGGAAGAACGTCACATCGTCGAAACCGAGGAAGCATGGATTCTCGGCCTCGGCCATGAAGAGGCGCTCCGAGAGACACTGGGCCAGCCATTGTAGGGGCGGTTCGCGAACCGCCCCTACAATGGCCTCGCGCGCTGACGGGAAAACGAGAACGTGAGGACAACCCCCAGTGGTTGTCCTTTTTCAGGGCAGGCACGGGGGCCTGTCCCTACGAGCCAACTTTACCTTGTAAAGAGAGTGATCTTCAGGCCTTCAAACCTGCGCTACATACATACGGTTTCTTGCCGCGTTCACACCAACCGGATAGAGAGGCGTCTTCACTCGCCCGCCCAGGGGTCTATCACATCAACCCCGGTTTCGGAGAAATCCCGGACGTTGCGCGTCGCCACGGCCATCCCGCAGGAGAGCGCAATCGCCGCGATCTGGCAATCCGGCTGCGACATCGGACGCCCGGCAGCGCGGCGGGCGGCTGCTATGTCCGCATAGGCGCGCGCCGCTGCGCTGTCGAACGGTAGAACGCGGTCTGCGAACAAACCGCCGAGAATTCTTTCGACAGCGTCCAGGAGACCCCAGCGGCGTACGCCTTCTGGCAAAAAAGCAACCCCGGTTCGAATCTCCGCCTCCGTAACCGCCGTCACGAACAACTCTCGGGATGCTTGGTCGTCCATCCAAGCGAGAATCGCCGGATTCGGGAAGTCGAGCATCAATTCGGACACCACGTTCGTATCGAGCAATACCATCGCCACCGCCTCAATCGAAGCGGGGCGGTTCACGCATCGACTCGCGCGGCGGCAACTCCAGCTCTACGCCGCCGAAGGGCTTGAACAACTCATGAATCGCAGTGCCCAGGCCCTTCGCGGGCACTTTTTCCCGCCCGACCGCCTGGCGCAAAATCACCCGCGCTTCTTCCTCCATGGAGCGGCCGTTCTCCGCCGCCCGCACGCGAAGGCGTGTTTTTACGTCCTCATCGAGATTGCGGATCGTGATGCTCGCCATACTCATGCCCTCCATTTGCGACGGATTTTACCCTATATAATGATTGCAATGCAATCAGTCATAAAATCAACCCTTTTGGGTTATCATACCTCGTGGTTGTCCTTGTAGGGACAGGCCTCTGTGCCTGTCCGAGGTCGCGACCCGTCCCTGCCACTGAACATCCCCCGCCGATGACGCCCGGAATTACCCTGTGATATAGTTCTCCCCACTGGAACAACGAAACGAGGAAGCCCGAATTTCGAAGAACTCACGGGTTGAAGAATCCGTTTTTCTCGATTTTCCCGCGCCATCCCTCAACAGATTCTTGCATGATAGTTTTCAACTTCGCGTAAGGAGAACGCCTCATGGCAAAAGCCGCACAAGCCGTTCGCAAGGAACCGTGGTTCGCGTATTTTCCCAATGACTACCGCTGGTCCGCCGGTGTGGGGATCGCCTATTCCACGTCCTTCTGGGGTTCGTCCACGATGGGCGAGGTCGACAGGGTCTGCCGCAAGCTAAAGGGCAAGATAGGTGACGACGACGCCTGGTTCGCCGAATGGGTGAGCGAGGCCGACAGGATGCGCGCCCTCGGCATGGCCGCTGCGCGAAAGAAGAACGACCTCTCCGCCGCCGCCTTCTTCAAGCGCGCGTGTTTCTACTATCAACTCGGCGAGCGGTTCCGCACGCCCAAGGACAAGGCGGCGAACGCCGCGTACCGCAAATCGCTCGACAGCTTCAAGCGTTTCGCCGCGCTCACGGACGCGCCGCGCATCGAGCACGTGGAGATCCCCTTCGAAGGCAAAAAGACGCTGCCGGGCATCCTCATTCACGCGCAGAACACGAGGAAGCGGAAACCGCCCGTGGTGGTCTCCTTCGACGGCTTCGACGTTTCGAAGGAGATTCAATACATCCTGGGCGCGGAAGACCTCGTGCGCCGCGGGATGAGCGTGCTGGCCGTGGACGCGCCCGGAAACGGGGAGGCCATCCGCTTCCGGAAGCTCTTCCTGCGCCACGACCACGAGGCCGCGGGCGGGGCGGCGCTCGATTACCTGGAATCGAGAAACGACGTGGACGCCAAGCGCGCGGGCGTCATGGCGATCAGCCTCGGCGGCTACTACGCGCCCCGAAACGCGAGCATGGAGCACCGCTTCAAGGCGTGCGTCGCCTGGGGGGCGATCTGGGATTACCAGCGGGTATGGCAGGACCGTATCGCCGCCGCCTACAAGACCGCCCTCTCGGTCCCCGGGCATCACCTGGAGTGGATTTTCAACTCCGACTCCACAGAGGAGTGCCTCGACCTGCTCGCCGATTTCAAGCTCGACGGCGTGGTGCAGAACATGCGCTGCCCGTTTCTGCTGATCCACGGGGAAGGCGACCAGCAGATCCCCCTCGCCGACGCGAAAAACCTTTTTAACGCCTCGGGATCGAAGGACAAGACCTTCCGGGTCGTCAAGGGAGACGAAACGGGCGCCCAGCACTGCCAGATGGACAACGTGCCCCCCTACGCGCACGAGATTTTCGACTGGCTCAAGCTGAAGCTGGGCGCGTAGCGGAACCGAACGCATACTTTCCTTCATCGCCCGCTGCGGCGGGGCGCGGGGGGCGGGCCGGGGCCCGAGCGGGGGGGGGGGGAGGAGGTTTTTAAGGCGCTCAAACACAACACACGAGCCCGCAGAGCTAACCACCCCCCACCACCGG
>VXPH01000173.1:9429-13075 GCA_009839615.1 Nitrospinota bacterium
TTTATTTCCTTCTTGCTTCTTGCTTGTGGGGGGCGGTTGCCCTCATCTGAGGCCCTGCTGGTCCTGGCCGCCGGGGGGGGGGGGGTGCCCCGGGGGGGGGGGGGCGGCCACGCCGGGGTGAACGCTTTTTTCGTCCGGCGCTCTTCACGGACACGCTGCGCGTTCGCGAAACCGGCCAGACGCCGGTTGACTTGAACCGCGCGGATGGTGATTACAATGGGAGCGAGAGCGGGCGTCGATGCGGACGCCGCCTGCGTCGATGAGAAAACCCATGACAAGGGGGCGGAGCCGACATGAACTACGAGAACGTGCACACCGAAATGGACGGTGAGCTGCTGATCGTCACGCTGCACCGGCCCGAGAAGCGAAACGCCATGACCCACCAGATGCGGGTCGACCTGCTCGACTGCGCCCGCCGCGCCGAGACCGACGACGCGGTGAAGGCCATCGTCTTCACCGGGCACGGGGAGGAGTCGTTTTGCGCCGGCGCCAACATCCCCGAACTCGAACAACGCACGCTGGTCTCGGAGATGGGCCCCTCGGCGACGCTGCGCAAGGAGTTGCCGACCGCCATCGAACGCCTCGGCAAGCCGACCGTCGCCGCGGTAAACGGCTACTGCTTCGGCGCGGGGCTGGAATTCGCCATGGGCTGCACGATCCGCATCGCGAGCGAGAACGCTCAACTCGGGCTGCCCGAGATCAACTTTGGCCAGATTCCGGGCAGCGGCGGTACGCAGCGCCTCTACCGGTTCGTCGGGCTGGGCTGGGCCATGCAGATGATCCTGACGGGGCAGCGCATCGACGCCGGGACCGCGCGCGCAATCGGCCTCGTCACCGAGGTTCTGCCGCTGGCCGACCTCATGACCCGCGCGAAGGAGCTGGCGCGCACGCTGGGGGCGCAAGCCCCCATGGCCTTCGTCGCCGGGCGCGACGCCGTCTTGCGCTCCACGGAAACCGAGCTTCTGGCGGGCATCGACTTCGAACGCAAGCTCTACGCCATCTGCATGGCGACCGAGGACAGCCGTGAAGCCCTGAAAGCCTACGCCGAAAAACGCGCGCCCCGGTACAAGGGCCGCTGATTCGGGGTCTCGCATGAAGCCTTATCTTCTGGATCAGGAAACAATCGAGGCCTATCTCGCCGCCGGATACTGGACGCGCGAGACGATGGTGGAGCGCTACGCCGCCTATGCGCGGGAGTTTCCCGATAAAATCGCCTGCCGTGATTCACAAGAGGAGATCACCTGGCGGGGGCTGGACGAACGCACCGACCGCATCGCCGCGAACCTGGTCGCCAGAGGAGTCGAGCGCGACGCCCGCGCCCTGGTGCAGATGGCGTCCTCGAATTGCGAGATAGTGTTGAGAATCGCCTTCAAGAAAGCGGGAATCATCGGCTGTTTCGCACCCATGCAGTGGCGAAGCAAGGAGCTGGGCTACGCGCATCAAGAACTGGCGCCGAGCGTCATCTTCGCCTCGCCCGAATCGGGCCGCGATTTGCCGAATGCCTGGCCGGATGAGGCGCTTGGCGGAGCCGCGCACACGCTTCACGTCGATCTCTCGGAGGAGTCTCCCGAGGGTTGGCTGCCCTGGGATGAGCTGACCCGGCCGCCCGAGGACGCGGGAGCCATGCAGGAGATTGCCTCCCGGGCTTTCCGCTTCGATGAGATTTCCATGATCACGGTCTCGAGCGGCTCCAGCGGCTTTTCGAAGCTGTGCGAATGGCCCGAAGGGGCGCAGATGTGCCTCGCCCGCGCAAACGGCGCGCGATTGCGCATGAGCGGGGACGACAACGTCGGCGTTTTCGCGCCGATGGCGGGGGGCGCGGGCCTGCTGGTCTGGGTGACGTCCGGCATGACGCCTTGCGCCTTCACGTTCCCCGAATCCTATAACGCGCGCGCGCTGCTGGCGCTCATCGAGAGCGCCAGGATCACCGTGGCCACGACCGTGCCCGTCATCCTGAAC
This sequence comes from Nitrospinota bacterium, assembly GCA_009839615.1. Classification (GTDB taxonomy): domain Bacteria; phylum UBA8248; class UBA8248; order UBA8248; family UBA8248; genus Bin107. The sequence continues at coordinate 11,389 of VXPH01000173.1, forward strand.
CGCTTGGCGCAGGAAGACCTGGGCGCCTTCGATCTCAGCTCGCTGCGCGCCATACGAATCGGCACCGCGGCGGCGGACCTGGACGCGGCGCGCCGCTTCGAGCGCCTCACCGCCACCCGCGTCGTCCTCGCGGCGGGCAGCATGGAAACCCCCGGCTTCGCGCATGCGGACTTCCATGATTCCGCAGCGCTCAGGCTCAACGGCAGCATCGGCCCCCCGCACCGGGGATGCCGCTGGCGAATCGAGGATGAGGCGGGAAACGCGCTCCCCCGGGGGAGCGTCGGCCATTTCAAACTCGCGGCCCCTTACGCGTCTTCGGGCTACTGGAGGGACGAGGAGGGGACGAGGGCGGTCTGGTCGGAGGGCTGGAACGCGACCGGCGACATCGCGACCATCGACGAGGACGGCCGCTTGAGGCTTCTGGGCCGCAGCAAGGAGGTCATCAACCGCAGCGGGCAGAAGATACTGCCGGTCGAGGTCGAGCGCGAGATCGCCAAGCACCCCGACGTCTTCGAGTGCGCCGTGGTTGCCGCGCCCGACCCCGAATACGGCGAGGCGCCCTGGGCGTTCGTACAGCCCCATGCGGGCAGGAGCCTCGACGCGGCAGTTCTGGCCGAGGCGCTCAGGGCGAGCGGCCTCGCCACCTACAAGATACCGACGCGGTTCATCGAACTGCCCGAATTTCCCCGCGTCGCGAGCGACAAGATCGACAAGAAAGCGCTGCTGGAAATGGCGCCTGCGGAATGAGAACGACGAAACCGAATCGATAGGAGAACCTTGACGATGGAACACGCAGAAGACCTGCACGGCGCGAGTTTCGACGGCTTCACGGTCGAAATAGACCCTGAGCAACAGCGCGGCGACATCATCCTCGACCGCGGCGAGATGAACACGATCAGCATGGGCCAGCGCGAGGAGCTGCGCGCCGCGTTCGAGAACCTCGACCTCGATGAGCGCGTGCGCGTGATCGTCCTGCGCGCCACCGGACCCAACTTCTCCTCGGGCGGGTTCATCCGCGGCTTCATGGAGGCTTCGCCCGAGCACGTCTCGAAACTGGCGGACAACATCGCCGCGCCCACGCGCTGCGAGAAACCGACCATCGCGGCGAATCGCGGCTATTGCTTCGGCGTGGGCTTCGAGATATCGCTCGCGTGTGATTTCCGTATCGCGTCGGAGTCGACGCTCTACGCCCTGCCTGAGCAGCGCCTGGGGCAGATTCCGGGCTCGGGCGGCTCGGCGCGCCTGCAGAAGATGATCGGCATCACACGGACGAAGCACATCGTCATGCGCTCGAAGCGCATCAGCGGAAGCCAAGCGTATGAGTGGGGGGTCGTCACCGAGGTCGTGCCGGACGAGGAGCTCGAAGCCGCCACGGACGGCCTGGTGGCCGAACTCCGCCAGTTCGCCCCGCTCGCACAGCGAACGGCCAAGCGCCTGCTCAACGAAACCGAAGACACCTTCCTGTCCCTGGGAATCCAGCTGGAGGGGCATTGCTACTCGCGGCTTCGCCAGTCGGATGATTTCAAGGAGGGCGTGGAGGCCTTTCACGAGAAGCGCAAACCGGATTTCAGGGGGAGTTGAGTAGCGCCCCGCATTTTAATGGAATCCCGACTGCAACCGAGTAACGGAAAATCACTCCCCCCTTGAGGGTCGGGCTTCCCGAGGGGAAAGCCCGACGATGAAGCCG
>VXPH01000201.1 GCA_009839615.1 Nitrospinota bacterium
CCCCCCCCCACCCCCCCGCGCGCCCGCCCGCGCGCCGCGCCCGCCCCCGCCCCCCCCCCCCCCCCCCCCCCCCCCCCCCCCAACGGGGGGAGTGAAATTCGGTGCGCTCCTTTTGCGGACCTTTTCAACAGCCCCTCTCACGCCCCCGCCACGGTGAGGCGGATGAGTTTCTCCGCTTTTTCCTGTGAATCCAGCGCCCGGCAGGTCTCGATGATTTCCCTGTAGCGCGATTCCGGTACCGGCAGGCCGGGAGCGATGCCGCTGATGCGCTCTGTGAGTTCATCGAAGCTGAAGATGAACTCCCGCCCGGTGGCCTGTCTGGTGAATACCCCTCTTTCTTTCGTGAAGATGCTCACCCTGGGAGCGAAAAGCCCCATATCGCGGGAGGGGATGATGCGCACGCGTTTCATCATCTCGAGCACTCCGGGCGGGTCGTCCTCCCCCGGCGGCTCGTTCAGGAGCGGATAGCCGCGCTTCACCACGCCGAAGGCCGCGTAGTAATGCGTGCTGCCCGGGCTGGGCGCGCCGTCTTCTCTGCGGTTCGCGAAGGCGGGGCTCGGGTATTGCGTCTCCAGCCAGTTCACGAGCGTCTCCACGCGCTCGACCTCTTCGGGGCGGATGTCGTTCTCCTCGCAGAGGCCCGCCGTCACGTCGATGTGCGCGAGGTTGTAGCCCGAGGTGGAATAGATGCGGAAAAGCGTCTCGAGGAACAGCCAATTCTCCCCCAGACCCTCGGTGATTCCCTCCAGGTTCGCTCTCGCATCGCCCGTGAAGCTGTATGTGAGGCGGCCCTCGTTGTTTCCCGTGTAGGCGTGGTAGAAGCCGGCTTCGCCCTCGAGCACCGTCTCCCCGCCGACGTGGCCCCGCTCGGCGAGGTCCGCCGCGAGGAGGGCGTTTCGCACTGCGCCGCCTTCTCTCAGGGCCTGCCCGCCGCTGCGCGGGCCTTCGAGATTCCCGCTCGCGAGACTCGCGCACAGCGCAACCGTGCTGTTCATCTGATCCTCGCTTAAGCCCATGATCTTCGCGGCGGCGACGGCCGCCCCGAAAATCCCGAAAACCGGTCCCGCATGGAAACCGCGCGACATCACCGTGGGTATGAAGTCCGACGCCAGACGCTCCATGACCTCATAGCCCGCGGCGACGCCCATCAGAAAATCCGCGCCTGAGGCTCCCCGTGTCTCCGCTGCAGCGAGGGCGGCGGGGATGATGGACGTTCCCGGATGGGTGAGCATGCGGAAGGTATCCCACTTGCCGCCCGCCAGGGCCATTTCCGCGTTCGCAAAAGCGGCGCCCCCTTTCGTCGCCCCGGCTCCACTCACCATGATGGTCGCGCCTGCGCGGACACCCGCTTCTTCCTCGGTGATGAGGGCGACGGCCCTTCGACCGTCTTCGGTTTGAGAACCCAGGAGAGCGGAGCCGATGGCTTGCAGGGTAACGCCCCTGGCGCGGTCGACGACTTCGCCCGGCAGGTCCTCGAAGCGAAGCCCCGCCGCCCATCTCGCGAGTCTGCGGCTCAAGGACGCCATTTTTGTGGTCTCCCCGGGGGTGCGGGATTCGTCCCGTGGATGAGTGAACGCCCGGCTTGCGGGGGGTGGAAAAAGTCCTGATGAGCGGAGATTTGGCGTAACCGGGAAGGGACGGTTTTTGTAGGGGCCGCATATATGCGGCCCATGACGGGCGGCGAACAAAGGCCGGGTCGCATGTATGCGACCCCTACACGCAAATTTCTCCTCTCTGGCTTTTTCAACAGTCCGGCCTGCTGGGGGTTGATGGTGGGAATGATGGTCATAAAACCGTGAATCCTCGAAACATGGATGAAACAGAACGGAAACGACAATTTAACCGAACCGCAAGATTCCCGTAAAGAAATCTCTCTATATTTCCATCCTGTCAATCAGGATTTTCAGTGTTCATTTTATTTTCAGGCTGCGCGAGGCGGCCGCTTTAACGAGTTCGGTTCTGACATACGCAGGGGAGATAGAAAGAATGAAGAACAAGAAGCTGGCTAATACGGAAAAGCTGTCCCGAAGGGGGTTCCTGAAGAAAGCGGGGGCGATGGGGCTCGGCGCGGCAGCGATGAGCACGCTTCCGTTCCCGAACGTGCTCCGGGCGGCCGAGCCCATCAAGATCGGGGTTCTGCATTCTCTGAGCGGCACCATGGCGATCAGCGAGGTTTCACTGCGCGACGTGGTCATGATGGCCGTGGAGGAGATCAACTCTGCGGGCGGCGTGATGAAGCGCCCCATCAAGCCCGTGGTCGTCGATCCCGCGTCTGACTGGGATCTGTTCGCCGAGAAGGCGAAACAGCTTCTCCTGAAGGACAAGGTGGACGTCACCTTCGGCTGCTGGACGTCGGTGAGCCGCAAATCCGTTCTGCCCGTCTATGAGAAGAACAACGGCCTTCTCTTCTACCCGGTGCAGTACGAGGGCGAGGAGTGCTCGAAGAACGTCTTCTACACGGGCGCGACGCCGAACCAGCAGTTGATACCCGCGGCGGAATACATGATGAGCGAGGACGGCGGCGGGTTCAAGAAGTTCTACCTGCTCGGCACCGACTACGTGTTCCCGCGCACGGCGAACAAGATCCTCCGGGCCTTCCTGCTGGCGAAGGGCGTGCCGGCCTCGAACATCATGGAAGAGTACACGCCCTTCCACCACCAGGATTACCAGACCATCGTGGGCAAGGTGAAATCGTTCGCCTCGGGCGGCGACGCCGCCGTGCTCAGCACCATCAACGGCGACAGCAACGTGCCCTTCTACAAGGAGTTCGCGAACCAGGGCCTCCGCTCCGAAGACGTGCCCATCATGGCGTTCAGCGTGGCGGAGGACGAGCTGCGCGGCATGGACTCGAAATCGCTCGTCGGGCACCTGGCGGCCTGGAACTACTACCAGTCGATCGACACGCCGCAAAACAAGAAGTTCGTGAAGAACTTCAAGACCTACTGCAAAAGAAAAGGCCTGCCCGGCGGCGCGAGCCGCGTGACGGACGACCCCATCGAGGCGGCATATCTCGGCGTCTACATCTGGAAGCAGGCGGTCGAGAAAGCAGGCGCCACGAAGGTGGACGACGTCCGCAAGGCGGCCTACGGCATGGGCTTCGAGGCGCCGGGCGGATTCAAGAAGATCGACGAGAAGAACCACCACCTGCACAAGCCCGTGCTCATCGGGGAAATCCTCAAGAACGGGCAATTCGAAATCGTCTCGCAGACGAAGGGCCTCGTGGCGCCCGAACCCTGGAGCAAGTACACGAGTCCGGACAAGAGCTGTGACTGGGTAAATCACCAGGGTACATACAAGAAGACGACGACCTAGTCGCAAGAACCGCCCGGGGGGAGCCGCGGCACGGCTCCCCCATGGGCGGCCAAAAGAAAATAGTGTGAATCGCAAATACCGGCGATGTGCCAAATACGGCGAAGGAGGGGGTATGCAGCAAGCCGGCGTCAGGGCGATTCCGCGTGGAGCGTCGGCGAGATCATTCATATCTCGCGTCCTTATTCTGGTTTTCGCGCTTGGCTTTGGCTTGGCGGCAAGGGGAGAAGCGAAAACCGAAACGTTTTCACCGGCCATCCAGGCGGAAATCGCGCAGTTAGGATCGAAAAACAGAAAAGCAAGAAGACGCGCTGCCCTCGGTCTCGCGAAGCGCCTCGAGCCAAAGCTGCTACCCCTTCTTTTGGCGCTTCGCGAGGGCAGCCTTTATCGCTGGAAGCCCGCTCCGGGCGAGACCCGGTTCGTCATCGGCGGAGACGCCGTGACGCGCGGGGATGAGGAATACGTTCCCCTCTTCTCGATTCACGGAAAAAAACCTCTCGCATCCCCGGACGGGAAATCCCTTTTCGTTCCCGAGGAAAAGCTCAAGAAAATCCGCGCCGGAAGAAGAATCCGCCGCGCCATCAAACCCTATCTGAACCAGCTTCAAAGCTCGGCGCAGCTCTACTCCGCCGACCCGAACGTGCGCCGCGCCGCGGCGACGCGTTTGGCGAGGGAGGGGGACAAGAACCTGATTCCCCTGCTCGACAAGGTCCTGGAGAGCGAAACCCACTGGCTGGGCCGCCATGCGCTCATGGAGGCGAAGGCGCTGATCCGGCTAAAATCCGCGGACCTCGAAGAGAGGCGTTCTGCCGCCGCCGCCCTCGGCGAGATTCACGGGCTGAACGCCGTCTCCGAACTCAATCGTCTTGCGGACAAGGACGCGGACGCCAGGGTGCGCGCGGCGTCGAGTGACGCCATCGCGGAGATCGAGAGCTATCAGAACTGGACCGCGACGATCGACACCTTGTTCCGGGGCTTGAGCCTGGGCTCCATCCTGTTGCTGATGGCGCTGGGGCTGGCCATCGTATTCGGCCTGATGGGCGTCATCAACATGGCGCACGGGGAATTGATGATGCTCGGCGCCTACGCCACCTTCATCATCCAGGGCGTTTTCATCTCGTATCTGCCGCAAAATTACTTTGGCTATTATTTCATTTTGGCGCTTCCCGTCGCTTTTCTGGCTTCGGCCCTGATGGGCTGGCTCATGGAGATTTCCATCATCCGTTACCTGTACGGCCGGCCGCTGGAGACGCTGCTGACCACCTGGGGGATTAGCCTGATTCTCCGGCAAGCCGTCCGCCAGGTGTTCGGCGCCCAGAACGTGGACGTGAAGTCCCCCGAGTGGCTGAGCGGGGGATACCACCTGATGGTCGGCGTCCAGTTCCCCTACAACCGCCTGTTCATCATCGCGCTGGCCGTGTTCTGCGTGGCGGGCACCTATCTGTTCCTCTTCCGCACGCGGGCGGGCCTGCGGATTCGCGCCGTCACCCAGAACCGGGGGATGAGCACCTGCCTGGGCGTTCCCTCCCGGCGCGTGGACGCGGGCACCTTCGCCTTCGGCGCGGGGCTGGCGGGCATGGCGGGCGCGGCCCTGAGCCAGGTCGGGAACGTGGGGCCCGATCTGGGACAGAACTACATCGTGGATTCGTTCATGGTGGTGGTGACGGGCGGCGTGGGCAAGATTCTCGGGACCATCGTGGCGGGCTTCGGCATCGGCGGCATGAACAAGATGCTCGAGCCGGCGATGGGCGCGGTGTTCGGCAAGGTGGTGATTCTGGTTCTGGTGATCCTCTTCCTGCAGAGAAGGCCGGAGGGGCTGTTCGCCATCCGTACGAGAGGGGCCTGATGCGCGATGCCGGGTGAAACTCTGGTGGACAGGATGGAGAAGAAGGTCGGCGGAATCGTTCTCGTCGTCGCGGCGTTCTGGTTCATCGTCGCGATGCCCTCGCTGAACGCCTTCGGGACGCCGGGCTCGTTCTTCCACGTCTCGGACTTCACGCTCAACCTGTTCGGAAAATTCCTGGCCTACGCCATCCTGGCGCTGGGTCTCGACCTGATATGGGGCTACACCGGCATCCTGAGCATGGGCCACGGCGTGTTCTTCGGCCTGGGCGCGTATTGCATGGGCATGTACCTCACGCTCGAGATCGGCGGCGAGGGGGTCTACCAGAGCAAGCTGCCCGACTTCATGGTCTGGAACCGCGTGAAGGAGCTGCCCCTTTTCTGGAAGCCGTTCCACTCGTTTTTCTTCACCACGCTCGCGGTGGCGGTGGTGCCGGGTATGCTTGCGGCCGTCTTCGGCTTCCTCGCCTTCAGGACGCGGGTGCGCGGCGTATACTTCGCCATCATCACGCAGGCGCTGGCGCTTTCCGCCTGGCTCGTCTTCAACCGGAACGAGGTGAACCTGGGCGGAACGAACGGCCTCACCAACTTCAAGAAGATACTCGGCTTCACGCTCACCGAAGTCTCCACGCAGCGGGGGCTTTACGTCGCCACCGCGCTCGCGCTTTGCGGCGCGTACCTGCTGTGCCGCTGGATCGTGAAGTCGCGCGCCGGGAAGATTCTTCTGGCAATCCGCGATGCGGAGAACCGCGTGCTCTACTCCGGCTACACGCCCGCGAACTACAAGGTGTTCGTTTTCACCGTATCCGCGATGCTGGCGGGGGTCGCCGGCGCGCTGTACGTGCCCCAGGTGGGAATCATCACCCCCGGGCGGATCGGCGTGCTGCCCTCCATCGAGATGGTCATCTGGGTGGCGGTCGGCGGGCGGGGGTCGCTCATCGGCGCCGTCATCGGCGCGGTCGGGGTGAACTGGGCGCGGAGCTACCTCACTTCGAGCTATCCGGATTACTGGCTCTACTTCCTGGGCGGCATATTCATCCTCGTGGTGCAGTTCTTCCCGAACGGAATCTTCGGTCTGGCGCGCGATTTGCCCCGCAAAGTCGAGAGCTGGTTCCGCCGGGGGGAGCGCGCGGAGCCGCGGGATGAGTCTCTCGCGGCCATTGGAAGCGAAGGCTAGGGGATAAGCATGACGCTGACATCGAAAAGCATACTCTACATGGAGGACGTGTTCGTCGTCTTCGACGGCTTCAAGGCGCTGAACGCGCTCAACTTCAGCATGGACAGGGGGGAGCTGCGCTGCGTCATCGGCCCGAACGGGGCGGGCAAGACCACGCTCCTGGACGTCGTGACCGGGAAGGTGAAGCCCGATTCGGGGCGGGTGGTCTTCAAGGAGAAAACCAACCTCGCGCGGATGCGCCAGGAGGAGATATCGAACGCAGGCATCGGCAGGAAATTCCAGACGCCGACGATTTACGAGAACCTTTCGGTGCGCGATAATCTCGAACTCTCCGTGAAGCAGGACAAGAAGGTGACCTCCCTTCTCTTCGGCGGCGCGACTGCCGAGGCGCGCGAGCGCGTCGAGGAGACGCTCGACGTCATCGGACTTGCGTCCAAGAGCGGCTGGCGGGCCGGTCTGCTGGCCCACGGCGAGAAGCAGTGGCTCGAGATCGGCATGGTGGTGGTGCAGGACCCCGATCTCCTGCTCGTCGATGAGCCCGTGGCCGGCATGTCCGAGGGGGAGACGGAGAAGACGGCGGCGCTCTTGCGGCGCATCGCCGAGCACCGCTCGGTCCTCGTCATCGAGCACGACATGAAGTTCGTGCGCGAGATCGCCGAGCGCGTCACCGTGCTGCACGAGGGGGCGGTGATTTGCGAGGGTTCCATCGACCACGTGCACAGGGACGAGCGGGTGGTCGAACTCTATCTGGGCAGGGGAAGCGAGGAACATGCTTAAGGTGGACGGGCTGCACGCCTACTACGGGGAGAGCCACATTCTGCGGGGCCTCGACATCGAGGTCCGCCCCGGCGAGATCGCGGGCATCATCGGCAGAAACGGCATGGGCAAGACCACGTTCCTGAAATCCATCGTCGGTCTGCTCAGGCCCAGGTCCGGGCGAATCGAGTTTCTGGAACGCGACATCACCGCGTCCAGACCCGAGGCGCGCGCGAAGCTCGGCGTCGCCTACGTCCCCCAGGGACGGGAGATTTTCCCGCAGTTAAGCGTGCACGAGAACCTCCTGCTCGGACTGGAGGCCCATCCCGACCGCCCCAGGAGGTATGACGAGGGCGTTTTCGAGCTTTTCCCGGTGCTCAGGGAGATGCTCGGGCGAAAGGGAGGCGTGCTGAGTGGCGGCCAGCAGCAGCAACTCGCCATCGCCCGCGCCCTGGTGAGCGAACCGAAGCTCCTGCTGCTCGATGAGCCGACCGAGGGCATCCAGCCCTCCATCATCATGGACATCGAGAGCGTGCTGTGGAAGATCAGGGAGCGCGGCGACGTGGGCATCATCCTGGTGGAGCAGTACCTGGAGTTCGCCTGGCGGCTTGCGGATCGATACTACGTGATGGAAAAAGGGGAGTTCACGGCGGCGGGCGAAGCGGAGGGCGAGTGCGACACGGCGCTGCTCGACCGCCTGACCGCCTAGGGCCGCTCGCAGGAGTTTTCCGACAGGAGGCGAAAGATGCATCTCACCCCGAGGGAGCAGGAGAAGCTCCTCGTTTTCGTGGCCGCGGAGCTGGCGCAAAAGCGCCGCGCGCGTGGCCTCAAGCTCAATTACCCCGAAGCCGTGAGCATCATCACGGCCGAGGTGCTCGAGGGCGCGCGCGACGGGAAATCCGTCGCCGAACTGATGCGCTACGGCGCGACGATTCTCACGCGCGACGACGTCATGGAGGGCGTGCCCGAGATGATCCACGAGGTGCAGGTCGAGGGCACGTTCCCCGACGGGACCAAGCTCGTGACGGTGCACGACCCGATACGCGGCTGAAGGAGAGGGCATGATACCCGGCGAATACATTCTGGCGGAGGGCGAGATCGTCCTGAACGAGGGGCGCGAGAGCGCCTCGCTCCTCGTGGCGAACCGAGGGGACAGGCCCATCCAGGTGGGTTCTCACTTTCATTTTTTTGAAGTCAACCGCCTGCTCGATTTCGACAGGAAGGCGGCCTTCGGCATGCGGCTGGACATCCCGGCGGGTACGGCCGTGCGCTTCGAGCCGGGTGACGAGAAAGAGGTGACGCTCGTCGCCTTCGCCGGCGCGCGCACCGCCATGGGTCTGAACGCGCTCACCGAGGGCGCGCTCGACTCGGCCGCCGTGCGCGAGGCCGCGCTCGAGAAGGCCCGCGCCGAGGGCTACGGGGGGGCGGACTGATGGCGTACCGGATGGACAGGCGCGCCTACGCCGACATGTTCGGCCCCACGGTGGGGGACAGGGTGCGCCTCGCGGACACCGAACTCTTCGTCGAGGTCGAAGAAGACCGCACCGTCTACGGCGATGAGTCGAAATTCGGCGGCGGCAAGGTCATCCGAGACGGCATGGGGCAATCGCCCACCGAGACGCGCGAAGCCGGCGCGCTCGACCTGCTCATCACCAACGCGCTGATCCTCGACTACTGGGGCGTGGTGAAGGCGGACGTGGGCGTCAAGGACGGGAAGATCGCCGGTATCGGCAAGTCGGGCAATCCCCACCTCATGCAGGGGGTGGACATGACGATCGGCGCCGCCACAGAAGTCCTGGCGGGCGAGGGGATGATACTCACCGCGGGCGGCATCGACACCCACATCCACTTCATCTGTCCCCAGCAGATAGACGAAGCGCTCGCCTCGGGCGTCACGACCATGTTCGGCGGGGGAACCGGCCCCGCCACGGGCACGAACGCCACCACCTGCACGCCGGGGGCTTGGAACATCGCGAGGATGCTCCAGGCGGCGGAGGCCTACCCCATGAACCTGGGCTTCCTGGGCAAGGGCAACGCCTCGCGCCCCGATCCGCTCGTCGAGCAGATCCGCGCGGGCGCGGTGGGGCTGAAGCTGCACGAGGACTGGGGGACCACGCCCGCCGCGATCGACTGCTGCCTCGGCGTGGCGGACGAGATGGACGTACAGGTGTGCATCCACACCGATACGCTCAACGAATCGGGCTTCGTCGAGACCTCGGTCGCCGCGCTCAAGGGCCGGACCATCCACACCTACCACACCGAAGGGGCGGGCGGCGGCCACGCGCCCGACATCATCCGGGTGTGCGGGGAGGCGAACGTGCTGCCCTCCTCGACGAACCCCACGCGCCCCTTCACGGTGAACACGGTGGACGAGCATCTCGACATGCTCATGGTGTGCCACCACCTGGACAGCAGGATTCCCGAAGACGTCGCTTTCGCCGAGTCGAGAATCCGCGCGGAGACCATCGCGGCGGAGGACATTCTCCACGACATGGGCGCGTTCAGCATGATGGGCTCGGATTCCCAGGCCATGGGCCGCGTGGGCGAGGTGGTCATCCGCACCTGGCAGACGGCGGACAAGATGAAGCGCCAGCGCGGCGCGCTGGCCGAGGAGAGCGGCGCGAACGACAACTTCCGCGCGAAGCGCTACGTGGCGAAATACACCATCAACCCCGCGGTCGCGCACGGCATCTCCGATTACGTGGGCTCGATCGAGGTCGGCAAGATGGCCGACCTGGTGCTCTGGAAGCCCGCCTTTTTCGGCGTGAAGCCGGAAGTCGTCGTGAAGGGCGGCTTCATCGCCCACGCGGCGATGGGCGACCCCAACGCCTCCATCCCCACGCCGCAGCCCGTTCTGGGCCGGCCCATGTTCGGCTCGATGGGCAAGGCGGTCGGCCCCACGTCTTACGCCTTCGTCTCGGGGGCGGCGGCGGAAGACAGGATTGGCGAAGCGCTCGGCCTCGCCAAGATCGTCGCGCCCGTCTCGAACTGCCGCGGGATCGGCAAGAAGGACATGCGGCTGAACGACGCCCTGCCGAATATCGAGGTGGACCCCGAGACCTACGTCGTCAAGGCGGACGGGGAGACGCTCGCCTGCGAGCCCGCCGAGGCGCTTCCCATGGCGCAGCGGTATTTCCTTTTCTAGGAGGCGGCGATGATCCTCGTCGAAGAGATACGGGGCAGTCTCTGCGCCGATGAAACGAGGCGCGTCGAGCGCGTGGCCCTGGGCTGGGAGGACAGGCTCAGGAGCCGCCAGCGGGTGTGCTCTGATTCCGGCACCGAACTCGGCGTCAAACTGCCGACCGGACAGCCTCTCAAGGAGAACGACATCCTCTTCGAGGATGAGGAGCGCGTGGTGGTCGTCGCCGCGATCCCCGAAGACGTGCTGGTGCTCTACGCGGATTCACCCCTCGATATGGGCCGCCTCTGCTACCAGGTGGGAAACCGCCACGCGCCGATCTGCGTTCAGAACGGCCGCGTCCTCACGCCCTATGACTCCGTGCTGGAGGCGTATTTCGTCAAGATGGGCGTCCGGTGCGAGAAGGTGAAAGAGCCCTTCACGCACGATTTCGGCGCCTTTCACTCACACCACCACTAGAAGATGAGCGCCTACCGGCTCCTGCAGATTTCCGATTCCGCGTTCCCGCGCGGCGCCTTCGCCCATTCTTACGGGCTGGAGACCTATGTGGCGGAAGGGGCCATCGCGTCCGCCGGGGAGCTTGAAGAGTTCATCGCCTCCGTCCTGCGCCACGGCGTTGCCACGCTCGACGGCGTCTATCTGCGCGAGGCTTTTCTGGCGAAACGAGTGGACGATCTCCCCCGCGTGATGGCGCTCGACGCCGCCTATGACGCCGCGCGTCCCGTCAAATCGCTGCGCGACGCGAGCCGGAGCGTGGGCCGTCAGTTCCTGCGCACCGCGCGGGGATTCATCGAGGATTCTTTTCTCGATGAACTGGAGGAAGAGGCGAGGCGGGAGCGGACCTCCGGCCACTACCCGGTAGCGCTCGGCTGCGTCGCAGAATCCTTAGGCCTCGCTTGTGAAGAGGGCCTCGAATCGCTTTGCTACGGCGTTGTGTCCGGCCTGGTCTCCGCCGCCGTGCGGCTGGTTCCGCTCGGCCAGACCGAGGGCCAGCGCGTCATCTCGACTCTCGAGGGCGCGGTGCGCGAGGCGGTCGAGACCGCGATGGCGCTATCTCTGGAGGACGCGCACTCCTGGGGGCCGGGTCACGAGATAAGGGCCATGACGCACCGCAGGCTTCACACGCGCTTGTTCGTTTCTTGATGAGGAGGACGATGATGGATAAGGCGCCGGTAAAGATAGGCGTGGGCGGGCCGGTCGGCTCGGGCAAGACGGCCCTGGTGGACAGGCTGTGCAAGCGGATGCGCGATAGGTACGCCATCGCCGTGGTGACGAACGACATCTACACGAAAGAGGACGCCGAGTTCCTGACGCGGAGCGGCGCGCTCGCGCCCGAGCGAATATCGGGCGTGGAGACGGGCGGGTGTCCGCATACGGCGATCCGCGAGGACATATCGCTCAACCGCGAGGCCATGGAGTTGCTCGCGCGCGATTTTCATCCGCTGGACATCATTTTCGTGGAAAGCGGGGGCGACAACCTCGCCGCCACCTTCAGCCCCGAACTCGTGGACGCGTCGATCTACGTCATCGACGTGTCGGCGGGGGACAAGATTCCCCGGAAGGGCGGCCCCGGCATCACGCGCTCCGAACTCCTGCTGATCAACAAGATAGATCTGGCCCCCCTCGTGGGCGCGAGCCTCGAAGTCATGGACCGCGACGCCCGCAAGATGCGGGGCGAGCGCCCGTTCCTGTTCACGAACCTGAAGGCCGAGAAGGGTCTCGATGAGGTGATCGGCTGGATCGAGCGCGAACTCCTCTTCGTGGAAGCCTGATGCCGCTCGCAAGCGCCGCCGCGCCCTCCCGCGTGGGACGCCACGGCGTCGCCCTCGCCCGGTTCGCGCGGGCGGTGGAGCGGACGTACCTCGCGGATTCGTATTTCCGCGTGCCGCTTCAGGTGATGCGTCCCAATTATCCCGAGGGGGAGACGCCTGCCCACCTGACGCTCATCAACCCCACGGGCGGGCACGTAGGCGGCGATTTGCTGGAGCTTGAAATCGCGCTCGATGAGGGCGCGCGCGTCCTTTGGACGTCGCAGGGGGCGACGAAGGTATACAAGAGCCTGGGCGAGCCGGTGGTATCGACGACCAGGATCGAGATGGGCAAAGCGAGCGGTCTCGAACTCCTGCCCGACCCCGTCATCCCTTATGCCGGTTCCATCTACTTACAGGAGACGAGAGTCTCCATGGCCGAGGGGGCGAAACTCCTCTACGGGGAATCGCTCTATCATGGCCGGGTCGCCTCGGGCGAGCATTTCGATTATTCATCCCTGAAAATAAGGCTGCATATCGATTATGGGGGCGCGCCGCTTTTGCGCGACGTGATGGAGGTGCGGCCGGGAGATTCGGAACCCGAGCGCCTCGGCCTGTTCGAGCCGTATCCTTATCTCGGTTCTTTTTACGTCGCAGGCGGGACGGATGGGGAACTGAACCGTATCACAGAGCAAGCCGACGCCCTGCTGGCGGGATCTTCCGGCCTGGCCGGCGGCTGCACGCGATTCTCCGGCCCCGGCGCGCTCGTCCGCTGGCTGGCGGATTCGCCCGAAGTCTTGCGGAAGACGCATTTCGAAATCTGGAATGTCGCCAGAAGCGCGCTCTTCGGCCGGGAGGCGACGCCGCTCAGGAAGTTCTAGGGACACCCGCCGATGTGATGGTTTTGTAGGGACAGGCCCCCGTGCCTGTCCGAAGCCTCTGTTTTACAAGAGACAACCACAGGGGGCAGGGCGGGCACAGTCGAACTTCCCGAAGGGGGAAGTTCGACGCCCCTACTCCCCCCCTTGAGGGGGTTGTTGAAAAAGCCCCTGAGAGGGTTATT
>VXPH01000159.1 GCA_009839615.1 Nitrospinota bacterium
CGAGGCATGGGCATGACGGAGATCGTGAAGCCGCGCATCGGCCACGATCCCGGCCACGTCGCGCGTGGTGATCCAGAAATAGTGAAGCTCATGCTTGCCCAACGGCCCGTCCCGCTTGCTGCCGGGGAACACCCACTCACCCGACGCCGTTCCGGCAAGGCGGTTCAGCAACTCCCGCGCCGCCTCGCCGAGCAGGACATGCCTCGGCCCCGTCTTCGCGTCGGTCAGGGTCAAGCGGTCGGGTTTGACCTCGCACCAGCGCAGGCAGCGTATCTCGCCCGGCCTGCATCCCGTCAGCAGGAGCAGGCGCACCGCCGCGACGCAGGCCGGGCTTTCGGCTTCGCGCTGGCGCAGGACCGCGCCAAGCTTCGCCAGGTCGTCCGCGCCGAGCAGCCGCCCGCGCGGCGGACGGCGGTAGCGGACGATGCCGGTGCACGGATTGCCGGCGGCTTCGGGCCGATGGCCCCATGCGACGGCGCAATCGAACATGCTGCGCAGGATGTCGTGGGCGCGGTTCGCCCCGCCCGGCTTCCGGCGTCCGTATTCGTGGAAGAAGCGGGCGGTGTCGGCGCGCACCACCGAGCCGACGCGCAGATGGCCGAGAGCGGGCAGGATGGCGCTGTTGAGATAGCTCATGGTGGCCTTGATGGTGGACGACTTCCACGACGGCGAGCGCCGCTCGACATATTCGGCGGCGAACGCCTTGAGGGTCGGGCCGGAAGCGGGAAGGGGCACCGGAGTCCCGCCGCCCTTCTCGCGGGCGAGGAAGGCGAGCGCGGCGGCGCGCGCCTGGCCGGCCTTCACCGCGTCGGGCTTGCCGAGCGTGACCCGGCGCGGCGTGCCGTCGCGGCGGAAGCGGAACACCCAGGACCGCGCGCCGTTGGGCTGGACGCGCAGCCCCTCGCCGCCGCCGACCGCGACCGCCGCATGGCTGTGACCGAGATCGTGAATGCGCAGCGTCGGCAGCCCCGCCGCCGCGCGGATCGCGTTCCATGCCTTGTCCACCGTCGCAGGCTCATCGCAGGAAGACGGAAACACCCACGGGCAATCGGTGCGCCGTTGCTGCGCGGCGAGCACGGCGCGGGCCGGAGACGCCAGCCAGAGCGTGCGCGGCCCGGTCTTCGAGTCCGGCAACACCGCGCGGTCGCCGTGGACATGCTCCCACTTGAGCCGCAGCGCCTCGGACTTGCGCGCGCCGGTGTAGAGCAGGAAGCGGAGCGCGGCGACGGCGACCGGCCATTCCGCCTCCGCCCCGTCGAGCGCCCGACCGAGCGCGGCGAACTCGTCGTCCGTCAGGTCGTGCGCCTCGAAGCCGGACTTGCGCCGCCGCAGTCCCTTGCACGGGTTGGAGTCCTCGCACCGCAGTCCGAACGCCTCGGCGTGCTTCATCATCGAGGACAGCACCGCCAGCGCCCGGTTCGCCGTTCCCGCCCGCGCGACCGACAGATCGTCGAACCAGTTGTGCACGTCTTTCGCGGTCAGCGCATCGACGCGGCGACCGCCGAGCGCGGGCAGGATGTGCCGGCGCATGCCGTCCGCGTGCGCATCCCGCGTCGCGGGCTTCCAGCGTTCCGCACAGTCGGCGAGGAACACCGGCGCGAAGTTGCGCACCGTCGGGACCGCTACCGGTGTGCCGTTCGCTTCCGCGTCGGCGAACATCGCCCGCGTCGCGTGCCGTGCGTCCTCGACCGTCAGCGCGTCGAGCGCACCGAGCGTCCGCCTGACGACCGAGCCGCCCGAGCGCCGATGCACGTCTTGCGTCCGTTCGCGCGCACCCGCAGTCCGATCGGAAAGTCGTAGCGCGCGCTGAGGTCGAGGCCGCGGCGGGTGCTGCGGTAGTCCGCACGCGCAGGAAGCTCCTGGTCATGGGGCAGTCTGGCCGTCAGGGTGAGTTGCGGCGTGACGCGCAGGCTCACGCCCACGCCTCAGTAAGCCGATGCTTGATCATTTTGGTTGTCGTCTTTGAAGGATACGGCTCTATGTATCATCAACCTTTCCAACAACACCCATCATTTCCCGAGGCCTGACTGCCCCTTCTACCACCGTCTCTTCTCAATGTGGAGCGTGACCTCTGAGAAGAGAGCCGGTATTATAATTGGGTTTGCGCTTCATGTATCGTTTTGATTAATCCGCGTATATAGCGGATACTCAGAGATGATTTTTCTGTCATTAAAATATTATGTTGAATAATCCGCTTTTTTAGCGGATAATAAGACATGATACATGCTCAACGAAAAACATTGTCATCCTATACTTCCGGCCTGCTGTCAGAGGGGCGCGTAGTCTTCTTGGCAGATGAGGCGGAGCAGGCGCTGGGAATCGGACGAGGTGCGTTTCTCGACGCCGCCGAACGGCTCCAGCGCCGCAGGCATCTCGTCAGGCTGCGGAACGGGTTCTATGTCGTGGTTCCTCCCCGGTACGCATCCTGGGGCGCTCCGCCTCCAAGCTGGTATATTGATGACCTGATGCGGCACGAAGGGCGACCGTATTATGTCGCTCTACTCAAGGCGGCCGAACTGCATGGTGCTACCCATCATGCCGTTATGGAGTTTCCCGTTGTCACGGACAAACGGCTGTCCGGAATCAACGCCGGCAGAACCCGGATTGCTTTTTATTACCGAAAAGATATGAAAGCCGTATCGGACGGCGTGGAAAACCGCAAGACCGATACGGGCGCGATGAGCGTGTCGTCCGTCGAACTCACGGCACTGGACCTTGTGCGCTATTCCCATGCCGCAGGGGGCATCGACAACCTCGTCACCGTCCTTGCCGATCTCGGCCCGAAACTCGGTTCGCAGGAACTGGCGAGGCTTTCATCTGCGGCGGAGCGCTCAGTCGTTCAACGTCTCGGTTATCTGCTGGACCGTCTCGGGCATGGGGACCGAACCGGACTGATGTACGACGCGCTGTCCGGCCGCGGCGCGTTTCCGTGGGTCGAACTCGACCGCAAGGAGACCCGCGACCCCGAATTCACGCCACCCCCACTGGAACGTAACGAACACTGGCGCGTCATCGTCCGTCGATTGCCGGAGGTCGACGAATGATCCCCCGGATGAACATCATCGCATGGGGGAATATCGTCCCCTGGGCGGATCTGCGCCAGGTCGAACAGGATCTCGTCATCAGCCGTGCGCTTGTCGAACTGTTTTCCAATCCCGGACTGGCCGGACAGCTACGCTTTCGCGGCGGAACGGCGCTCAACAAGCTCCATTTTCCTCAACCTCTTCGCTATTCGGAGGATATCGACCTTGTCAGGACCGAGACCGGACCGATCGGCCCGGTTCTCGATGCCATCCGGGAAGCTCTCGAACCATGGCTGGGGCGGGCGGGTTTCGCCCCGAGCGCCACGGCTCCCAAACTCCGTTTCCGGGTCGACGCGGATGACCCGTCCGCCGGCGCCCCGATCCGCTTAAAGGTTGAAATTAATACACAGGAGACCGAGGCGTTCGACCCGCCGCTCTTCGTCCCGTTCGCAGTGGAAAACCCCTGGTTCAGCGGGGCGGTGGACATACCGACGTTCTCGCCGGAGGAGATCCTCGCGACGAAACTCCGGGCGCTCCTGCAGAGAAACAAGGGGCGCGACCTGTTCGATCTCCATCATGGGCTGCGCACGTTCGAGGGATTGGACAGGGCGCGGGTCGTGAGAGGTCTGATGTTCTATCTTGAAGCATCGGGGTTGCGCATTTCCCGCGCTGAGGCGCAGCGGCGAATGTTTGCGAAACTTGCAAATCCTGCTTTTCTTACGGACATGCGGCCCCTGGTTTCGGTCGAGCACGCTGGGAAACTGGACGAAGACTCCACGAAGGAAGCGTTCAGACAGGTCCTGCGGGAACTGGTTGACCTCATCCCCGGTGAGAACTGGGCACAGACCCCAAAAATGCTTGATCGTTTCGCAATTTGAGGAGATTAGACGAGTAACAGCCACAAAGGAGAACTTACTCGAACGGATCGTCTAGGAATATCTCATCCGACATGCCATTAAATTCCGTCCGATGGGAGATCCGTCGCCTGTACCTGGGGACGCGCTTCGAGTTGCTTTTGAAATGCGTATAGCCTAGGTGCGAAATGATTGTCTTATGACTCGGGTTTCCTCATAATGAGCAGAAAACTTAGATCGTCAAACGCCCTCTTCACTGCAGAGGGAAACTTCTTTCCCACGTGTTCCGTATTCTGAAATAGTGGAAAAAATGAGAGATTACGAGATTCAACATACCAAAAGAGTTCAATATCTTGTGAGAAATCCAACTTGTCAGTCGCTTGATTCAGAATCCGATCATCGTTTTCGATATAAATACCCTGACCATCATGAACTCCCGCACGTAATGAAATTTTCGGGAGGTCAGACGAGCGGGATGCTGCTATTCACGCTTCTCGAAGCAGGCCTTTTGAAAGCGGAACGAGGTGATGTGGTTATCTTCAACAACACCTCGGCGGAACATCCAAAGACGTATGACTTCGCTCGCCGCTGCAAGCAAATCGCTGAGGAAAAGTATGGCATCCCCTTTTTCTGGCTGGAATACCAAACCTATGAAGACGCCCGAAACGGCGAATACACGCGCCTTCCATCCTATCGCCTCGTTAACGTAGAGCCTCGATCGGAAACAAACCTGGACGGCTATCACTGGCGTGGAGAAGTTTATGAAGAGCTCTTGTCGTGGAACGGTTTCGTTCCAACTATTTTCCAACGCACCTGCACGCAGAGTTTGAAATTGGAAACGACCCGCGCCTTCCTCAAGGAATGGTTCGCCAACAAGCCCCAGACCGAACGCTTGGGGCATTTTGGGAAGAGCAGCCGCTTGGAAGATGACGATTTATACGAGCGCCACCTCCGCAACGGAGGTGGAGTTCCCAGAGAGATCTTTC
Source organism: Nitrospinota bacterium (assembly GCA_009839615.1). Lineage (GTDB taxonomy): Bacteria > UBA8248 > UBA8248 > UBA8248 > UBA8248 > Bin107. The sequence goes on from VXPH01000159.1 coordinate 4,864, forward strand.
TGGAAAAGAAGCAATTCGCACGTGAGCGGCCGATATACCGGCCAGCACAGTTTTACGCCGATTTCTCATCCCCTGCTCGTGAATTCAATAGTTCGTACTTAGATGAAAACGTCTTTGGAGAGAGTGTTGTTTTCGGGGAAGACGGGGTTGAATATCTGAGTTTCGTCGGGCTTCGGGCGGACGAGCCGCACCGGGTTGCCAGAGTGCGCCAGCGCAATAGCGGTGGGCCGGAATCCGCTAGTTATGGGGGTGAACATGCCTATATGCCGCTTTTCGATATGGATGTTACCAGAGAAGACGTAGAGAATTTCTGGAAAAAGCAGAATTGGAACTTGGAACTGGATCCTAAGGATGGACTTTCCAATTGCACCTACTGCTTTCTGAAAGGCCTGAAAGTACTTCAGAACGCTCACAACGCTCTTGGAGCAGTGGTAGTCGAAGAACTCCGAAACACGCCTTGCGATCTGAATTGGTGGGTAAATCTTGAGCGGAAGTATGGCCGAGACATGAAGGCTGAAAACCGACGTATTAAACGAGAAATTCCCAACGATTTCATCGGATTCTTCGGCGCGAAGAGCGCCTTTTCCTACCAGCACCTTGCGAAAGCGTCCAGCAAGAATGATTCTCTCGCCGAGTTTTCGGACAGCATCCTGCCTTGCGACTGCACCGATTGACCTGAACTATTCGCTGGATACCTGGGAGAACACGTGGAAACAAGGTCTAAAAATATCCAAAGATGGATGGATGACGTAAAACATGGGGCCATAAGGTTGCCCAGGTTTCAACGAGAGGAGGTCTGGACGGCCTGAACATGTAAGGAATTTTCTCTCCGCGATATTGAAAGCTCGACCTTTGGGTGTGTTCCTAGTGCTTGAAGTGGACACAAGTCAACAACCATTTGAAACACGCCCTCTTGCGGGTGCGCCGGATAATGGAGAACCGTGCAAACAGCACTTGTTGGACGGCCAGCAGCGACTAACTGCCCTGTGGAGAAGTTTCAAAGACAATCACGACAATCATACTTTCTATGTGGCTTTTACAAAATTGGCAGACAAATTCAACGAAACAGATATAGAAGCAGTATCGAAAAAGGGGCGTGACAAAGGAAAAATTGGTATTCCAGAAGAAGAATTCTCTAAAGGATGGGTGCCCGTCAAAATTCTCGCGCCAGGAGAAGAGGGTGTGAAGCAATCAATAGAATGGTGCGAAACCGTTTTCCCCGATGAGGCGAAGAGCAGGTGGAATATTTCCATGTTCGTTCAGAAATTGCGAGAAAGGATGATAGACACTGTCATTCCATATCTGCCATTACCGCAAAATACTTCTCCGGATGAAGCGATTGATATTTTCATTCAAACGAACAGGTCAGCGGTGAGGCTTTCTCATTACGAGCTTGCGGTTGCCCAGATGGAAACTGAAATTTCAGAATCTTTGCCGGAAAAAATTGATGATTTAACAAGAGAAGTGCCAAACATCGAACCGCTTGAAGGCTCCAATCCTGTTGGGGACCTAGTCTTGAAAGTTCAGTGCGTTTTAGAAAACAAAAAACCCACTTACGGGAATTACCGTAACCTCAATTTCAAGAAACTTCAGGACAACTGGAGGAAAATTGAGGAAGGAATGAGATGGGTGACCGAAACACTTGGCGAATTGCATATCTGGGACCATGCCAGACTGCCGACCGCCGTTCCTTTGCGGGTTTTGTCCGCGCTTCATCATCTTATTCCAAAAACAGGACATGCTCACGCGAAAGCAAGGCGCCTTGTTCGCAAATATCTTTGGTGGTCTTTTTTTTGCAGACCGCTATGAAAGACAGGCGAATGATCGGCTAAAGGAAGATCATGACGCTTTGGTCGAAGTGTTGTGCGGAACTGGGAAGGAAACTTCCGTCCCTGCATTCAACTGTGAAAGACCTGACAGAGTGGATTTGAAAACCGCAGGGTGGCCCAAAAACAGAGGCATATTAAACAAAGCCATTCTTGTGGCATGTTCTTTGAAAGGCGCCAGGGATGTTGTAACGAACGAAGTATTGAAGCAAAGCGACAATCGGGATTATCATCATATTTTCCCCAGAGCCACTCTCAAGAAACTTGGAGCTAATCCTGATCTTTCCTTAAATTGCATGTTGCTAACTCCAACGTCAAACAGGAAGGAGTGGGCAAAAAAGTGGCCCGGCGATTTTCTCTTGGAAGCTACCCAGGCATCTCAATTCGCCGGTAATCCGGGAGCCGAGGTAAAAAGACGACTCAACACGCATCTGGTAAGAACAGAGCATCTAAGCGCCATAAAGGAAAACTCAGGAGTAGACTTGAGAAAAACCTACGAAGAATTTTTGGAGAAGCGTACGGATTTGGTTATGGAGCGAATTGAAAAGCTGTTGAATGACGGAGAGCTATAAACCGATGAGCAAAAAGCGAAGAAAATCCAAACAGCCCGATCTCCGGTTCGGTTCTGAAACTGGAAGCCGATCTGGGTTTACGTCCGCCGGGCTGGCCGGATTTCACAATCTCAAACCAGCGACGGTCGTAAGAGAACTTTTGCAGAACTCTCTGGATGCGGGCAGGGAAGCAGAACGCGGTCTCATTAAAATTCGCTTTGAGATCGAAAGGCATGCTGTTGACCGAGTACCCGGCATTGCTTCTTATCGCTCATCATTTAAACAGGCGGTTAAAGACCAGGAAAAAGCTTCAAAAGGAAAATTGCAAGACACGGCCACCGGGATCGTGGAGGCAATGAGAGAATGTTTGGAGTCGAGCGAATGTGAAACCCTTTTCGTACTGGATAACGGCATCGGGCTCGAAAAGGAAAGAATGAAGGGTTTGCTCACCGACGGTCTGAGTGTGAAAAGTGATGCAGGAACCGGAGCCGTCGGCAACGGACACCTGACCGTTCTACCGGCATCCGACCTGCGCTACGTTCTTTATGGCGGACGTACGGAAAGTGGAGAGATTATCGGAGCGGGGCATGCGGTTTTGGCCTCTCATCAAGATGGCGGCGAAAGCAAAAGCAAAGATGGATTCTACGTCAAAACTATTAGGAATGACTTCTTTGAGCCATATGTGTTCCCAGAGAATAGCGAGGTTCACGACTACATAAAAAGCAAGCTGGAATGGATTGCACGCAACTGGGAACCTGGTAGCGGCGCTGTAGTGGCTGTGCCGGGATTCAACAGGTTCCGTGAAGATGGCAATTCTTTGTGGAACATGGTGTCGAAAGCCGCCGCGTGTAATTTTTTCTCTGCTTTCGCAGAGGGAGAATTACATGTTGAATTCGTAGATGCCAATGATACTAAAATTCTGGATAAAACGAACATTGCCTCAATTTTGGAACAATTCAGCGAAGAAAAACGCACGCGTAGCGGATTCCTATCCGGTTCAAGGGCGTGTCATGCTTTCCGTACTATAAATGAGGGTAAGGATATTGAAGTTGATACGGGTCTCGGCCGTATCAACATGCGATGGCGTTCCTTGCCCCAAGGTGGCCTTTCACGAGTCGAGCTTTGTAGAAACGGCATGTGGATCACGGACGAATTGCCCAAGCTTCAAAGGAACCGGTTTGCGGATCTGAAGCCATTTCATTGCATGATACTTCTGGATGCGAGCGACGGCGAAATTCATCGTCTGGTGCGCAAGGCGGAAGGTCCACTGCACAATCACCTAGAGGCTGGAAAATGGCTTGCCAAGAATGAAAGGGCTGCACTCAACAAGGCGATGGAAGGTGTGTTTTCCAAACTGAATGAGGTTGTCCCAACGCAAGAAAATCAAGAGTTCGAGATAGAAGATGTTCTGGCAATCAACTCGAATGGAATTTCGTCCGGTGGACGCCGACCGGGTCTGGCGGGGCAGTTTCAAGAAATACGTAGACGGCCCCGCTTCGCAAAGGAAGCGGATGAGGGGGAAGACACAGAAAAGGGACCCGGGCCAGACAATACTACTGAAAAGAAAGGAAAGGGTGGAAGAATCAACCCAAACAGACGAGGGCGTGGAACTTTTCGCAGGTCAGGCAATGCCATCCAGTTCGCCGCGCTTCCGATTTCTACTGGCAAGCGGTCCTGCCGTGTCGAACTGGCGCCTGGAGAGAAAGCCGCAGGAAGCGAAGTGCGGTTCGCTATTGATGAGAGCCTGGACGAGAGTTGTGATGCATTCGGCATAGAAACATTCGCGAGGCTGAAGAATGTCAAAGTAGATAATCGGCCTGTACAAGAAACCATGTTGAACCACGATCAAGAAGACCACGCGCTTGGCGTCAATCTAGGCTCGCTAGACCCGGCGAAGTTGCTCTGTATTGAGTTCGACTATGAACTACCAACAGGCATAGTTCTACCGGATGATATGCCGGTTGTGTTGAAGGCACAGTTAATTCGCCGGTCCCCCGACTCTAAAAATCAGGAGGTACCGTGATGGCTCGAGTTGGCGGGATCGTCCGATCTCTTCCTTACCCGATCATTGAAGAGGGCAATTTATCCTATCCCAATGGCGAATATCAGGTTGAAACAACACCACAACAAGACGGTGTTTCGGTGCTTCTGAATCATACGGTCAAGGGAGCGGCTTTTCTTGAACGTCTCGTTTCTGAACGAAAAGCCAAATATGGCTGCTTGGTTTCCGTACCATTGACCGGTTACAGAAAACTGCATTTGTCAGATGAAGCAAGCCAGCGAGTGGAATGGGATATGGGTGTAGTCGGCGAGCCGCCCATGCTACGTCCTGTCGTTGTATCCGTTACTGAAACTTCCTGCATGTTGGGGCCGGAAGATGAGGTAGCGGAGGCATGGCAAGGTAGAGAAATCGCAATTCCAAAAGGAGCGCGCCTCGCTCTGCAAAGCTATCTACGCCCAACATCTTCACTTCATCATTTGCTTCATGTCGTGCAAGAACCAAATTTCCGTGATGGCTGTTTCGAGGTCAAACCATGCGAGGAAGAGGGTTTTTATTTCAAAGTCCACGCAGCATCAGATTTATTTCCTTTCCTACAAAATTCAGGTGGGCATGCCAAACATCGGGGGAGCGTGCTGACACACGTGGTATGTAGGTGTCTTGAGATATTGGCGCGGGATTACAGCGAACCGGACGAAGATGGTGGTGATAACTCCAAATGGGAGGCGTTCCCCAACTTGCGCTCCTTGGCAAGCGAGCTTGAAAAAAATGAACTCCCCATTTGGGAAGAAGACGGTTTCTCCGCTGATAAGGTTGCAACACAACTATATCCTCACAATCCTCCTAATTCAGAAGATGAGGAATAAAGCATGCCGTACGAAGAGTTTGAGGACGCCTCCTATACCGAATTACGTAAGAATATTCTCAAGGCAAAAGATTCTAACGAACAGAGGGAATTTCTGGATGCCCTACGCTCAAGTAGTAAGTTTCCTGACTGGATTAGGACTCGCGTCAAAATCGAACAGGGAGAAAGCCTTCCCATATTGGAGGAACCACTCACTGAGTCGGAATTCAAGGAACCGCCCAAAAGCACTGAAAAATGGATATTCGATACTTGGGAATCGATTTCTCCGGCAAACGCGTCCCGTGTGACCTTCTGGGGTTTTATGACCTTGCGACATATAGAAAAGGGCAGAATTAAATCCTATTATTTAGCTGCCAATGGTGGGGCACAGGCAGGAGGGCTAGAAAGAATAGACAGAGCGTTAAAAGAAGGAAAAGATATCGATATCATTGCACGCACGGCTTTGAGGCGGATGAGTGGTCTACCAGAAGCTCGTGGCAATCGCAGTGTCTATGTGAACTGTCCATTCTCCCGCGCTTGGTGGCGCAGATATATGGCTCAAGAGGTTCGTGAACAATCCGATGCGGAAATGGCAGATATCATTAAGGTGTTGACTGTTTCACAGTCCTACTGGGAGGGGCTGATCAATCTTGTCGTATCGAGAAATTCTGTCTTGGGGGATGCCAAAGTCCGTACCGCCCTTATCTGGGCGCTTTCAGATTTCATCAATGATGAAGATAAACACTATCTTTTTCATGAAAAGGTTCTGGGGAGAATCCAGCGGCTCATAGGTATTCGCTCAGCTTGGCAAGAACTGGGTGTTTTTTCGGTAAAAGAAATAAAAGAAATTATAAAAGAAGGGTTTATTCCCTCGGCCCAACCATGAGAATTGAATGGACGATTTTGAGATAATATACTTATCGCTCCAAGAACATAGTTCTCGAAAAGCGAATTTTTGATGACGCATCGTTGTGTAGTACTTGCTAAAATCCCATGAAACCATTGTTGAGTGTCGTTAGTCTTTATCGAATCTACGGCCTGATTCACGGATTACCGTTCCCCGAATCTTTTCGAACCCTCGTGTATTTACGCGGGAATTCCGGCGCGATTTCGGAGATATTCCGGCCGATTTCCTCGATCTCATCTTCCCGTCCGTCCCGTTCCATGTCGCGTATGATTGCCTGCGCTGAGAACATGGCCGAGCGCAACAGTTGGATTTCTGCTTCCGTTCGCGGCCATTCGCGACGCTCCAGGGACTCCATCGCGAGCTCTACCACGAGCCTGTTGGGCGATTTTTCGCGTCTTTCGGCCTCTTTTTCGATGCGCTTCCACTGCTCGGGCGTGACCCTGATGTTTTTCTGTATCGTCTGAACCATCGGCTTCGTCTCTCCTTTCGTGAAGATTTTCACTCCGGTCGGTGGCCAAACGGGCCTGAACAATCCCGTTTCCCCGCATCGGAAACACTCCATTTGGGAACGCATTGAGCCTCAAAATGCCCGAATTGAATAGCTACCAAAATGGTAGCTATCATAACGAAGTGCACGCCCGTTGGCAACCAGATTGGTAGCTTTATGATACCAAATTGTTATTAACCGTATTGCGAATGGAATACATACAACCGAAATCGAAATGATTTCAACAAGATACGAATGCAACCAAAATGGTGGAGCTTTTCTCGGCGCGACGGGAATGCGCGAAGGCATGAGCCATCAAGACGGGGCGCAGGGGAACGTAGGCATTCGCAGCCACCGCGACACCTGCATCAGCGATGCGTCCGGTGTGCAACCCGAAGCGCCGAAGGGCGTCAGGCGGACAGAATTTGCGGGACAAGCGCCGGGGGAATCTTCGCCGGAGAAGAAGGCGAGCGGAAGCCTTCGCGGCGATTGAGCGAGAGGAGAGGAGCGGGGCAAACAGGAGAGGAGGAGAGCAGGAGAAGGCGACGGGCCGCGCCACTGAGGACGCGACCCGTCGGGTACTGCTACCGACCAATTTTCTGGACGGGAATGCCGAGGGTTTTCGCCTTGTCGACGAGGTTGTCGGTGATGCCAGAACCCGGGAACGCGATCACGCCCTTGGGGAGGAGTGCGAGGAGCTCGTCGTTCCTGCGGAAAGGCGCCGCGCGGCCGTGAGCATTCCAGTCCGGCTTACACACCACCTGGTGGACGCCATTGCGCTCCGCCCATCCCGCCGCGATTTTCTCCGCACCCGGGCCGCCGCCGTGGACGAGAACGACGTCGGCGTACTTGGCCTTGACCTTGTCGAGATGCTCGATGATTTTCCCCGCATCGTTCGCCTCCTTGCCACCCGCGACGGCGACGAGGGTTCCCTGCGGGAGGTGGGCCGTGTTCTCGCGGTCCTTTTTCGCCCTCTGGAAGTCGCGCGCCTCGATGACGGCGGAGGTGAGCTTTCCGGTCTGCGAGACGTGAGAGCCTCGCCTCGGCCGCCATACCTCGCCGGTCAGGCCGCGATAGGCCTCTGCGGCGGCGTCACGGAGCTGCTCGAAGGCGTCCCTGCGCTCCGTGAGGTTGTTGGCCCGGTCGGTCGCGAGTTCGAGTTCGCGCGAGCGGATCTCGGAGCCGTCCTGCTCGCGCTGTAGTTCGCGGATTCGGGGGATGAGCCTGTCGGCGGCGCGGTCGAGCCGCTGAGCCTGGGCGTCGAGGGCGTTGACGAAGCCCCACAGGAGGCTCGCCCGCTCGTCGGCGAGTTGCGTTCCATCTGGCGCGGCCTCGGCCAGCAGATGGAAGGCCCTGATGACGGCGTCGGTGGCTTCACCCTCGTCCCACACGGGGCGATTGTCGAACTCATCCGGCCCGGGCGTGGCGCCGAAGAGTTCGGCCTGCTCGCAGACCATGGCGGTGAAGGATTCATGCTGGACATCGTCGTGATCGTTCTCGTGCATGCTCATCTCCTTGTGTGTC
>VXPH01000167.1 GCA_009839615.1 Nitrospinota bacterium
GATTCCCAGGCCGCATCGAATGGCGAGCGCTTTTTCGCCCCTTTTTTCACGAAATCACGAAATACTCATCTTTTCCTCGCCCTTAACTTGCTGTATAAAGCCGCTTTGCGGCGCGTTGGCCGGTAAATCGCCCTTCTGGACGAACGGCCCGCCGCACGCGAAACATCCGCCTTTGGAGAAGACGATGAATACGACCGCCTTGAGCCTGACCCTTCTCGCCGTCCTGTGCTTCGGCGTCTGGGGGTTCTTCATGAAGCTGGGCCAGGAGCGCCTGGGCGCCATGCCGCACCTGATGGGAATGGGCGTCACCACCGCCGTCGTCGTCGTCATCGCCGTCCTGAGCAGGCAGTTTCCCTTGCCGCCGATGCGCTGGGACGTCATGTGGCTGCCCGTGGTCGCCACGGTGGCCACCCTGCTGGCCATGCTGTTTCTGGTGCTGGCGCTCGCGAAGGCGCAGGGCCAGACGGCGGGCGTGGTCGCGCTTTCGGCCCTTTATCCGGGCGTCACGGCGATTCTGGCGGCGCTCTATCTGGGCGAAGGATTCACGCCCGCCAAGGTGGGCGGGCTCGTCTGCGCCGCCCTGGCCGCATACCTTTTCACGCGCTAGGTGGAATCTCTCAAGCCATGACGACCAAACGCGGACTTCGCATCGGCATCGACACCGGCGGCACGTTCACCGACGTGGTCGGCGTGCGCTCCGACTCCGGCGAGGTCTTCACCACCAAGACGCCGACGACGCCCGCCGATTTCAGCGAGGGGCTGATACAGGGGGTCCGGAAAATCCTGTCGGAGACCAAGATCCGCCCCGCCATGGTGAACGGCGTCTTCCACGGCACGACGGTGGCGACGAACGCCATTCTGGAGCGCCGCTTCGAGGACCTGGGCTTCATCGTGACGGGCGGGTTCCGCCATCTGCTGGAAATCGGAGGCGCGAACGGCGCAGGGAGGCCCAATTACGCCGCGCCCCTCCTCCAGAAACCGCGCGACGCGCTGGTTCCCCCCGAGCGGGTCCGCGAGGCGAAGGAGAGAATCTCGGCATCGGGCGAGGTTCTGGAGTCTCTGGGCGAACAGGACGCCCTCAGGCTCGCCAGATGGTTCAAGGGGCAGCGAATCGGCGCCGTGGGCGTCTGCCTGCTCCACGCCTACGCCAACCCGGCGCACGAGGAACTCATTCTCGAAGCCTTCGAGCGCGAATACCCCGAATGTTTCGTGAGCATATCGAGCGAGGTGATCCCCGAACCCGGCGAATACGAGCGCGCCATCACGACGCTTCTCGACGCGTGCATCAAGCCGCGCATCAAGGATTACGTCGAAAAAGCATCGAAGAAAATCGAGGATACGCTCGGCGGTGCGCCCTTCATGATCATGAAGAGCAACGGGGGCGTCTCCACCGCACCGGAAATCGCCAAGCGGCCGATAGGCACCGTGCTCTCTGGGCCTGCCGCGGGCGCGCTCTCCGCCGCTTTCCTGGGAAAACTCTCGGGGCATGAGCAGCTCATCACCCTGGACGGCGGCGGCACCTCGACCGACATCGCCGTCATCGAGGGTGGCGAGGCCAAGCGCGCCACCCGACACCAGCTCGATGAGTTTCATTTGAGAATGCCGATGATCGACGTCGTCACCATCGGCACCGGCGGCGGGTCGGTCGCGTGGCGAAGCCCGGAGGGAAGGCTGCGCGTCGGCCCCCGTAGCGCGGGCGCGGACCCGGGACCCATCTGCTACGGCAAGGGCGGGCAGGAGCCCACCCTCACCGACGCGAACCTGCTCCTCTCGCGCAGCCCGCTCCACCTGGCGGGCGGCGAGGTGAAGCTCAACAAGGCGCTCGCCATGAAGGCCATGCGCGACCTGGCGCGCGGGTTCGACATGAACCCCCACGAGATGGCCTCGGGCGTGATCGAGATAGCCGCATGGAACCAGACCCACGCTGTGCGCCGCGCGACGGTGCAGCGGGGCATTTCTCCCAAGAACTTCGCCCTGATGGCCTTCGGCGGCTCAGGGCCGCTCACGGCGGGTCTCGTGGCCGAACTGCTCGAGATCGACACCGTCATCGTCCCGCCCTTCGCGGGCATGACGAGCGCCTTCGGGCTGGAAGTCGTCGACCTGGTGAACGACCATGCGGCGGCGCACTATCAATCCGAAGAAAACGCCCGGCCCGAAGCCCTGGGCGACGCGTACGAGAAACTCGAAGCCCAGGCCTCGGCGGGCCTCGAAAGCGAGGGGGTTCCCGCCCACCGGCGGATGATGCGGCGGACCGCCGAGATGCGCTACCAGGGAGAAGCCACCGAGATCGAAGTCGACGTGCCCGGCGGCTACATCACCCCGCCGGTCCTGGCGAAGGCCTTCGAGCGCTTCCACACCCTCTATCAGCGCCGCTACACCTATAATCATAAAGGCAGCCGTCCGGTCGAGATCGTGCACCTGCGCGTCACGGGTATCGGCATGACGGAACCGCCGAACCTGCCCCTCATCCCCGCGGGCGACGACAGCCCCGAGGAGGCCTACAAGGGCGCGCGCCTCGTCTGGTTCAAGGAGCTGGGCGGGTTTCACGACACGCCGGTCTATTACAGAGAGCGGCTGCTGGAGGGCAACTATATTCCAGGACCCGCCATCGTGGAGAGTTTCGGCAGCACGACGGCCATCTACCCCAGGCAGGAAGCCCGCGTGGACAGGTACGGGAACCTCGTGATGCGCTTTCGCTCGGAAATCTTCGAGCGCGACGAGCGCGCGGGCAGGCCGACGGGCGATCACGGCGTGGGAGCGGCCTGGGGATGAACGCGAACCCGATTGTGAGCGAAATCCTGGCGGGCGCGCTGCGCGCCATCGAGGAGGAAGTCGAGGACCTCCTCGCGCGCATCTGGCGAAGCCCCTCGCTGCGCGACGCGGGCGATTTCTCGGTCTGCCTGTTCGACCGCTTCGGACGCGCGCTCACCGGGCGGGTGCTCGCCACCGGCCCCGCGCCCGTCATCCGCGCCTATCCCGAGCCGGCCGAGGGCGACGTCTTTCTCCACAATGACCCCTACACCCCCCCGGCGGGCCTGGGCGAGGCGGCAGAGCTCTGCCTCACCCGCCCCCTGTTCGCAGACGGCGCGCTCATCGCCTTCCTGCAGATCAGGGGACGCCACGACGATCTGGGCGGCGCGCTGCCCGGCGGGGCGAGCGTCGGATCGCGCGAGAGCTATCACGAGGGCGTCCTCATCCCGCCGGTGCGTATCGCGCAAGACGATGAGACGATCGAGGACATCAAGACGCTTCTCCTGCGCAACAGCCGCCAGGCCCATCTGTTGGGTGACGACATCGACGCGCAACTCGGCGCGCTCCGCGTCGGCGCGGCACGGCTTAAAGAGCTGACGCGGCGGTACGGAACGGAGAACCTGACGGCGTGTTTCGCCGATCTGCTCAGAGAGTGCGAACTTGCGTTCCGCGGCCAGCTCATCCCGCAACTCCCCGAGAAAAGCTGGACGGCCCGAACCGCCGTCGAGACGGACGGCTTGAACGGTCCCCACGAACTCGCGCTCACGCTCACGCGGCGCAAGGACACTCTTCATATCGAGTTGGACGCGGCTCCACAGGCGCGAGGCCCCATCAACTGCCCTCTCGAGGGAGAAGGCACGCAGTTCCTGACCCGCCTCCTCGCTCCCATGCTGCTCCACCTGCAGGACGAGGCGAGCGAGACTCCCCTGAACGACGGGGCTTTGCGGGCTTTCCAGGTCCAGTTGCCCGGGCCCGGCACCATACTCACCCCCCGCTTCCCCGCGCCGACGGGCCTGAGGGCGCTCACGCTCGGAAAGCTGCTTTCTGCGTTCGGCGAGGCGCTCTTCGAGGCCTCGGGCGGACGCACGCCGGCCGGCTTCGACAACCTGAGGACGCTCAGCTTCTGGGGACACGACGAAAAAGGCGGCTTCCACCTGCTGAGAGAAGCCCTCGGCGCAGGCGCGGGCGCACAGGCGACCGGGGACGGGGCATCCGCCGTCCCCCCGCTCGGCGCCACGGGCGGCATGCCCGTCGAGGTGATGGAGGCGCGCTATCCGGTGCGGGTCGAGTCGATGGGACTCGCACAGGACTCGGGCGGTGCGGGTGCGCGGCGCGGCGGCCTGGGCGTGTTCCGGGAATACCGCATGCTCATCGACGGCGTATCGGCGAGCGCGGCGGGAAGCGCCGAGGCGGGCCCCGCCGGCGGGCCGGGCGCATCGCCCGGAAAACCTTACGAGATGCGCCGGCGCTCCGGCAAAAAGAGCACGGGGGCACCCGCGGTCGGCGCGTCCACGGCGTTTGCGAGCGGCGATTCGATCCGCGTCTCCACCCCCGGCGGCGGCGGTTGGGGCGATCCCGCCGAGCGTGCGCCCGAGGACGTGCGGGCCGACGTTCTGCGCGGCTTCGTCTCGCCCAGGGCGGCGGAATCGGCCTACGGCGTGGTTCTGGGCGGCGCGCCGGGCTTCCGTGTCGACGAGGACGCCACCCGAAAACGCAGGCAGGGAAAATAATTTCGCACTTTCTTCCTCCATACAGTAGATTCAAGGCGCAAAGGGCGGTAAAAACCACCGGGTGCACTTGGAGCCGCTCATCGTATCGGGTAGAATCCGCCCGCGCAGGAGTCGTGGATCGCCCATAAGGCCTGAGCAAACAATTTTTTACCCCCGAAACGCTTCCAAGGAGAGAGGTTCAGAGAATGGCCATCAAAGTCGGCATCAACGGTTTTGGCAGGATTGGACGAAACCTGTTCCGCGCGGGGCTGGAAGACCCCGGCATCGAATTCGTCGCCGTCAACGACCTGACGGACCCGAAAACACTGGCCCACCTGCTCAAGTTCGACTCGGTGCACGGCCGCTTCGGGGGCGAGGTGGAAGTAGGCGACGCGGAAATCAGGGTGAACGGCAAATCCATCCGGGTGCTTTCCGAGCGCGACCCGGCGAACCTCCCCTGGGGAGAGATGGGCGTGCAGGTGGCCGTCGAGAGCACCGGCATCTTCACAAAGAGGCCCGATGCGGAGAAACACCTCAAGGCGGGCGCCAAAAAAGTCATCATCTCCGCCCCCGCGACCGATGAGGACATCACCATCGTCCTGGGCGTGAACGATGAGAAATACGACGACGCCTCCCACCACATCATCTCGAACGCGAGCTGCACCACGAACTGCCTGGCGCCGGTGGCCAAGGTGCTGCACGAGAAATTCAAGGTGAAACACGGGCTGATGACCACGACGCACGCATACACGAACGACCAGAAGATACTCGACCTGCCCCATTCGGACTTGAGGCGCGCGCGCGCCGCGGCGGTGAGCATGATCCCCACCTCCACGGGCGCCGCGAAAGCGGTGGGGCTGGTTCTCCCCGAACTGAACGGCAAGCTCGACGGCATGGCGATCCGCGTTCCCACGCAGGACGTTTCGGTCGTCGACCTCGTGGCCGAGGTGGAAGCGGACGTGACGGCCGAGGAGGTGAACGACGCCCTGAGAGAGGCGGCGAACGGCCCGCTCCAGGGGATTCTCGACTACACGGACGAGCCGCTGGTGTCGGTCGATTACCTCGGAAACCCGGCGTCATCCACCGTGGACGGCCTTTCGACGAAAGTGCTGGACAACAAGATGGTCAAGGTCATCTCCTGGTACGACAACGAATGGGGATTCTCGTGCCGGATGGTCGACCTCATCAAGAAAGTGGGCGCGGCGCTCTAAGAGGCTTCCAGGCAATGGCGACGATCACGAGCACGATTGAAAACGGAGACCCGAAACTCGGCGTCGAGGACGTCGACGTCGCGGGCAAGCGGGTTTTCCTGCGCGTCGACTTCAACGTGCCGCTCGACGACCAGGGACACATCACGGACGACGCCCGCATCCGGGCGGCCCTGCCCACCATCAACTATCTGCTGGACGAGGGCGCGCGGGTCGTCATCGCCTCCCACATCGGCCAGCCCAAGGGAAAACCCGACCTCAGAAATTCACTGGCCCCGGTCGCAAAACGCCTGGCCCGGCTTCTGGAGAAGGAATGCCCCCTCGCGCCCACACCCACGGGAGCGGAGACCCGGAGCATGGCGGAGGAGATGAAGCCGGGCGAAGTGCTCCTGCTGGAGAACCTCCGGTTTCACCCGGGCGAGGAGAAAAACGACGATAAATTCGCCCGCGAACTCGCCTCGCTGGCCGATATCTACATCGGCGATGCGTTCGGAAACGCCCACCGCAACCACGCCTCGATGTCGGCGATCACGAAATTCATGAATCCCGCCGTGGCCGGTTTCCTGATGATCAAGGAGGTCAGCTACCTGAGCGGCGCGGTGAACAACCCGATGCGCCCCGTGGTGGCGATCGTCGGGGGTGCCAAGGCGAGTGCGAAAATCGGCATCGTCGAGCGGATACTCCCCAAGATGGACAAGATCATCATCGGCGGCGGCATGGCGGGCACCTTCCACCGCGCGCTGGGCTACGAGATGGGAAACAGCCTCGTCGAGGAGCACATGGTGGACACGGCGCGCTCGGTCATGAACAAGGCGCAGGAGCTGGAGGTGAAGTTCTACCTCCCGAGCGACTACGTTATCGCGGACAAGTTCGAGGCCTCGGCGGAAACCAAGGTGGTGCCGGCCCAGGAAGTGCCCGAGGAGTGGTACGCGCTCGACATCGGACCCGCGAGCACGACCCTGTTCGGCGAGGTGCTCCAGGACGCGAAGACCATCATCTGGAACGGGCCGATGGGCGTGTTCGAGGTGGACGCCTTCTCGCGCGGCACCTACGCGATGGTGAACCACGTGGCGAACTCCTACGCGCTGACGATAGTGGGCGGCGGCGATACGGACGTGGCCGTTCACGCGGCGGGCGAATCGCGCCGCATCTCCTACATCAGCACGGGCGGCGGCGCCTTCCTGGAACTGCTCGAGGGCAAGGAACTCCCCGGCCTGGCCTGCCTGACGGACAAAAGCTGAAAACACCGAAAAGATAAAGAGGAACTCACGATGCGGCGCGCCCTCGTGGCCGGCAACTGGAAGATGAACAAGACGATTGGCGAGGCGCGGACGCTCGCGCTCGAGGTGGCCGAGGGCGTCGCGGGAGAGGACCTCTCGGGCGTGGAGGTCGTGCTCGGTCCGCCCTATCTCGCGCTCTCCGCCGTGGTGGAGACGGTCGCAGGCGGCGCGATCGGCGTGGCCGGCCAGGACTGCTCCCATCATCCCGACGGCGCATATACCGGCGAGGTGAGCGTCCCGATGCTCACCGACGCAGGCGCCACCCACGTCATCCTCGGGCACAGCGAAAGGCGCGAATTGATGGGAGAAGGCGACGGCCTCGTCGCGCGAAAGGCGCAGGCGGCGAGCGCGGGCGGCCTCACGCCGATCATCTGCCTCGGTGAGCCGTTTACGACGAGGAAGGCCGGGACGACGCTCTCCCGCATCGCCCATCAGGTGGAGCACTCGATTCAGGGCGCGTTCGCCTCCCCTCCTCCGGGGGGGTTCATCGTCGCGTACGAGCCCGTGTGGGCCATCGGCACGGGCCTCACGGCCACGCCCGAGCAGGCCCAGGAGGCGCACGCGTTCATTCGCGAGCGGCTGGAGGCGATTTTCGGCTTGGAATGCGCGCAGGAAACGCGTATCTTATACGGTGGCAGTGTGAAACCGGACAATGCCGCGGATTTGTTCGCCGGGCCCGACATCGACGGCGGCCTCATCGGCGGGGCGAGCCTCAAGGGCGCAGATTTTCTGGAAATCATCCGCGCCGCGCGGACGGATTCCGCATCGATATGAAAAGAGTGAGGAAATGACGATAGTCTTGACCGTTTTGCATGTAGCCGTTGCGATTTGCCTGATTCTCTCCGTGCTTCTCCAGGCGGGCAAGGCCGGCGGCATGGGCGCCGCTTTCGGCGGATCGAGCGACACGATGTTCGGCACGCGGGGGCCGGTGAACTTCCTGAGCAAGGTCACGACCGGCGCCGCCGTCCTCTTCATGGTGACCTCGCTTCTGCTCACCTACATTGGCTCGCATAACGCCAACCAGGGCGGCTCCATCGTGCCCGCCGCACCCGTGCAGACGAATACGCAACCTTTGACACCCGCCGCCCCGGAAAAGAAATAAAGCGGGCGAGACCGGCGCCACCGTTCGCGCGCGCTGAGGACCAACGATGCTGATCAGGCGCATCCTGCTGCTGCTCCCCATCCTCATCGCGGCCGCGTTGCTCCAGTCCTACTTCTGGGTTCCGACGTTCTCCGACCAGACCAAGGGGGGCAGTGACGAGCGCCTCCGCCAGTTCATCACCGGCTCCATCGGCGACGCGCAGATACTGAATCCCATCCTCCACGCCGACACGGCGAGCGGGGCCATCGTCGATCAGATATTCGAGGGCCTCATCGACAGGGACCGCGACCTCTCCTACCGGGGCCGTCTGGCGGCCTCGTGGAAAATCTATGAGGAGGCGTTCTTCGTCCCCCACCCCGGGGGGCCCGGCGCAGAGGCGCTGGTGGAGCGCATCGAGCGTGCGCGCGCCGCAGGCGGGACGAAATGGCTGGAAAACATCGAAAAAATCGAAGCCATCGCACCCACCGAGCAGAAAACCGCCATCCGCACTCCGCCCCCCAAGGACGAGAAAATGCCCGGGAAGAAAGAGATCGTCATCGCCTACCCCGAGCGGGTGAAGGTGACGCTCAAGAGCGTGGATCAGGATCTGTTCAAGCATCTTGGAGCGCTGCTGGGCGAGAAATGGGTCGCCAAGGACCCCGCCCCCTACGTCAAGACCAGTCTGCCCGAGCCTATGCTCCCCTTCGCCGCGCGGCGCGTCAGGCTCACCGAGCACAACCCGATCATCATCTTCAGGCTCAGGCGCGGCGCGCGCTTCCACGACGGCCACGAGTTCGACTCGGGCGACGTGCGCTTCACCTACGAAGCCATCATGAACCGCAAGAACCTCTCCCCGAGGGTGCCGGACTACGAGCCCGTCAAGCGCGTGGAGACGCCGGACAGGTTCACCGTCAAGATCACCTACAAGCGGCTCTACTCCCCCGCTTTCGGCTCCTGGGGCATGGGGATGCTGCCCGAGCATCTGCTGAACGAGAAAGCGCTCGCCGAAGAAGCGAAACAAAAGGGCAAGGACCCCAAGGCGTTCGGCCTGCGCGAGAGCGCGTTCAACCGGAAACCCGTCGGCACGGGGCCGTTCAAGTTCAAGGAATGGCGCTCGGACGAGCTCATCCGCCTCGCGCGGTTCGAGGGCTACTGGGAGGGGCCGCCCGAGTACCACGAATACGTCTACCGGATCCTGCCAGACCCCCTCACGCAGGAGATCACCTTCTACGCGGGCACGGTAGACCGCTACGGGGCGGGCGCGCACCAGGTCGAGCGGCTCCGGAAGGACCCGAGGTTCCAGGTCTTCTCGGGCCTGGGCTTCGGGTACGCCTACATCGGCTACAACCACCGGCGCTGGCCGTTTCAGGACGTGCGCGTGCGCCGGGCGCTGGGCATGGCGGTGAACACGAGGCAGATTCACCGCTACGTGATGAACGGCCAGGCCGAGGACATCACGGGTCCCTTCGTGAAGCAAAGCCCGCACTACAACCGCAGCGTCAAGCCCCTCGCGTATGACCCCAAGGGGGCGGAGCGGCTGCTGCACGAGGCGGGGTTCCGGAAAAAGGACGGGGTGCTGATGAAGGACGGCAAACCCCTCGCCTTCACCCTGATGACGAACCACGGCAACGAGGTCAGGCGCGCCGTGGGCACCGTGGTGCAGGACGCCTGGAAGAAGATCGGCGTCAAGATCAGCTTCTCGCAGGTCGAGTGGGCCGTGTTCATCCGGAAATACATCAACCAGCTCAATTTCGACACGGTCGTCCTCGGCTGGAGCATGGGCCTCGACCCGGACCTCTACCAGATCTGGCACTCGAGCCAGACGAACAAGGGCCAGCTCAACTTCGTGGGCTACAAGAACCCCAAGGCCGACGACCTCATCATCAAGATCCGCCAGGAATACGACCTGGCGAAACAGGTGCGCTACGCGCACGCGCTCCACCGCATCATCGCGGCCGATCAGCCCTATACGTTCCTGTACGTGAGCAAGTGGACGGCGCTGCTCGACCGGAAAATCGCCATCGCCCGGCGCCTCAGGAGCGGAAAAATAAAGCCCGAAAGAATCCGCCCCACGATCACGGGCAACTTCTCGTTCGACTTCAACGAGTGGCTCAAGTTCCCCGCCGTGCCCCGGTTCGAGAACTAACGTGGGCGCCTACATCATCCGCACGAGCCTGTTCAAGCTGGCGACGCTGTTCATCATCTCGATCGTGAGCTTCCTCATCATCCATCTCGCCCCCGGCGAGCCGAGCCAGATCGACCCCCTGAATCCGCGCTTCACCCAGGAAGACCTCGCGCGCTACCGCGCCGCCTTCGACCTGGACAAGCCGCTCCCGGTGCAATACTGGCTCTTCTACAAGAAATTCTTCACCGGCGAACTCACGAGTCTCAAGGACAACCAGCCCGTTTTCGGAAAGATATGGCGGCGCTTCCTGATCAGCCTGCCGCTGTTCATCGTGGGCACCATCATCACCTGGTGCCTCTCGTTTCCGCTGGGAATCGCGGGCGCGCTGCGGCGCTACAGCGTCTTCGACCGCTCCACCACGTTCCTGAGCTACCTCATGATCTCGATGCCGAGCTTTTTTCTGGCCTACATCCTCATCATCGCCGTCGTCCAGGGGTTCACCCTGCCCTTCACCGGCTACCACGTGCCGGGCCTGGAGGTCTCCGTCCTGGGCATCGAGACCTTCGGCCGGGGCGACGTATCCCCCCTGTTCCGGATCAACGACCGCGTCTGGCACCTCGTGCTGCCCAGCCTCGTGGGCGCAATCGGCGGCATCGCCGTGCTCTCGCGCTACGTGCGCGGGCAGATGATAGAGGTGGTGGACTCGGACTTCATCCGTACCGCCCACTCCAAGGGCCTGGACGAGAACACGGTGAACTACGTCCACGCGCTCAGAAACGCAGGCCTCCCCTTCGTCACCATGTTCGGCCTCATCCTGCCGGGGCTGATCGGCGGCTCGGTCATCATCGAGAACATCTTCGCCTGGCCCGGCATGGGGCGGCTGGGCTTCGAGGCCGTGCTAGCGCGCGACTACCCGGTTATCCTGAGCCTCAACTTCATCTCCGCCATCCTGGTCGTCATCGGCACCTTCATCTCCGACATCCTGCTCGTCATCGTCGACCCGAGGATCCGCCTGTGAACGAAACGCTCGAAGTGCGCGAGATGATCGAGGAGATGGGGGAGGAACTCACCCCCGGCCAGCGCGTCTGGCGGCACCTGCGGCGAAACCGCATGGCGATGGCGGGCGGCGTGGTGCTGGTGGTCTTCTTCGTCCTGGCGTCGATCGGTTTCGTCAACTCCGCCCTCATGAGCGAGCCGATGTTCGACGCGAACGTCGTGCGCCTGCCGGACAAGCTCATGGCCCCCTTCTCCGCCCCGAACGAGGAGCAGGTGCCCAGGGAAAACCTCCCGCGCCTGGGGATATACGTGTTCGGCACCGACGACCTAGGCCGCGACGTGTTCGCAAGGATGCTCGAGGGCACCTTCATCTCGATGTCGGTGGGCTTCGTGGCCATCGGCATCGCCACCCTGCTGGGCGTCGCCATCGGCGGAATCGCCGGGTTTTACGGGGAGATCAAGCCGAGCGGCGCGCCCCTGTTCGGCTTCATCGGGGCCGGTCTCACGGGCTACGCCGCCTGGAACGAGCTGGGTTTTCTGGCGCTGCTCTTCTGTATGACAGGCGGGGGCGCGGGGCTGTCGATGCGCCGCGACGGCCGCTCCCTGTTCCTGGAGGGCATGGTCTTCGGCGCGCTGCTGGGTCTCGCGCTCGGCCCGTTCGATCCGTTCGGGTTCAGCGGCTTCACCTCCGACTCAGGCCTCAGCGTCCGCACGCCCTACTGGCGCGAGGGGTTCCTGGGCGCGGCCACTCTCGTCACGCTCGCCGCCTTCGGCGGGGCGCAGGGCGCGAACGCGGAAGAAAACGCGGCGGACGGCGTAATCTTAAGCGCGGTGGCGGGCGGGGGGCTTACATATTTCATCTTGCAGCTCTTTGGCCTCTACCTCGCCTATCCGGGCCATCAGGCGCACCTGTGGCTGAGCTTGGGAGGCGCTGCGGCTTGCGTCTATCTCTACCAGCGATTCGACGTCACCGAGCTCCTGCAAAGACTCCGCCTGCCCAAGGTGGACGTCATCTACACCACTATCGTGGACGTGCAGCTTTCGTTCCCCTCGTTCTTCGTGCTCTTGACCATCCTCGCCCTCGTGACGCCCAACATCTGGATCATCATGGTGGTCATCGGCGTCCTGGGCTGGGTGGGGCCCGCGCGTTTCGTGCGCGCGGAGATCCTCTCGCTCAGGGAGCAGCCCTTCGTGGAGTCCGCGCGGGCGTCCGGCGGTTCGGACAGGCTCATCATCTTCCGCTATCTCATCCCCAACTCGCTCGCGCCCGTGCTGGTCTCGGCGACCATCGGCATCGCGGGCGCGATCCTCACCGAGGCGAGCCTGAGTTTCCTGGGATTCGGCGTCCCGCCGCCCCAGGCGAGCTGGGGGAACATCTTCTCGGACGGCAAGAAATACATCTTCGACGCCCCCTGGCTCACCTTCATCCCGGGTTCGGCGATACTCGTCGTCATGCTCGCCTTCAACCTCTTCGGCGAGGGCCTGCGCGACGCCATGAACCCGAGGGCGAACTCCAGGTAGCGGGGTCGGGAAAAGTCCGGAATGGGAGGCGTTGACAGCGCGCCGCGCCGGACGCTATATAGCCTCTTGGCCGGAGCGTCGGTTCGAGACGATGCCCGGACATCATGCCCAAGTGGTGGAATTGGTAGACACGCTAGCTTGAGGGGCTAGTGGGGGCAACCCCGTGTCGGTTCGAGTCCGGCCTTGGGCACCAA
>VXPH01000209.1 GCA_009839615.1 Nitrospinota bacterium
CCCGATGGGCGTGGCTCACACCGCAAAAACCATCAAAACCAAACCCAAAAAATACAAGCCGCCTTTCGCCGGAATGCCGGTAATCCGCGGTTGCGGGTTTCGCCCGTAGGGGCGGTTCGAGAACCGCCCGCCTTTTGCCTTCGCATGGATTCATCCGCGGGCAAAACGAAAGGCGGGCGGACACATGGGTCCGCCCCTACAAAAACCCCACTCCTTGAAAGACCCCCCCTACTCGCTACACATTGAACCGCACGTGAAAGATGTCGCCGTCCTTGACGACGTATTCCTTGCCTTCGAGCCGGAGCGTTCCCCTGTCCCGCGCCGCCGCGAGCGAGCCCGCCGCCATGAAGTCGGGAAACGATATCACCTCGGCGCGGATGAAGCCGCGCTCGAGATCGGAGTGAATCGTCCCCGCCGCGTGGAGCGCAATCGTGCCCGCGCGGACCGGCCAGGCGCGCACCTCCTCCTCGCTCACAGTGAAGAAACACCTGAGATTCAATAGCGAAAACGCCGCCCCAATCACCTTGTCGAGAGCGGAGGATTCGAGGTCGTAATCGGCGAGAAACGCCGCCCGCTCATCGGCGGGCAGTTGCGTGAGTTCTTCCTCCAATCTTGCGGCGAGGACGACGGGCGTCTCCCCGTTCAGCTTCGCGAAAGCGTCCGCATCTCCCAGCTGATCCTCGCCGACGTTCACCACGACGAGCAACGGCTTGGCGGAGAGAAAGCCGAACCCTTTAATCATGCGCGTTTCTTCTTCACCCAGCTCCATTGATCGTACCGGGCGGCCCTCTTCAAGGACCTCGCGGATGCGGCCCAGCAGGGCGAACTCGGCCACCTCGGCAGGATCCTTTTTGAGCTGCACGAGCCGCTCCAGCCGTTCCATACGACGCTCAACGACGGCGAGGTCGCGCAGCATCAGGTCGAAGCGCACGTCCGCCAGGTCGCGCGCGGGGTCGATGCTTTCCTTTGGATGCGGGACGCCTGAGTCCTCGAAGGCGCGCACAACGACTAAAAGCGCATCTGCTCCTTCCAGCGCCTGCGGGATGACCTCCGCATTCTTGGCCGCACCCGCGTCCCCCACACCGGGCGCATCCACGAAATTGACGGCCGCGTGAGTCGTCTTTTTCGGTTTTAAAATCTCGCTCAGCGAGTCCACGCGCTCGTCGGCCACGTGAGCCGCGCCCACGTTCACGCGTGCCGCCCCGTATCCCCCCGTGGTGGCCGCGCCGCCCGTGAGCGCGTTAAACAGCGTCGTCTTGCCCGAAGCGGCCGGGCCGATGATGCCGATTTTCACCTGCGCACTCCTTTGCGCTCCGTGAACCCACAAACGCGCGGGAGTGTATGAGAAGGAGGGCCAGAGGTCAAAAGGGTCAGTCCCGAGGAGGAGACGCCTCCCGATGAGGGACCGAATTTCACTCCCCCCTTGAGGGGGCTGTTGAAAAAGTCCGATGAATGAGCGTTTGCGTCTTTTGTAGGGGCGGACACGCGGGTCCGCCCCTACGGGAAACCCGTTCCCTGCTTCCGGGGACTTTTTCAACAACCCCTTGAGGGTCGGGCTACACGAGGAGGGAGAGTTCGCCCGCACCGAAAAGAGGGATTGATGGGGTGAATTCTGTTATGCGGTATCGTAGCTTATTTTTTATCTAGTTTATTTAGCTCCTGCTCCGCCAGGGAAATCAGGCTTTCATCACCGGCATTGCCAGCCAGGTCAAGCGCGGTCGTTAAATCTTCTCGCGCTTCATCTACAAGACCCAATTCGGTTTTCGCTATTCCCCGGCTGATGTAGCAGGTTTCGACACAATGAATCATCCAAAGGTCTTTATTCGAGCGTTTTTGGTTTCTATAGCTGGAAATGGCTCTATCGAAATCCTCAACAGCAGCTTCGTAATCACCCATCATAGCCTCTGCTAGACCACGATTTCTGTATGCCTCGCCCAAGTTTCGGTCAAGACGGAGAACCTCGTCGAAAGCCCTGACAGCAGCTTGAGGATGCCTTGACTCCAGGTAAACGCGACCCGCTGAAATCATACGTTCAATTGCGAAACCCGGGGCTGTCCAACCGGCAAGAACAATTTTCCCAACCGATGTAGTCAGAAGAATGATCACTACGACAACCAGCAACAAGAAAAGAATGCCTGCCAGAGAATGAAGCTCTTGCAACCAAACATTCACCACCAAACCCACTACTATAGAAAAAGAAATGATTATGGTGAAAAGAATCGACTCTCTCGAAGTCAACATCTTCCATACCCACAACCAGATTTTCTGGTGTCTTTCGTTTAAAGCCATCATCCTTGACTGGGCACTCTCATTAAAAAAGCGCAAGATTTCGACAATCCTGGATTCATCATCAACCATCTAACTCGTTATCTCCGTCAATCGACTTTCTGCAATGTGCTTCACATGCGCGTTAATCTGAAAACTCCCCTCACCCCGCCCTCTTCACATAGATCGGACTCGACCAGGCCTGGCCGCCGTCGACTTGTAAGACACGCACCCAGTAGGGGTTGACGGCGTTGGTGGAGGCGTCCTCGTCGGTGAACTGAAAGCGCGCGCTCCAGTCCTTGAGGGTCGGAGCGACTTCGGCGACGAGAACGTGGATGTTCACGCCGCCTGCTGGGATGACGGTCGGTTCCGCCGAAACGTCTGCGAGGGGGATCTCGAAGCTCTTCACGTTGCTGAAAAAAGAGAGCGTGGCGTCGGCGGGGGCGTCCAGGTCGATGAGCACGCCGTCGGGGTCGCCCGAGGTGGCGGTGGCGAAGCGGAGCACCTTGTTCGATACGCGGGTGACCGCGTCGTCGTACTGGTCGAGCGCGTAGGGCGTGTGCGAGAGCACCGCGCCCTTGTCCAGCGCGATTCCGCCGCGCCATTCGACCTTCTTGTCGCGCCCGCTTTTCTGCGTCACCCCGCTCCACTGCACGCGGATGCGCCGTGCGCGGCCGCGGGCTTCGGGCGCGTTCACCGGATGGCGGTGGATGGTCTCGGCGCCTCGCTTCAGCTCGACATCCAGCAAGGGCGCCGTGCCGTGGACCTCGACTTTAATCGTCGGAGAGCCATTGACTTCCACCTCCTCGCCCATCAGGACCTCGCCGCAGGAGGTTTTCAAGTAGATGCGCTCGCCGTTCGTGGCGTAGGTCCTCCTCGCGCGCATCGCCTCCCAGACGGCCTCGCGCGTAAGTTCACGGGCGTAAAGACCCATCAGGCCGCCTTTCACGTCGAAGGTGACGACGTTGTTCGAGCGGCGGTTGGGGTAGACCAGCCCCTGGCGGCCGGTGTGGTCGTCGCTCCCGCCGATGAAGCCGACCCTGAAGCCGCGCGCGAGTACTTCCTCCGCGAACCACTCGAAGGTGCCATGGTGGGAGTGGATTTCCGCGAGATGGACGAATTCTGCGTCGAAGAAATCGAGGTTGCACGCGCGTCCGCCCACGTGGGCGACGCTCATCACGTCCGCACGGCCTCTAAAGGTCTCCCAAAGTTCGGAGATGGGGAACCTGTCGTCTGCGAGGTCTGTGAGATCGTCCACGCCCGCGTGCGAGCTTCTGTGGATGGTGCCCTCATCGCCCGCGTAGTAGATGTTGTAGTCGCCACCGCCGGCGCGCGTGCCCGACCACTCGTAGCCCAGGAGGGTGACGAAGCGGCCCGGCTCGTTGAACGCCTTGCACTCCCTAACGACCTCCGCCCAATCCTCCTTGCGGACGCGGAAGTCGTTGCCCTGCCACGCGGCGACGTCCACGCCCGCCTTGTCGCGCGCGAAGCGGAAATACTCCTCCACCGTGCCCGTGCCGACCGTGGAACGCGTTTGCCCGTGGATGTCCCCCCAGAAGAGGGAGTAGGGATCACCCGGCGCTTTTGGCAGAATCGGCGGAGAGAGAGACACCAGCCCCGCCGGGTCCTCGAGCCGGAGGCGGTAGGGGCCCTCCCCCGTCAGGCGCGCGCCGCCGACGCGCTTTACGCCGCCGTCGCCTTTCGAGAATTCCACCCGGCCGGGGGCCTCATCCTCCGCGCCCCACCCCCTCAGGCTCTTGTTGACCGACACCTCGCCCGTGAATTCCTCCGCCGGGTTTCCCCAGCTGTCCACGCCCCGCACGATGGCGGAAAACGCCTCCCCCTGCGCGGGGGTCTGGGGGCACGCGAGATGCCAGGTTTCGGGCGCGCCGCCCGTGACGCGGATCTCGGGGTCGTGTTCCAGTTCGTAGAAGTGCTTGCGATTGAAGGTGTCGACCACGATCTTGAACGTGTGGCGCGCCTCGGGGAACGTCTGCGCGCGGAGCCCCGGCCCGCCGCCGCTCGTATCGCCCAGGACGAGCGTTACTTCATCGCCCTCGCAGAGATAACCCCGCGCGACGCGGATAGAGACGCCGGAGCGCCAATCGTCGAGATAGCCCTGTTCCTGATAGGAGAGCGCGAGACCTACTTGCGCGTTCGAGCAGGAGACGCTCACGTAGCCCGACCCTGCAGGGTCTTCGAACTGGGGTATCTCCATGTCGCTCGAGAGCCGCTTGCACACCAGAATCTGCGCGCCCTCGTCCACCCCGTATTTGCCCGCCGTGAAGATGACCTTCCGGGTGAAGAACGCCCCCGCCACGATGGGGGTTTCCGGCTCCACGCGGGCCGTTCCCACGTCGAAGCGGTATGGGTCGAGTCGCTTGTCCATCAGGCGGGTTCCTCAGGGTTTATGCGAAAAAAACTACACCCTTCCTAATCCGAGTAGGCGCGGGCTTCGTCCACGAAGCGGGAGAAGAGCTGCGCCGCCCCGTCCATATCGGCGTAGCCGTAGGCCGACATGGATTCGGGATGCCACTGCACGCCCACGACGAACTGGTGCGAGGGGCTCTCGATGGCCTCGATGACCCCGTCTTCGGTCCTGGCCGAGACGCGCACGCCCGGCCCCACCTCGCGCGCGCTCTGGTGGTGGTGGCTGTTCACCACCGACGACGTCCCGAGCACCTCGCCCAGGATGGAATCGCCTATCTCTATCTCGTGGAACGTGTAGGTGTTCTCGTCCGTGTTCTCGGGCCGGTGCGTGAGCGCGCCCGGCACCTGGGAGGGGATGTCCTGATAGAGCGTGCCGCCCGCCGCGATGTTGATGACCTGCATGCCGCCGCAGATGCCGAGCACGGGCATGTCGCGCGACATGGCTCCCCGGCAGGCCGCCATCTCCGCCGTCTCGCGCTTTGGGTTCGTGGGACTGCATTCGGGCAAACGCTCCTCGCCGTAGAGCATGGGGTCGATGTCGTGCCCGCCGCCCGAGATGATCAGCCCGTGGATGCCGGTGAGCAAGGAGACGCTCGCCTGCTCATCCTCCACCGCGGGCAGGAGCAGGGGCGCGCCGCCCGCCTTGATGACGCACTCCACGTAGGCGTCCATGAGCACGTGGCGCGGGCGCACCTTGGGTTCTTCGGGATAATTTCTTTTGCCCACGTCGCAGGTGATTCCGATTCTCGGCCGTTTCATTCGCTGCCGCCTCCCTTGCCATGATCCGAAAAAATAAATGAAAACGCTCAAAAAACTTCCCGCTTGCTTTCCACAGGTGAAAATCCATATCACCACATTTCGGGCGAAACGAAAACCGCGCGCGCCCATGAGGCGAAAAACGCCTCACCCGGCCGGCCCTGGGCGGCGGGGGGTGGATTCCCGCGCGTCGGCCCTTTATATTCCGAAGCGGGAGGATTGCCGGATCATGTTTCGCCTCTACTTCACGCGCCTGATATTGCCCATCCTCTTCGTGGCGGGGATGGTGGCGATTCCCTTCGTCTGGCTGCCCGAGGTCGCCCCGCCGGAGAAGCCTCCCGCGGCCGGGGAGAAGGCGGGGGGCTCCGCTCAGGAGAAAACCCGGCGCGCCACGCCGTTCCAGCGAGCGATGACGATAGGCTTCGCGCTCATCCTCGTCTCGGTGACGGCGGGCGGCTTCATGCTCTACCGCATCACGCGCTCGCAGACGGCGAGCTGGCGGCGCCGCTTCGCGCCGCCGAAGCGCAGGGAGCGGTGATGACACACGATATGGCCGATACGGAAATGACGCGCGACCCGATTCCCAACGAGGAAACCCGCGAAGCCATTCGGCAGGCGCGCGCCAGAGAAGGGCTAAGCACGTATGGCGGCATCGAGGAGTTGATCGCCGAAATCGACGATGAGTAGGGACAGGCCTCCGTGCCTGTCCTGACATGTTGGTCGTTATCATCCCGTAGGGGCGGTTCGCGGACTGTGGGACAACCCCGAGGAGGGGTTGTCACTACAAAACCATCACGCCCATCCATCGTATTCATCCCGACATCGGACAGGCACGGAGGCCTGTCCCTACACCCCCAGCCCCCCTTTCAAGGGCTTTTTCAACAATCCCCTACAGGCCTATCACCCGCGATTGTTCCCCATCCCAATCGACGCGCCGCTCAATACCGACGCTCCCGCCGCGAAGGCCAGGCACATGAGGGCGATGCTCTCCACGCTCACGCCGTAGTCGATCAGCCAGCCGAAGACGACGGGCGAGAGCGCGGTGGATACCACCATGAACGAGGTGGCGAGGGAGCGGATCGCTCCCAGGTTCTCCACCCCGTAGATTTCCGCCCAGATGGCCCCGCCGATGGTGATGCGCACGCCGACGGTGACGCCCGTCAGGCCCATGTAGAGGATGGCGGCGGACCAGTGGTCGGAACCCGCCAGCACCGCAAGCCCGGCGCATAGAGGCGCGAGATGCCAGGGGAGAATCCGGACCGCGCCGACCCGATCGATGAGGAGGCCGGTGAGCAGCGTCAACGAGATCGAGAAAAGGGTGTAGAGCGTGTACGCGCCCGTGAAGAAGGCGAGGCTCCACCCCTTGGCCTCCACCAGGTGCGCCATGTGGAAGAAAAAGCCCGTGGTGATGAACGAGGGGGCGAGAGAAACCGGCATGATGAAGTAGAAGCGCAGGTCCTTGAGCACCTCCCTTCTCCCCCACACCCCTTGGGGGCCGGAGGCGGACGCCTCCTCTTCGCGCGTCCTGCGACCTAGATGCTCGTCCTGGTGATCCGCAAGCAGCCGGGCGACGGCGGGAATCAGCGCGAGAGCGGAGAAGGCCGCCATCACCAGCCAGACCTGCCGCCAGGTGAGCCACGCGGTGAGCGCGACCGCCGCGAGCGCCATCACCGCCTGGCCCGACGGCCCGCCCATCGAGATGATGCTGACGGCGCGTCCGCGCTCTGTGGTGAAATGCCGGCCGATGCTCGTCACCGAGGTGTGGACCATCAATCCCTGCCCCGTCAAGCGCAGGGCGAACAGGGCGAAGAGCAGCGCCGGAAATACGGGCGCCGCCGCCAGCAGGACGCAGGAGACGATCAACCCCCCGCAGACGCACAGGGCGAAAGTCTTGAGCCTCGTCTTGTCGATCATCCGGCCTACCCATATCAGGCACACCGCGCTCGAGACGGTGGCGATGGCGTAGGCGAGGCCGAACTCCCCGTGGGAGAGCGAGAAGGCGCCCCGGATATCCTTGTTGAACACGGCGATGAAATAGGACTGCCCGAAGCACGAGAAGAACGTGAGCAGAAGCCCGAACGCCAGGAAGCGGCGGTTTTTCCACGCGAAGGAGAGATATTCCAATGGCGGCCTTCATGCAGGGAGCGGGGAACGTTGGTTCGAGTGAAGTATAGCATGGGGGCGGAAGCATGGAGGAGCAGGGCGCAACCCGATTCACTCCCCCTTGCAGAGCACCAATAAAACACTCCCCCCTTGAGGGTCGGGCTTCCCGAGGGGAAAGCCCGACGAAGAGGCCGAGCGATTTGTGCGAAGGCCGATTCGGTGGGGGAAGCTTTTATCTGTGACTTGTCCCCCCACCAGTTCGCTTTCGGGCTTACGCCCTCAGCTCACTGACTCCCCCTCAAGGGGGGAGTGAAAAACCTTGGGGTTATCTACCGAATCGCGAAGCCGGGACTTTTTCAACAACCCCTCCCCGGTCGCGATTGACCCATCTTGACACGGCTGCGGGCCGCCCATACCCTGACCTCCCAACCCCAACAGCGGAGGCATCGACCCGCCATGCGATTCCAGATCGGCCTTCTTCTTTTCCCGAATCTCACCCAGCTCGACATGACCGGCCCGTACGAGGTCTTCACCAAGTTCCCCGACTCGGACGTCCATCTCGTCTGGAAGTCACTTGATCCGGTCACCGCCGGCGGCGGCATGCAGCTTCTGCCGAACATGACGTTCACCGATTGCCCGCAGCTCGACCTCATCTGCGTGCCGGGAGGTGCGGGCATGAACGCGCTTTTGAATGATGCGGAGACGCTCGATTTCGTGCGCCGCCAGGCGGCGGAGGCGCGCTACGTCACCTCCGTGTGCACGGGATCCCTGGTGCTGGGCGCGGCGGGGCTCTTGCAAGGCAAGCGCGCGACTTCGCACTGGATGTCGCACGAGATGCTCGCGGCCTTCGGGTGTACGCCCGTGAACGAGCGCGTGGTGGTGGACGACAACGTGATCACCGGCGGCGGGGTGACGGCCGGCATCGATTTCGCCCTCACGGTGGCGGGAGAGGTGCTGGGGGCCGAAGCCGCCCGGAAGATACAGCTCGGCATGGAGTACGACCCCAAGCCTCCCTACGATGCGGGCTCTCCCGAGCGGGCGGACCCGGCGATGGTCGCCGCCGTGCGCGAGGGCGCCGCCGCACGCCAGAGCGAGCGCGAAGCGGCGGTACAGGAGGCAGCGGGGCGGCTGGGTAGGGCGTAGCCGGACAGGCCCCTACGCCTGTCCGGGGTTCGCGAACCGCCCCTACGGGCTCATCTCAATTCGCAAGGAATTCCGTAGCGGACAGGCCCCTGGCCTGTTCGAGGTCGCGACCTGTCCCTACACGCGGAACAAACCGCCTAAACAAGAACCGCCCTCACGAGCGATCTCACGCCCGCAAGGGCGGCTACGTTACGACGAGGCTCAAGCCGATTCGTCGAAATACTCGCGCGTGACCTTGAACACCATCGGCGCGAGCAAGAGCAGGCCGATGAGGTTGGGCACCGCCATCAGCCCGTTCAGCGTGTCAGACAAGTTCCAGACGAAAGCCACCTTCACGTTCGCGAAGCCGAGCGCCGCGAGCACCCACAAGCCCCGGTAGACCATGAGACTGTTCTCACTGAAGAGATACTGCCAGCACCGCTCGCCGTAGTACGACCAGCCCAGGATGGTGGTGAAGGCGAATACGGCCAGCGCTATCGTGACGATGTAGCTACCGCCCGCGATGGTGCTCTGGAAGCCCGCCGAGGTGAGCAGCACACCCGTGAGGCCCGCGCCGTCCGCGCCCTTCAACATCCACGCGCCGGAGGTCAGGATGACCAGCGCCGTCATCGTGCAGACCACGATGGTGTCGATGAAGGTGCCCAGCATGGCGATGACGCCCTGGCGCACCGGGCTGTTCGTCTGCGCCGCCGCGTGCGCGATGGCCGCCGAGCCCAGGCCCGATTCGTTCGAGAACACGCCGCGCGCGACGCCGAAGCGAACCGCCGCCGCCACCGCTGCGCCCGCGAAACCGCCCGCCGCCGCCGCCGGCTTTAAGGCGTGCTTGAAGATGAGGCCGATGGCCGCGGGCACCGAGGCGATGTTGATGAGGATGATGATGAGCGCGGCGCCCACGTAGAGGACGATCATCGCGGGCACGAGCTTGCCCGCCACCTCGCCGATGCGCTGGA
Source organism: Nitrospinota bacterium (assembly GCA_009839615.1). Taxonomy (GTDB): domain Bacteria; phylum UBA8248; class UBA8248; order UBA8248; family UBA8248; genus Bin107. The sequence goes on from VXPH01000209.1 coordinate 9,648, forward strand.
TGCCGCCCAGGACGACGAAGCCCACGAGCGCGGCCACCACGACACCCGTGATCCAGGTGGGGATCAGGAAGCTGCCCTGAAGCGCGGTCGCCATCGAGTTCACCTGCACGGCGTTGCCGATGCCGAACGCCGCCACCGCGCCGAACACGGCGAACGCGAGCCCCAGCCATTTGGCGAGTTCGGGCGCGAATTCGCCCACGCCGTTCCTCAAGTAGTACATGGGTCCGCCCACGTACTTGCCCGCGGCGTCCACCTCGCGGTAGGTCACCGCGCAGACGGCTTCGGCGTATTTCGTCGCCATGCCGAAGAGCGCGATGAGCCACATGTAGAAAATGGCCCCGGGACCTCCCAGGGCGATGGCGGTGGCGACGCCGGCGATGTTACCGGTGCCGACGGTCGCGGAGAGCGCCGTCATCAGCGCGTTAAAGGGCTTGACCTCGCCCTCGCCGACCTCCCCATCCTTGTCGTAGAGCAGCTGGAAGCCGTAGCCCACCTTGCGCCAGGGCATGAAGACCATCCCCAGCGTAAGGAGCACGCCCGTTACGCCCAGCATGCCGAGCATCGGCGGCCCCCAGGCGAAAGCGTTCACGGAACTGATCATCGAATTCAGCCAATCCATCGCATCTACCCCCTCTTGGCGCTACGAAGTTGGCGGCATGATGGAGTCCCTTCGGCCCAGGCGGCGGACGCCATCCCATTACGAAAAAAACACCAGACAAAATTCGGGCGGGCGATAAAACGACAAGGCGGGAAAAGTTGGAACAGAAATAATACAAAAAAATGGCGGCCTTCGCAAAGGCGCCCAGACGGGGCTGTTGAGAAGGTTCCTTTTGGGCCGGGTTGCCAACTTGTGTGTAGGTCGGACATATATGCGGCCCACATGCCGCGATCCGGTCGGGTCGCATATATGCGACCCCTACATACCCACCTCTCCTACCCCCTTGCGCGGTTATTTCTGGGCGCTCATAATCGAAAAGTTCACGGAAAAAGGAGGCGCGCATGAAGATGGTTTTGGCGGTTCTCGCCCTGGCGACGCTCGCCCTCGCTTCTCCGGCGCAGGCGGCCAATTGGGGTCCGGGCGCGAGCGTGCGCATCGCCACCGAGGGCGCCTATCCCCCTTGGAACGACACGGACGCCTCGGGAAAGCTCGTCGGCTTCGAGATCGACCTCGCGGCCGACCTGTGCCGGCGCATGAAGGTGACGTGCAGGATGATCCCGCGCGCCTGGGAGGGCATCATACCCGCGCTCCGGGCGGGGGCGTTCGACGCCATCATGTCGGGCATGGCGATCACCGCCAAGCGAAGGAAGCGCATCACCTACTCGCGTCCTTTCGCCGCGTCTCCCCACGTCTTCGTCGTGCGGGCCGGCGGCCCCCTGGCGGGCGTATCGACCAAAGCCGCCTCGGTCACGCTGGGCAGCCTGATTGCTGAGGAGAAGGCCGCCATCGGGACGCTCCGGAAAGCCTTCGCCGGCAAGAAGATCGGCGCGCAGGCCGGCACCGTTTTCGTGAACTTCCTGAAAATCCACATGGCCGGCGCCGTCAGGATACGCACCTTCAAGCTCCAGGGGGACGTCGACGCCGCCCTGCTTGCCGGCCGCGTGGACGCTCTCCTCGCCCAGACCTCCTACTTACAGCCCGTGCTCGAAAAAGAGCGGGGCAAGTTGAAAGTCGTCGGCCCCGGCTTCACGGGCGGCTCTTTGGGCGAGGGAATCGGAATCGGTATCCGCAAGGAAGACCGCGCGCTCGCGGAGATGTTCTCAAGAGCCATCGAGGCCGCCACCGCCGATGGGACGCTGTCCCGACTCTCCCGCAAGTGGTTCGGCCTCGACCTCAGTCCCAAGGAATGACGAGGATGAGCGAAGAGGCGACACCCCAATCCAGCGGCCCGGAAGCCGCGCCCGCAGAGGATAGCGCCCCCGCTTTCACGCGGGCGGGAGACGCCGCCAAGGCGCCGCGCCAGAGGCTGCCCAAAAAGGTGTACGAGGCCGAGCTCGCGCGGCTCCAGGAAGAACTCGTGAAGCTCCAGGAGTGGATCAAGGACCAGGGCCTGAAAGTCGTCGTCATCTTCGAGGGGCGCGACGCGGCCGGCAAGGGCGGCGTCATCAAGCGCATCACCTTGAGGCTCAACCCGCGCGTCTGCCGCGTCGTGGCGCTCGCCGCGCCCACCGAGCGCGAGCAGACGCAGTGGTACTTCCAGCGCTATGTGCCGCACCTGCCCGCCGCGGGCGAGATGGCGCTCTTCGACCGCTCCTGGTACAACCGCGCCGGCGTGGAGCGGGTGATGGGCTTTTGCACGGATGAGGAATACCGCGAGTTCCTGCACTCATGCCCCACCTTCGAGCGGATGCTCGTGCGCTCAGGGATAATACTCATCAAATACTGGTTCTCGGTGAGCGACGCCGAACAGGAGCGCCGCTTTCAGGCGCGCATCGAGGACCGCACGCGGCGCTGGAAGCTCTCGCCGATGGACCTGGAATCGCGCACCCGCTGGGTGGAGTATTCCAGGGCGAAGGACGAGATGTTCGCCCACACCGACATCAAGCAGGCGCCGTGGTACGTGGTGGACGCGGACTCCAAGCGCCGCGCGCGGCTGAACTGCATCCACCACCTGCTCTCCCTCATCCCCTATGAGGACCTCACGCCCGCGCCGGTCGAACTCCCCCCGCGCCGCGATTCCAAGGCCTACGTGCGCCCTCCCCTGAGCGAGCAGACCTTCGTGCCGGAGCGGTACTAGGGATAGCAAGTCTTGCTCAGCAAAGTTTAATAAGAAATACCGTTATTAAGATTTCATTCTAAAAACTTAATAACGAGACCGGTTTTTCAGTTATATTGCGCGAACGTTTAATAAGGGATTTCGTTATTAAGGGTTAATCTTTAAATATTAATAAAGGGGGAATGTTGAAAAAGTCCCCAGAAACAGGGAATGGATTTCCCGTAGGGGCGTCGAGCTTCCTGAGAAAGAGAAGCTCGACTGTGCCCGCCCACGCCGGAACCGCAACCGGACAGGCACGGGGGCCTGTCCCTACA
>VXPH01000141.1 GCA_009839615.1 Nitrospinota bacterium
ATCGTTCTTCAAGACGGGCCGAAGAACGGAATATGTATGAACAAAATAAGGGGGACGACCCTCGCCATCCCGCATCTTTTTGAAATTCAACAGCTTATCAACTTCAAAAGCGCAGATTGCGCAATAATCCCATTATTGAAAGTCAATATAGGAGTCGAAGCCGGAACTGTCAACAAAAATGAAAATAATTAAACCTTCGACTGTGGACGGTGGAGACCCGAACTCGGCAGAAAATACCCTATCTCTCGGACTCAGGTCTGCCGCCGCGTCCGAACCGGCGTGCGAGTTCCGCAAAAACGCGCCCCGGCGGCACGCCACGCGCGGCCATCCCCACCAGGGTGTGGAACCACAGGTCGGCCACCTCGTTCGTTATCGCGTCCGGGTCGTCTTCGCGCATCGCCATGACGACCTCGGCGGCCTCTTCGTCTATTTTCTCCAGCACCCGCTCCTCGCCCCTGGCGAACAGGCGCGCCACATAGCTCGAATCCGTATCGCCCGCCTCTTTCCTGTCCAGGATCAGGCGATACAAGGATTCGAGCAGGTTGTGATCGAAATCGAGCGCCTCTTCGCCATCCTCTCGCCCGGGGGCGGGGACTTCGTTGAAGAAACAGGACATCCGGTTCGTGTGGCAGGCTGGCCCGTCGGGTTTGACGATGAACACCAGGGCGTCCGAGTCGCAATCGAGCCTCGCGGAAACGAGATGCAGATAGTTCCCCGAGGTCTCGCCCTTGTGCCAGAGCTCCCCGCGGGAGCGCGACCAGAAGTGGACGGTTCCCTTCTCCAGCGTCAGGCGCAGCGACTCCTCGTTCACCCACGCGAGGGTCAGGACCTGCCCCGTCGCCGCGTCCTGGCAGATGGCGGGGGCCAGACCCTGCTCGTTCCACTTGACCTCGGGAATTTCCGCCTCGCTCAAAGCCTCACCTCCACACCGCGCTCGCGCAAATAGACTTTCACCTCCTCGACCGAGTAATCGCCGAAATGGAAGATCGAGGCGGCCAGAACGGCGTCGGCGCAACCCTCTTCCAAGCCATCGTAGAGATGCTCGAGGTTCCCCACGCCGCCCGAAGCGATGACGGGCACACTCACCCGCTCGGCAATCGTGCGCGTGAGGGGCAAGTCGTAGCCGTCCTTCGTGCCGTCCCTGTCCATACTGGTGAGGAGAATCTCGCCCGCGCCCAGCGCGCACGCCTCCTCCGCCCAGGCCACGGCATCCTGGCCGGTGGGGCGCGAGCCCCCGTGCGTGAACGCCTCCCAATGGAGCGCATCCCCATCGTCCGGGACGCGCTTGGCGTCGATGGCGCACACGATGGTGGAGCTTCCGTAGCGCTCCGCCGAGCGCTTGAGGACGCCCGGGTCCCGGAGCGCCGCACTGTTGATGCTCACCTTGTCCGCGCCCGCTCTCAGCAAATCGCGCACGTCCTCCTCCTCGCGCACGCCGCCGCCCACCGTGAGGGGAACGAACACGCGCTCCGCCGTGCGGCGCACCATGTCGAGCAGCGTGCCGCGCTTTTCCTTCGAAGCCGTGATGTCGAGAAAGCAGATTTCATCCGCCCCCATCTCGTCATAATGCGCGGCGCACTCCACGGGGTCGCCCGCGTCGCGCAGGCCCTCGAAGTTCACGCCCTTCACCACGCGGCCCTCTTTCACGTCCAGGCAGGGAATGATTCGCTTGGCTAGCAAGAGAGCATCTCCATCGCCTTGGGAAAATCCATGGTCCCCTCGTAGAGGGCGCGCCCCACGACGGCGCCGATGACGCCCTTCCCCTCCAGGGAAATGAGTTTTTCCACGTCCTCGAGCCTGCTCACCCCGCCCGCGGCGATGACGGGCAGACCGCAGGCCTCCGCAAGCGCGGCGGTGGGGGCGGGGTCGAAGCCCTCCAGCGTGCCGTCGCGGCGGATGTCGGTGAAGATGATTCCCGCCAGGGGAAGATGCGCGAAGCGGTTCGCCAAGGATGCGGGCGAGGCCGAGTCCCCCTCCTCCCAGCCCGAGACCCTGACTTCCCCGTCTTTGGCGTCGATGCCCAAAAGTATTTTACCGGGATTCGCGCGGGCGGCGGACTCAAGGAACTCAGGATTCTTGAGCGCGCTCGTGCCCAGGATGACGAAGCTCGCTCCCGCCTCCAGGACGGCCGCGAGCGATTCTTCCGTGCGAACGCCGCCGCCGAATTCCACGGGTACATCCACCGCCTCGGCCACCTGCGCGAGGACGTCGATGTGGGCGGGCGCGCCGTCAAAGGCGCCGTCGAGATCGATGAGGTGAAGACGCTGCGCTCCCTGCTCCACCCAGCGCAAGGCCCAGGCCACCGGGTCGTCGCCGTAGACGATCTCGCGCCCTTTCTGGCCCTGGATGAGCCGCACGCACTTGCCGCCCTTGAGATCGACCGCCGGAATGAGAAACAAAACGCCACCCCCGAGATGAAGTCCGCGTTCGTGTTGCGCCTCTCATTAAACCCAAACGGGCGATATTGCAAACGCTTGCGGGATTTTTTGTGGAAAAGGAGGCAAAGGCGCGCCCGAGGGGCTGACTCAGGGGGTTGTTGAAGAAGTCCTGATTTCGTGATTCGGTAGATGACCCCAAGGTTTTTCACTCCCCCCTTGAGGGGGAGTGGTTGGTTGGCGTTTTGCAAGGGTGGAAGGATGTATCCTCCCTCCCGCTCGACTACATAGGCCGAATTACGAAATTGAGGCTTTTTCAATAACCCTTACGCGGATGCGGCTTTATGCGCGCGGCAGATTTCGACGAATTCCCTCAAAATCCCCAGGCCGAGCGCGCCGCTTTTCTCCGGGTGGAACTGGGTGGCGAAGAGGTTTCCCCTGTGGACGCTGGCGATGAAGGGCACGCCGAAATCGCACGTCGCCGCGATCCAGGGCCGCGCGGCTTCGGAGGGCTCCGCGTAGTAGGAGTGGACGAAATAGAAATGCGCGCCACTCGGTAGACCTGCGAGAATCGGGGATTCGCCCCGAAACTGCGGCTGGTTCCAGCCCATGTGCGGAATCTTCAAGGGCAGCGCGCCGCTGTTTCCGGTCATCCCCTCGGGAAAGCGCCGCACGCGCCCGGGCAGGATTCCCAGACCCGGCGTGGAGCCGAACTCCTCGCTCTCTTCAAAAAGAATCTGAAGCCCCAGGCATATCCCGAGATAAGGAACGCCCTCCTCGATGGCGCGGCGCAAAGGCCCGGTGAGGCCGGCGCTCTCCAGGGCGCCCATGCACTCCGGAAAACCGCCCACCCCGGGCAGGATGACGCCCTTTGCCGCCTCCAGGACCCCGGGGTCGTCGCTCAGCACCGCCTTCGCACCGATTTTGGCCAGGGCGTTCCTCACGCTCAGGACGTTTCCCATGCCGTAGTCGACGACGACGATCTCGGCCGTCATGCTGTTCCCCTTAGTGGGTTGGTTGAAAAAGCTCCCAATTTCGTCATTCCACGTATAGAGCCGACCAAGGAGGGATGAAACTTTACTCCTCCCTTACAGAGCGCTAACCAACCACTCCCCCCTTGAGGGTCTGGCTTCCCGAGGGGAAAGCCAGACGAAGAAGCCGAGCGGTTTATGCGAAGGCCGATTCGGTGGGGGGTACAACGTGTTTGATCGCCATTCCGAATTCTACCCCCCACCGGCGCGACTACGGGCTTCGCCCTCGTCTTGCCGACTCCCCCTCAAGGGGGGAGTGAAATTCAAAAGCGTGCGCGAAACTCAAAGTCGCTTCCCGGGAACTTTTTCAACAACCCCACAATAATGGAACTCCACAAAGCTGTCTTACAAAACGCCCTTGGTGCTGGGCACGCTCTCATCTCTCGGGTCGAGTGCGACGCCCGCGCGCAGCGCCCGCGCGAAGCCCTTGAACACGGCTTCCACCATGTGGTGGCTGTTATCCCCGTAGCAGACCTCGATGTGGAGGTCGACGCCCGCATGGGTGGCCACGGACCAGAAGAACTCGCGCACGAGCGCGGTGTCGAACTCGCCGATTTGGGCTTCGGGGAACGCGGCGCGGAAGACGAGGTTTCCCCTTCCGCCGAAATCCGCCGCCACGTGAACGAGCGCGTCCATCATGGGCAGGCGCACGTCGGCGTAGCGGGTGATGCCCGCCCGGTCGCCGAGCGCCTTCGCCAGCGTTTGCCCCAGGATTATTCCTATGTCCTCCACCGTGTGGTGGCCGTCGACGTCGAGGTCCCCCTTGCCGCGAACGGTCAAGTCCACCAGCCCGTGGCGGGCGATCTGGGCGAGCATGTGGTCGAAAAAACCAAGGCCTGTATTGATTTCGGCCTCGCCCGCGCCGTCCAGGTTGACCGCGACGGAGAAGTCGGTTTCCTTCGTCTTTCTGCTCACGCGCGCTTTTCTCTGCTTGGCTCTCGACGCCACCTTCTCTCTCCCGGCGGATGGAAAATTTCAGTGAAACCGCCGCCTCCCGGCAGCGCGATTATGCTTGATCCGGGCGCGTCCCGCCAGCGTCCCCTCGGGGAACTGTTGAAAAAGTCCGCGAAATGAAACCACTCCCCCTGGGGGGTGTTGAAAACCCTTCTTTGGAGAAGGTATCCCGATTATCGAATTGTTCACCGTAGGGACAGGTCGCGACCTGTCCCTACAGAACCATCGCGCCCTATTGCCTTTGTTCGTCATTCCGGCGAAAGCCGGAATCCATTTTGACTTTGCCTTTGGTCCTTCATCCGGATTTCCTCGCTCCCGGACGGGGAAGATACGGACACCGCCATATATATCCACCTCATCCGTTCCCGACTCGGGCACGGCGCGCCCTCCCGCGAGTCGGAATCAAATGCGAAAACGAAAGCAAAAATCATAAAATGGATTCCGGCTTTCGCCGGAATGACGGTGGTTTTCCCGCATCGAGGGACTTTTTCAATACCCCCCCTCAGGATGCGCCGCGCCGCAAGCGCAAGGCGCGCGCGTGCGCGGACAAGCCCTCGAGATCGGCGAGCCTCGCCGCGGGTTCGGCCAGCCGAGCGGCGGCGGCCGCATCGAAACACACCCTGCTCGTCCACTTGATGAAGTCATACACGCCGAGCGGCGAGGCGAAGCGCGCCGCCCCCCCGGTGGGAAGCACGTGGTTGGGACCCGCGATGTAATCGCCCAGGGGAACCGGGCTCCACGGCCCGCAAAACACCGCGCCCGCATTTCGAATCTCCCCGGCCGCCTCTTCGGCGCGCTCCATCAGAATCTCCAGGTGCTCGGGCGCCAGCATTTCCGCCACCGCAAGCGCCTCCTCGCGCGAGCCCACCTCGATGATCGCGCCGCGATTCTCCAAGGCCTGCGCCATCTCCGCACTCCTCGCGGCTGCGCGCAACTGGCTTTCCATTTCCCCCTCAAGCACATCCGCTACGTCCGCGCCCAGACAAACGCCCACCGCCATCGCCTGCGCGTCGTGCTCGGCCTGGGCGAGCAGGTCCGCCGCCGCCCATTCGGCCAGAGCGGGGTCGTCCAGGAGCACGACCACCTCGCTCGGCCCAGCTTCTTTATCGATTTCCACGCGCCCGCGCACGATGCGCTTCGCAGCGGCGACGTATACGTTGCCCGGCCCCACAATCTTGTCCACGCGGGGGACGCTCTGCGTACCATACGCCATCGCGGCGACCGCCTGCGCGCCTCCGACGCGCACGACGCGCGCAAGACCCGCCAGGGAAGCCGCCGCCAACACGGCGGCGGGCACCTCGCCGTCCGGGCCCGGCGGCGTGCACAGAACCAACTCGTCCACGCCCGCGGCGCGCGCGGGAGTCGCGTTCATCAGCACCGTGGAGGGATAGGCCGCCGTGCCGCCCGGCGCATAGAGACCCACGCTCGCGAGCGCGGTGGGTTCGAGCGAGAGCCGCTCACCGGGCGCAGGCTCGAGGTTGATCCTTCGGGGAAGCTGCGCCTCGTGGAACGCGCGAATCCGCTCCTCGGCGAGCTTCAGGGCGTCCAGCGTTTCGGCCGGCAGGGCGTCGAGGGCGCGCGCCATCTCCTCCTCGCCCACGACGAGGCTCCCGGCGTCCAGGGAAACGCCGTCGAACTCCTGCGTCAAATCGATGAGCGCGTCATCCCCCTCCGCCCGCACGCGCTCGATGATCGCGCGCACGTCCCCCTCGACGCGAGAGAACGCATCCTCCCCGCTCAGGGAGAGGCGCTCGATCCTGGCGGCGAAATCCTCCGCCCCGTAGCGGAAGCGCCTCACGCCCTCTCCTCGCCGGACGCCGGACCCGCGCCGTTTTCCGTGCGGTTTTGGGCTGTGGGAATCACCCCTTTCAACTGTTCAATGATCGCGCTCACCAACTTGTAGTTCGTCTTCAAGCTCGCCCGGTTGGCGATGAGCCTGGCCGTCGCGCTGAATATCTCGCGAATCGGGACCAGTCCGTTGGCCCGCAGCGTCCCGCCCGTGTCCACCAGATCCACAACCAGGTCCGCCACCCCCGTGGCGGGCGCGATCTCCACGTTGCCGTAGAGCCGGATGATCTTGGCCTGAACCCCCATCTGCTCGAAAAACCGGGTGGTGATGACCGGAAATTTCGTCGCCACGCGCAGCGATATCCGCCCGGTCAAATCCGCCCAGGTCATTCCCTCGGGCGCCGCCACCATGAGGCGGCACGGCGCCACCTTCATGTCCAGGGGTTCGTATACGTCGCGACCCTGCTCGAGCAATACGTCGCGCCCGATGACGCCCAAATCGGCGGCGCCGCGCTCCACGTAGATGGGCACGTCGTGATTCCTGAGGATCAAGACCCGTATCCCCGTTTTCGCATCGCGCAGGATGAGCTTCCGGGACTTATCCGAGATGGGCCTGGACAAGACCCCCGCCTTCACCAGACATTCGGTGGCTTCAGTGAAAATTCTTCCCTTGGGCAGGGCGATGATCAATTCTTTTTCCCGGTTCTCTTTCATCACGACTCCACTTCGCGCCGGATATCCGCGCCGAGAGCCCTCAACCTCTCCTCGAGCCGCTGATATCCCCTGTCGATATGATATACGTTGCGGACGATGGTTTCTCCATCCGCCGCCAGACCCGCCAGAACGAGCGACGCGCTCGCCCTCAAGTCGGTCGCCGTCACCGAGGCGCCGGCGAGATGCGCCACGCCCTCGATGTGCGCCGTCCGTCCGTCGATTTGGATCCGCGCGTTCATTCGGGCGAGTTCGGCGGCGTGCATGAAACGGTTCTCGAAGATGGTCTCCGTCAGCACGCAGGTTCCGCCGGCCAGCGTCATCAGCGCCATGAACTGGGCCTGCAAGTCCGTGGGGAAACCCGGATAGGGCGCCGTCTTGACGTTCACGGGCCGCACGGAGCCGTCGCCGCGCACGCGAATCCAGTCCGCGCCTTCCGACACTTCCAGCCCGGCCTCGCTCAGCTTGAGCGCCAATGCGTGCACCTGCTCCGGCTCACAATTCGTTATTCTCAAATCCCCACCCGTGATGGCGGCGGCTATCATGAGGGTTCCCACCTCGATGCGGTCCGCGGGAACGGCCACGTCGTAGCCTGCAAGCGAATCCACGCCCTCGATCTCGATCACGGGCGTGCCCGCGCCGTTCACCCTGGCGCCCATCCGGTTCAACAAATCTGCGAGCGTGACCACCTCGGGTTCCAAGGCCGCGTTTTCGAGAACGGTGACGCCTTCCGCCAATGATGCGGCCATCATCAGGTTTTTCGTCCCCGTCACCGTCGTGAGGTCGAACGAGATGCGCGCGCCGGTGAGCTTCCGGGCCCTGGCCTCGATGTAGCCCTGCTCTATCCGGACCTCCGCCCCCATCGCGCTCAGGCCCTTCAAATGCTGGTCGATGGGTCTGGCCCCGATGGCGCAGCCGCCCGGAAGGGAGACGCGGGCCGATCCGAAACGCGCCAGCAGGGGCCCCAGCACCAGGATGGAAGCCCGCATCGCCTGGACCAGTTCATAGGGCGCGACGCCGCCCGTGATGTTCGTAGCGTCCAGGGAGATGCGCCCGGGCGATTCTTCGCGCGACTTCACGCCGAATTCGCCCAGAAGCCCCAAAATCGTGTTCGTATCGCGCAAGTCCGGAACCCTGCGCGCCCGGCTTACGCCATCGGCCAGGATGGCGGCGGCCATAATCGGCAAAGAGGCGTTCTTGGAGCCCGACGCCTCGGTCTCCCCGCGCAGCGGCCTGCCTCCCCGGATTCTGAATCGCTCCACGACCTACACCCTCACAAGTTCCAAAACCCTATCGCGCCCGGCGAGGTCTTTATGCCGCCTCGGCGCGCGATATTTCCCACTGCGCTGCGAGGCGGCCTCCGCCCCGGCCATCTGGCGTGGGTCCATCTCGATCAGCAGGAAACCCCCGCACACGAGATAAGAAGGCGCCTCCCCGATGATGCGCCGGATGAGGTCCATCCCGTCGACGCCGCCATCGAGCGCAAGGCGCGGCTCGAACGATGAAACTTCGGGCATCAAGCCACCCAGTTCCCCCGTGGCCACATAGGGCGGGTTCGAGGCGATCAGGTCGAACTCCTCTCCCCCGGCGAGCGCATGAAACAAATCCGAAGCCACCAGCCTCGTCCGCCTTTCCAGATCGAACTTTTTCGCGTTTCGCCTCGCCACCTCGAGCGCCCTGGGGCAGAGGTCGAGCAAGGTAATATGCGCTTGCGGCAATTCGCTCGCAATCGCCAGACCCACCGCACCGCTGCCGCATCCTGCGTCGAGTATCCTGCTTTTTCCGCCTTTCCCCAAAAGCGCCGCGGCTCGCTCGACGAGAAGCTCTGATTCGGATCTCGGGATCAGCACGTCCGGCGAGACGAGAAACGGCATGGACCAGAACTCCCGCTCGCCCATGATGTATGCCATCGGTTCGCGCCCGGCTCTCCTTTGCGCGAGCGCCTCGACCCGCGCGAGTTCCTCGGCGGATACCACTTTCTCGGGATGCGCATGAAGGTGCGCCCTGTCGCACTCTAATACCATCGCCAGGAGCAGTTGCGCATCCAGCCCCGGCGAGTCCACGCCCGCCCCGGCGAATTGCTTTTCCAGACGGGAGATCAGAGCGCACACTTTTGTTCGGGATTCGCTTTGCGCCGCAGGAGGAGAGGTCGTCATTCTGCGGAATGGGCTTCCGTGCTTTCTTCCAGTTCGGCCAGACGCTCGGCCTCGCGGCTTTCTATCACCCGTTTGACCATCTCGTCGATCCCTCCCTCCATGAAGCCGGGAAGACCGTGGAGGGTGAGGCCGATGCGGTGATCGGTAATCCTGTCCTGGGGGAAATTGTAGGTCCGGATCCGCTCGCTCCTGTCCCCGCTGCCCACGAGGCTCTTGCGCTGCGCGGAACGCTCGGACATCTGCTTCTGGATTTCCATGTCCAGCAGGTGGGCCGAGAGGATCTTCATGGCCTTGGCGCGGTTCTTGTGCTGGCTCTTCTCGTCCTGGCAAGTGACGACGAGGCCGGTGGGCACATGGGTGATGCGCACGGCGGAATCGGTCGTGTTCACGCTCTGGCCCCCCGGACCGGAGGAACGGTAGACGTCGATCCGCAAGTCCTTCTCGCCGACCTCAAGCGCGATCTCGTCCGCCTCGGGCAGCACGGCCACCGTGGCGGCGGAGGTGTGGATTCTGCCCTGCGTCTCGGTGACCGGCACCCGCTGAACGCGATGCGTGCCGCTCTCATAGCGCAGGCGGCTGTAGGCGCCCGCGCCCTTGATGAGCGCGGAGACTTCCTTGAGGCCCCCCAGGTCGCTCTCGCTCTTACTCAACTCCTCCACCCCCCAGCCCTGGAGTTCGGCGTAGCGGGCGTACATGCGGTACAAATCGGCCGCGAAGAGCGCGGCCTCCTGGCCGCCCGTGCCCGCGCGGACTTCGAGGATGACGTTTTTCTCATCGTTCGGGTCTTTGGGCAGCAGAAGCCGGCGCAGCCTCTCCTCCACCTCTTCGCGCTTCGCGCCCGCGTCTTCGAGTTCCGCCTGCGCGAGTTCGCTCATCTCCGGATCGCCTTCCTCGAGCAGGGACTTCGCCCCCTCGATGGCGTTCTCGTATCCGCGCCATTCCTCATAAGCCTGGACGACTTGGGAGAGTTCCTTGTGCTCGCGCGCCGTCTGCTCGAATTTCTTGCGGTCCTTGAGCAGGGCCGGGTCCGAGAGGCGCATCTCCAGCGTCTGGTGTTTTTCGATGATTTGTTCGATTTTTTCGAACATGGGGATCAACCGACGGGCAGCGAATGGGGGCGGCCGGGAGCAAAGCCCGGGTCCACGAATTCGCGTTTGCCGAGAAACCACCGCCCGGGGGCGGCCCCCAGGCAAACACGGGTGGCTCCGCGCTTATGAATCCTCGGGCTTCTCGGCTTCTCCGCCCGGTTCGGGCGCAGGTGAAGCGTCCTCGGCATCGTTGGCTTCGGGTTCGGGCGCGGCATCCCCGGCGGCGGCAACAGCCTCAGCATCGACGGGTTCAGCGGCAGGCGGAGCATCTTCAACCGCGGCGGCCGCCGTCCCGGCATCGTCCGGTTCAGGCGCGGGCGCAGCACCCTCGGCGGCGGAAGCCTCAGCTTCGGCCGATTCTTCTTTCTGCGCCTGGGCCGCCTGCCTGGCGGCGCGCTCCTCGGCCCGTTTCTTCCGGGCCTCTTCTCTGAGCCTTTTCTCTTCCTCTTCTTTCTCGGCGGCCTGCTTCGCCTCGCGCTCCAGCCGGGCCGCCCGCTCCTCCTCGGCAGCGGCTTGCTTGCGCTTGCGCTTGGAGACCCGCGCCTCCTTGCCCTCGAACTTCTTCACGAACTTCTCGACGCGGCCCTCGGTATCCACGATGCGCGCCTGCTTTCCGGTGAAGAACGGGTGGCACTGCGAGCAGACTTCCACGCGGATTTGCTCGCGCGTGGAGAACGTGGTGAACTCGATGCCGCAACCACTGCAGGAAATCCTGCACTCGAACAACTCGGGATGAATCTCGGCCTTCATAACCGGGCGCTCCAAAAAATCGGGTTCCAAACGTCGAAAACAATCCTGTAAATTTCGATAAAAATCGATAAATAAACGTGGTTTTTCGATAAAAAAAACCGGCCCCTCTCCCCTGCGGAGAGAGCGCTTTATACCGAAATGCCAGCGCCTTGTCTACCCCAAAAATCAGGGAAAAACAAGGGGTTGGCTAGTTGTTCATCGAAGCGAGGAATTCCTCGTTGGTCTTCGTCTCCTGGATTTTCTCGAGCAGGAGCTCCATCGAATCCACCACGCCAAGTGGTTGTAAAACCTTGCGTAACACCCACACGCGGTTGAGCTCCTGCGGGCTGAGGAGCAACTCCTCCTTCCTCGTGCCGGACTTGTTGATGTCCACCGAGGGAAACACGCGCTTGTCGGAGAGTTTCCTGTCGAGGTGAACTTCCATGTTGCCCGTACCCTTGAACTCCTCGAAAATCACGTCGTCCATCCGGCTGCCCGTCTCCACCAGCGCCGTGGCGAGAATGGTGAGGCTGCCGCCTTCTTCGAGGTTTCGCGCCGCGCCGAAAAAGCGTTTCGGCCGCTGGAGCGCGTTCGAGTCCACACCGCCGGAGAGGACTTTCCCGCTCGGCGAGATGATGGTGTTATGCGCGCGCGCCAACCGCGTGATGGAATCGAGCAGGATAACGACATCCTGCTTATGTTCGGTAAGCCTTTTCGCCTTTTCGATCACCATATCCGCCACCTGCACGTGGCGAGACGCCGGCTCGTCGAACGTCGAGCTAATCACTTCCCCGCGCACGGAGCGCTCCATGTCCGTAACTTCCTCGGGACGCTCATCGATGAGCAGAACGATGAGGTGCACATCGGGATGATTCGTCGCGATGCTCTTCGCGATGGACTGAAGCATCATCGTCTTGCCGGTTCTGGGCGCTGCGACGATGAGGCCGCGCTGCCCGAAGCCGATCGGCGTCATGAGGTCCAGAACACGCGAACTGACCTCTTCCCCGGAAATTTCGAGCTGTATCCTGCGATCCGGGTACAGGGGGGTGAGGTTATCGAACAGAACTTTGTCCTTGCTCGCCTCGGGTGGTTCGAAGTTGATCTTCTCGACTTTCAAAAGCGCGAAATACCGCTCCCCCTCTTTGGGCTGGCGGATTTCACCGCTCACCGTATCGCCGGTGCGAAGATCGAAGCGGCGAATCTGACTGGGGGAAACGTAAATGTCGTCAGGGCCGGGCAGATAGTTGTATGCGGGCGAACGCAGGAACCCGAACCCGTCCGGCAAAATCTCGAGCACGCCCTCTCCGGTGATGGTTCCGCCGCCGCCGTTGCGATCCTTGTCGGATTGCGCCTCAAGTATCTTGTAGATCAGATCCTGCTTTCTGAGCCCGCTGGCGCTTTCGGTGCTGAATTCCTTGAGAATCTGGTTGAGTTCCCCAATGGT
>VXPH01000018.1 GCA_009839615.1 Nitrospinota bacterium
GCGCTGGTGGACAAGAAGATCGACGCGTTCTTCTACACCGTCGGCAACCCCTGGGGCGGCGGTCTCGAGATTGCCAACAGCACGGCGATCCGCATGATTCCCATCAACGCCATGGGCATCCAGAAGCTGGTGGCCGGCAAGCCCTTCTACGTGATGACGAACATCCCGGGCGGCATCTACAAGGGCGTCAAAAACGACGTGCCGACCTACGCGGTGAAGGCCACCTTCGTGACCGGCAAGAATCAGCCCAACGACGTGGTCTACAACGTCGTGAAGACCATCTTCGACAATCTCGACCAGTTCCGCGCCACGCACGCGGCGTTCAAATACCTGACGAAGAAAGACATGCTCGGTGGTCTCTCGGCTCCCTTCCACCCGGGCGCCACGCGTTATTACAAGGAAAAAGGTTTGATGAAGTAGTGTAATTTCGGACGAACGTCCGCCGCATGGGCCGGGGGCCGCGCGCTCCCGGCTTCGTGTGGCGGTTCGAGTTTCAATTTTTCACGAAGTGAGGGAATCGTTTGAGGGGCGATTGAATGAGCGGGCCGGGTGATTCCGCAGACGCCTTGAGCGCCGGGATAGACGAGGAATCGAAACGGGCGGCGGAGGAAATCGCCGCCGAAGCGGAATCCGGCGGAAGGCAGCCCAAAAACCTCACGGCCTGGCTGGTTTCCGTTCTCGCGATCGCCTGGTCCTGTTTTCAGCTCTACATCGCCTACATCCCGCTGAACTCCATCATCGCCAGAAGCATCCACCTCACCTTCGCCATCACGATGGTCTATCTGGCCTTCCCGGGGACGAAAACACCCGGCGAAAGCTGGGTTCAGCGCATTTCGCTCCAGCTTTTCCCCGGCTTTCTGCGGCCCCAGCGTTCCACGCGGGAGGTCATCCCCTGGTACGACTACGCGCTCGCGGCCCTCGCAGGCATGGGCGCGCTTTACATGGCCTGGGACTACGTGAACATCATCCAGCGCTCGGGTCTCCCCATAACGCGCGACGTCGTCGTGGGGACGATTCTCGTCGTTCTTCTGCTGGAGGCCGCGCGCCGCGCGCTCGGGCCCGCGCTGCCGATCCTCGCCATGATATTCCTGCTCTATTGCTTCGTGGGTCCCTACATGCCCTCGTTCATCGCGCACCCGGGCGTTCCGCTCGAATTCGTCGTGGACCACATGTACCTGAGCGACAGCGGCATCTGGGGCGTGCCCATCGGGGTGTCGACGAGCTTCGTCTTCCTCTTCGTGCTGTTCGGCTCGCTGCTCGACAAGGCGGGGGCGGCGAACTATTTCGTGCAGGTGGCCTTCGCGGCGCTGGGCCGCTTCCGGGGCGGACCCGCCAAGGCGGCCGTGGTCGCCTCGGGGATGACGGGCCTTGTCTCGGGTTCCTCCATCGCGAACGTGGCGACGACGGGAACCTTCACGATCCCGCTGATGAAAAAGGTGGGCCTGCCCCCTTACAAGGCGGGCGCCGTGGAAGTGGGCGCGAGCACGAACGGACAGCTAATGCCGCCGGTGATGGGCGCCGCCGCGTTCATCATGGCGGAGTTCCTGGGTCTCGCGTATCTCGACATCGTTCGCGCCGCGATACTGCCGGCCCTGCTGTCCTACATCGCCCTTTTCTACGTGGTTCACCTCGAAGCGCTCAAGCTGAACCTGAGGCCGCTGAGGGAGGATGAACTCCCCTCCTTCTGGAGCACGCTCATCAGCGGCATCCACTATGTCGTTCCCATCCTGGCGTTGATCTACACGCTCGTCATCCTGCGCATGTCGGCCGTGGCGTCGGCCTTCAACGCGATTCTGCTGACCATGGCGATCATCGTCGTCCAGCGTCCCATGGAAAACACCATATTCGTCTTGCGCGACATGAAGCGCGAGAAGGGCGTCGCTCACCTGCGGGAGTTGTTCGGCGAAGCGCATTTCAAGGAGCTGGAGGATCGCCTCTGGCACGGGGTGCTCGCGGGTTTCGGCCAGAGCTTCGGCGACGTGTGGCAGGGGATGCTGGCAGGGGCCAAGAACATGATGGGCATCGGCGTGGCGACTGCGGCGGCGGGCATCATCGTCGGCACTGTCACGCTCACGGGTCTCAGCGGCCGCTTCATCGAACTCATCGAAATCGTCTCCCTGGGCAACGTGGTGCTCATGCTGGTGCTCACCGCGATTTGCTCCCTCGTCTTGGGGATGGGCCTGCCCACGACGGCGAACTACATCGTCATGGCGACGCTCACCGCGCCCGTCATCGTGAGCCTGGGCGGCAAGGCGGGCCTCGTGGTTCCGCTGCTCGCGGCCCATCTGTTCGTCTTTTATTTCGGCATCCTGGCCGACGACACGCCGCCCGTAGGCCTGGCCGCGTTCGCCGCCTCGGCGATAGCCAAGTCGGATCCCATCCAGACGGGCGTGCAGGGCTTCGTCTACGACTTGCGGACCGCCGTCTTGCCCTTCGTGTTCATCTACAACCTGGAGCTCTTGATGATGCAGGGCGTCGGCCCCAAGGGCGAGATCATCTGGATCACGGATTTTCTGAAAATCGGCTGGGTCTGTCTGGTCTCCCTGGCGGCGATGTTCGCCTTCGCCTCCGCGCTTCAGGGCTATTTCGCCGACATCTGCAACTGGGGCGAGCGGGCAATCCTGATGGTGGTGTGCGTCTCGGCGTTCCGGCCCTCGCTCATCACGGACTTCACGGGCGGCCCGCGCCCCGTGGTCCAGCTCATCGCGGTGGGGATTTTCGCCGCCTTGTACTGGTATCAGCGAAACAGGCGCCTCAGGCGAACGCCGCAGCCCGCGACCGCCTGAGGCGGGCGGGCCGCTCGGCCGGCTCCATTTCCGTTTGTCCCCCAGGTTCCAGAACGAGATTGGGTTGTGGTACGCTTGGCGGCCCCATCGGGGCGTGGCGCAGCCTGGTAGCGCGCCTGCTTTGGGAGCAGGAAGTCGGAGGTTCAAATCCTCTCGCCCCGACCAGAAAAATCCCCTTGCGCGCCCTGAAATCGTGAAATTCACCCCCTCGCCCACTGCGCAAACGCGCTCGATTCTGCTACCTTATGGGCGGATGAACCTCCCTTATTCCTGAATCGTCGTATTTTCACAGGAGCGCGTTCGTGCAGAATCATTCACTACCCCTCTCCCGTTTCAAGGTGCTCGATCTCACCCGAGCGCGCGCGGGCCCCACGGCGGTCCGCCAGTTCGCGGACTGGGGGGCGGACGTCATCAAGATAGAAGCGCCCGCAGGAAGCGGCTATTCGGACAACATGGCGCAGCCCCGGGACGGGTATGAGGCGCAGAACCTCCACCGCAACAAGAGAGGCATGACCCTCAACCTGCGCGAGGAGAAAGGCCGCGAGATATTCTTCCGCATGGTGAAGGACGCCGACGTAGTGATCGAGAACTACCGGCCCGACGTGAAGCACCGCCTGGGCGTGGATTACGAGGCGTGCCGCGCGGTGAACCCACGCATCGTCTACGGGAGCATCTCCGGCTTCGGGCAGGAGGGGCCCTACCACAGGCGACCGGGGCTGGACATGACAGCCCAGGGGCTGAGCGGCCTGATGTCCATCACGGGCAAGCCGGGGGACGGTCCCATGCGGGTGGGCATCCCGCTCGCCGATCTTTCTGCCGGCTTCATGCTCGCGCAGGGGATAATGATCGCCCTGCTCGAGCGCGAAGTCTCGGGCGAGGGGCAGTGGGTGCACACGTCGCTTCTCGAAGCCCAGATTCAGATGATGGATTTCCAGGCCGCGAGATACCTGCTTTTCGAGGACGTGCCCGTCCAGCAGGGGAACAACCACCCCACCTTTTTACCGGCGGGCGTTTTCGAGACGGCGGACGGGCGGATCATCATCCAGTCCGGCCCCCAGCATCTCTGGGAGCGCCTCGTGCGCGCCCTGGAAATGCCCGAACTCCTCGAGAATCCCGACTACGCGAGCGTGCCGAAGCGTTTCGAGAACAAAGAGGACCTTCACGAGACCATCGCGCGCCGGACGAAGACGAAGCCGGGCGCGGAGTGGATAGAGATACTGAACGAGGCGGGTATCCCCTGCGGCCCCATCTACACGGTGGATGAGACGTTCGCCGACCCCCAGGTCAAGGGGCTGAACATGTCGCCCGAAGTCGAGCATCCCGAGATGGGGCCGATCAAGATAGTCGGCCAGGCGGTCAAGCTCACGCGCACGCCTCAGAAGATGCGCAATTCAACGCCTGATGTGGGCGAGCATACGGAGGAGATTTTGAGGGAACTGGGCTACGATGCGGAAGCGATACGCCAATTGCGCGATGCGGGCATCGTCTAGGAACAATCCTGCCCCCTCGGGGGGCGCAGCGAATGGAGCATGGAATGCAGTTATCGACGGAGAAGATGGCTTTCGAGGTGGACGGCGGAATCGGCTGGATGATCTTCAACAACCCGGAGCGGAGGAACGCGCTCTCGCTCGAGATGTGGGGGGCCATCGCCGAGATACTGGGCGCTTACGAGGCCGACGACGCCGTCCGCGTCGTGGTGATGAAGGGCGCGGGCGACAAGGCGTTCGTCTCGGGCGCGGACATCTCCCAATTCGAGAAAAACAGGAGCAACGCCGATCAGGCCGCCGAGTACACGCGCATATCCGAGGAGGCCAAGCAAATCATGGTGAATATGAAGAAACCCCTCATTGCCATGATTCGCGGCTACTGCCTGGGCGGCGGGCTGGGGATTGCGCTGAACGCCGACATCCGGGTCGCGGCGGACGATTCGCAGTTCGGCATTCCCGCCGGGCGTCTGGGCATCGCCTACGGCTTCGACAACCTGAAGCAGCTCGTCGACCTCGTGGGACCCGCCAAGGCGAAGGAGATCCTCTTCACGGCCCGGCGCATCCCGGCGGCGAAGGCGCTCGAAATCGGGCTGGTGAACGAGGTGGTGCCCGTGGATGGACTCGAAGAGTATGTGGTGGACATGGCCTCCACCATCGCGAACAACGCGCCGCTCTCGGTCAAGGCGTCGAAGCTCACCATCGGCGAGGTGGTGAAAGACGGCGCCGAGCGCGATTTCGAGATGATAGCGAGGCTTTCCGAGGAATGCTTCAACAGCGCCGACTACAAGGAAGGCCGCACCGCGTTCATGGAGAAGAGAAGGCCCGTCTTCACGGGCAGGTAGAACGTCTCAGCGGGAGAAATTCGATGAATGACGAGATATTCACCGAGGTCATCTCCCCCGCGGGCATCCCCAGGATACCGGATGAGGCGCTGAGTCCCAGGCCCGGGACGCTGGAAGGCGCCACTCTCGGGATCCTCGAGAACAACAAGGAATTCTCCGACTGGGTGCTGGACAGGGTGCGTGACTGCCTTCGGGCGTCATTCGGGATCGCCGAAGTCGTCCAGCGCAGGAAGCACCACCTGGCCCAGGCGGCCGCGCCCGAGATCCTCGAAGAGTTGAACGCGCGCTGCGACGCCGTTCTCCTCGGCGTGGGGCACTGAGGCTCCTCCACCTCGTGGAGTGTCCGCGACGCGGTTCAGCTGGAAAGGCTGAGAAGCCCCGCCTGCGTCCTCGTGAGCCGGGGCTTCAGCCACAGCGCCCGCGCAATAGCGCGCAGGCAGGGCTACGGCGGCCTGCCCATCGTCGAGATGGGCCACCCACTGGCCGCTCCCGCGAGGGAAGCGCTTCACCCCAAAGCGGACGCCGTCGTGAATGAGGTCGCCCGCGCTCTCACGGGCGATGCCGGGGAACTCCGGGCCGAATACGCGGAGAAGAAGTTCCGGGGTCCCGAGAATCTCTGCCCGAAATAGGGGATGCGGAACTTGGCCGGGAACGTCGAAAACCCCTCTCTCGAGGCGGGCAGGCGGGTATTGCCGGTCAGCGGCTCCCTCGATGAGGTGAACGCCTATTTCTACGAGCGCGGATGGACGGACGGGCTGCCCATCGTCCCGCCGACGCGCGAGCGCGTGGAGGGTCTGCTCACCGGCTGGCCGGGCGATCCGGATGCGGAAATCGCCGAGGTGCCTCCCCTCATGGGGGTGGCGACGGCCCGCGCGGTCGCGGTGAACGCCGTGATGGCCGGCTGCTTGCCCGAATACCTGCCCGTCGTCGTGGCGGCCCTCTCCGCCGTCACGAAGCCGCGCTATGGCCTCAGCCACCGCCAGACGACGACGCACCCCGCCACCGCGCTCATCATCGTGAACGGCCCCATCGCGAAGCGCCTCCGGATCAACGCGGGCTCAGGCCTTTTCGGCCCCGGCTGGCGGGCGAACGCGACGATAGGCCGCGCGCTCAGGCTTTGCCTCATCAACCTGGGCGGTGCCGTTCCCGGCGAGGTGGACCGCGCCCAGCACGCGCATCCGGGGAAGTACACCTACTGCATCGCCGAGAACGAGGACGCGAACCCCTGGGAGCCCTATCACGTGGAGCGCGGTTTCGCGCCGGAAGAGAGCACGGTGACGCTCACCTGCGGGGAGGCGCCCCACTGCATCACGGACAACTACAACACCGGGCCCCACGCGCTTCTTTTCGGCTACGCGGATTCGATGGCGACGCTGGGCGGGAACAACCTCTCCTCCCAGGGAGAGCCCGTCCTCGTCATGGCTCCCGAGCACGCCGCCTGCATCGCACGGGCGGGCTGGAGCAAGGCGGACGTGAAGCGCTATCTCTTCGAGAAGGCGAGAAAGCCCTGGAAGCACGTGGGCGTTCGTGGAAAGTCGAAAGGCCCGACCTTTCCCGTCTGGGTCGACAGGACGGACCCCGGGGCATCCGTGCCCATCCTCACCCACGCGGACGCCCTCATCCTCATCACAGGCGGCGGCGAGGGCCAGAAATCCATGTGGATCCCCACCCCCGGCGCGCAGACGCTCAGCGTCATCGAAAAAATCCGGGAATAGGGGCACTCGATTGTTTCAGAACTATCTCTTAGAATTGTTAGGGCGAATAATAATCAGGTAACGATGATAGTTGTACTTTGGCCGCTTGTCTTGATGTATCTTTCGGGATACAATTAGGTGATGATCGAGGTTCGTCAAACCGATCAATATGCCCGATGGTTCGAGAAACTTCGGGATAAGCGGGCAAAGGCGCGCATCAATACTCGCATCAGGCGGTTGTCTTTGGGTAATCCCGGAGACGTGCGGGCTGTCGGGCATGGCGTGTCTGAACTTCGGATCGACTACGGGCCCGGCTATCGCATTTACTTCGTGCAGCAAGGGCAATCGGTAGTGATCCTGCTGGCCGGAGGAGATAAAAGCACTCAGGCGCGAGATATTCTAAGAGCACGGAATTTGGCGCAAGAATTATAGGAGTTTGTGATGAGGAAGACGAAAACCCGTTCGTGGGACGCGGCGGAACACCTCAAGACGAAAGAGGACATCGCGCTCTACCTCGAAGCGGCTTTCGAGGACGGCGACCCGGCACTCATCGCGGCCGCGCTGGGCGACGCCGCGAGGGCCAAGGGCATGACGAAGGTTGCCGCCGAGACCGGTCTGGGCAGGGAAAGCCTCTACAAGGCGCTTTCGCCCGGCGGGAATCCCGAGTTCGCCACCGTTCTCAAGGTCATGCGCGCCCTGGGCCTTCGTCTTCGACCATCCGCTTGACGGCTCCATGACATTCCCTGATGGAGCAGCGGCGACGACGCTGGTGCGCTTCTCGCCCATCTTTCCCTGTTTTTTCTGAAAACTCTCCCACTTCCAACTCCTGAAATTTGAAAAAAAAGTTGTGAGAATGTCCCCATCGTGGTATTTTTGACTTACGCAGTGCCATACGATCACATCCGGGGATGTTTCTTTATTTTCTTTACGCCCGCGAGGGCCCACGAGGAAGGAGAATTGCGATGAAAAAGCACCTGTTCACCGTACTTTCCGCGTTTGCCGCCGTGGCGGTAATCGCAAGCGCCGCGTTCGCCGCCAGCCCGACGCTGGAGACGGTGAAAAAGCGCGGCAATCTCATTTGCGGCGTCAACACCGGCCTCACGGGCTTCTCGGCGCCTGACGACAAGGGCGTCTGGAGGGGTTTCGACGTCGATTACTGCCGCGGCATCAGCGCTGCGATTTTCGGGAATCCCGACAAGGTGACCTACAAGCCGCTGACGGGCAAGACGCGCTTTCCGGCGCTTCAATCGGGTGAGATCGACGTCCTCTCGCGCAACACGACATGGACCTTCAAGCGCGACGTGAACCTCGGCTTCGAGTTCGTGGGCGTGCTGTACTACGACGGGCAGGGCTTCATCACCCGCAAGTCGCTCGGCGTCAAGAGCGCCAAGGAACTCGGCGGCGCTTCGGTCTGCATCCAGACGGGCACCACCACCGAGCTCAACCTGGCGGACTTCTTCCGCAGCAACAAGATGAAGTTCAAATCGGTCGTCGTCGAGGACGCGGCCGAGGCGCGCCAGAACTACGCGGCCAACCGCTGCGACGCCTACACGACGGACCGCTCCGGCCTCGCCGCCCAGCGCTCCGTGCTGAAGAATCCGGCCGATCACGTGATTCTGCCCGAAATCATCTCCAAAGAACCCCTCGGCCCCGTCGTGCGCCACGGCGACAACGTGTGGGGCGACATCGCCCGCTGGGTG
Source organism: Nitrospinota bacterium (assembly GCA_009839615.1). Taxonomy (GTDB): domain Bacteria; phylum UBA8248; class UBA8248; order UBA8248; family UBA8248; genus Bin107. The sequence continues at coordinate 8,510 of VXPH01000018.1, forward strand.
CGCAACGCGCTCATCGTCGCCGAGGAACTCGGCATCACCTCGAAGAACGTCGACGCCATGAAGAAATCGAGCAATCCCGAGATCAAGCGCATGCTGGGCCAGGAAGGCGACTTCGGCAGCATGCTTGGTCTGCCCAAGGACTGGGCCTACAACGTCATCAAGGGCGTGGGCAACTACAGCGAGATCTACGAGCGCCACATTGGCCCCAAGACGGCCATTGGCCTCGCGCGCGGCTACAACCAGCTCTGGACGAAGGGCGGTATTCTCTACTCGCCTCCGTTCCGTTAAGCCGTTCCAAGCGATAACGTGAACCCGCTCCGGCTCCGGGGATTCCCCCGGGGCCGGGTGGCGCGTTCTCGAATCGAAAATACCGCGCAGGCGATGTCGCAATTCGGGGGCTCGATATGGCGGTAGACTCTCAAGCAAGCGGCGGCCGCCAGGGCGCCGCCAGTTGGTGGTACGACCCGAAATTCCGGTCCATAGCGTTTCAGGTCGCCTTCGTGCTGGCGCTCGTCGGCCTCGGCGTTTACCTCGTCCACAACACGCTCATCAATCTCGAAAAACGCAACATCAAGACGGGGTTCGATTTCCTCTTCAACCCGGCGGGTTTCGAGATTCCGCTCACGCTCATTCCCTATTCCGTCGAGGCGGGCTCGACCCACGGGGCGGTATTTATTGTTGGATTGCTCAATACGTTCCTCATCTCGGCTATGGGGATCGTGCTGGCGACAATTCTCGGCTTCATTCTCGGCGTGCTCAGGCTCTCGAACAACTGGCTCGTCTCGCGCCTGGTGGGGGTATACATCGAGACGGTGAGAAACGTGCCGCTTCTTCTGCAGTTTCTTTTCTGGCACTTCGCCGTCTTTCAGTCACTCCCCCTGGTGCGCCAGGCGATACCGATTTTCGATACGGTTTTTATCCATAATCGCGGCCTCACGATTCCCAAACCGCTTCCGCAGCCGGGCTTCCTGGTGGTCGTGATATCGGTCTTCATCGCTATCGCGGCGATCGTCTATCTCAAGAAATGGGCGCGCAGGCGTCAGGACGCGACCGGAGAGCAGTTCCCCGTTTTCTGGGTCTCGCTCGGCGTGCTCATCGCCGTGCCGCTGCTCGCCTCGGCGGCGACCGGTTTTCCGCTGACTTGGGAATACGCCCACCTGGGCCGGTTCCGCTTCACGGGCGGCCTCGGAATACAGATAGAGCTGTTTTCCGCATTGGCCGCGCTCACGGTCTACACCTCATCGTTCATCGCCGAGATCGTGCGCGCGGGCATTCTCGCCGTCTCGAAGGGTCAGCAGGAGGCCTCCTATTCGCTGGGGGTTCGGCCGGCGCCGACTTTACGGCTCGTCATCATTCCCCAGGCCCTCCGGGTCATCGTGCCGCCGCTGGTGAGCCAGTACCTGAACCTGACGAAAAACTCCTCGCTCGGCATCGCCATCGGCTATCCCGATCTGTTCAACGTCTTCGGCGGCATCTCGCTGAACCAGAGCGGTCAGGCCATCGAGATCGTCGCCATGTGCATGGTGGTGTACCTCACCTTCAGCCTGCTGATATCGCTCTACATGAACTGGTACAACAGGCGCATATCGCTGGTGGAGAGGTGATGCCATGAGCGAATTCGCGAACGATCCGGGCAGGAGTTTCTACCGCACCGAAAATATCCCGCAGTCGTCGCCGCCCGTCTCGACGATAGGGGTCCTCGGCTGGATGCGGGCGAACCTGTTCTCCTCGCCGTTCAACACGGCGCTCACGCTGGTTACGCTCTATCTCCTCTATTCGGTCGTGCCGCCGCTGTTCCAGTGGGCCTTCATCGACTCGCTCTTGGTGGGGGAGTCGAACAAGGATTGCCGGGGGATTGCGGGCGCCTGCTGGGTTCTGGTGCCGAAACGGTTCGGGCAGTACATCTACGGCTTCTACCCCGAACCCGAGCGCTGGCGGGTGAACCTCACCTTCATCCTGTTCTTCCTGAACCTCCTGCCGGTGCTGTCCGACAGGGTGCCGGGCCGCACCTTCGCGGCGCTTTTCCTGGTATTCGGCTTTCCCGTCGTCGCCTTCGTTCTGCTCCACGGCGCTTTCGGCCTGGAGAGCGTGCCGACGAACAAGTGGGGCGGCCTGACGCTCACCCTCGTGTTCGCCTCGGTCGCCATTCTCTTCTCCCTGCCGATCGGCATTCTGCTGGCGCTCGGGCGGCGCTCCGAGATGCCCGTCATCCGCACGATCTGCGTTGCCTTCATCGAGCTGTGGCGCGCGGTGCCGCTCATCACCGTGCTCTTCATGGCCTCTTTCGTGCTGCCGCTCTTCACGCCGGAAGGCGTGAACGCCAACGAACTGCTGCGCGCACTCATCGGCTTCACCATGTTCTCATCCGCCTATATGGCGGAAGTCGTGCGCGGCGGGCTGCAGGCGCTGCCGAAGGGCCAGACCGAAGCCGCCCAGGCGCTGGGGCTGAACTACTGGAAGTCGATGCAGCTCATCATCCTGCCGCAGGCGCTCAAAATCGTGATCCCGGGCATCGTCAACACCTTCATCGCGCTTTTCAAGGATACGGCGCTGGTCTCGATCATCGGCCTGTTCGATCTGTTGCTCGTGGCCCGCTCCGCCGTGACGGACCCCAAATGGCTGGGTCTCGAGCATGAATCCTACATCTTCGCGGCGGTCATCTATTTCATCTTCTGTTTCGGTATGTCGCGCTACAGCCTGTGGCTCGAGCGAAAGCTCGACACCGGCCACAGAACCTGAGGGGGGAGAATGCGCCCATGAGTGAGCCGATTATCCGGATCGAGGGCATGAACAAGTGGTTCGGCGAGTTCCACGTCCTGCGCGACATCGACCTCACGGTCAATCGGGGAGAGCGCATCGTCATCTGCGGGCCTTCGGGTTCGGGCAAATCGACGCTCATCCGCTGCATCAACCGGCTGGAAGAACACCAGAAAGGCACCATCGTGGTGGAAGGCATCGAACTCACGGGCGACCTCAAGCAGATCGACAACGTGCGCCGCGAGGTCGGCATGGTGTTCCAGCAGTTCAACCTTTTTCCCCACCTGACGGTGCTCGAGAACTGCACGCTCGCGCCCATCTGGGTGCGCAAGACGCCGAGGGCCGAGGCCGAGGAACTCGCGATGGAATACCTGACGCGCGTCAAGATACCCGAGCAGGCCCTGAAATACCCCGGTCAGCTGTCGGGCGGGCAGCAGCAGCGCGTGGCGATTGCGCGCTCGCTCTGCATGCGGCCCAAGATCATGCTCTTCGACGAGCCGACCTCCGCACTCGACCCCGAGATGATCAAGGAAGTGCTCGACGTGATGGTCGAACTCGCCGAGACCGAGATGACGATGCTCGTCGTGACGCACGAGATGGGCTTCGCGCGCCAGGTCGCCCACCGGGTGATCTTCATGGACGAGGGCCAGATCGTCGAGCAGAACGAACCCGAGGAATTCTTCTACAATCCCAAATCCGACCGCACCAAACTCTTCCTGAGCCAGATACTTTCGCATTAGAAGAGGGAAGTTGAAGAAGCCCCCCAAAATAGAGAATGGATTTCTCAATCGATATATGTTTATGGAGTGACTCCCTCCTTGTGAGTTGTGGCTGACTTGCGAGGGAGAAGAAACACTCCCCTCTTGAGACTTGTTCCCAATTCATCAGGAAGGATTCACTCCCCCCTTGAGGGGGAGTCGGTGAGGGGAGATTTTTTCTGTGGCATGTCCCCCCACCAACTCGCCTGCGGGCTTCGCCCTTGCCTCG
>VXPH01000108.1 GCA_009839615.1 Nitrospinota bacterium
TCGACGCGGATGCGCTCGGGCAGGATTCGGACCTGCTCGTCATCGGCATGTTGTCGGCGCTCCTGGCGGCCGCCGTCTGGCTGACGGTCGCCTCCCGATTCGGCTGGCCCGTCTCGACCACGCATTCGATAGTCGGCGCGATCATCGGGTTCGCGGTGGTGGCGGTCGGGTTCGAGGCCATCCGCTGGTGGGGCGTGGCGAAGATCGTCGCGAGCTGGGTCGTCACGCCCGTCATCGCCGGAGGGATCTCGTTTCTGCTGGTTCTGAGCGTGCAGCGGCTGATCTTCAATAAAGACGACCCCGCCGTCTACGCGCGCCGTTATGTGCCCGCCTACATCTTCGCCGCGGTGCTCATCACCTCGGTCGTGACGTTCGTCAAGGGGCTGAAGCACGTCGGCCTCGATCTGGGTACACCCATGGCGATCCTGTATTCGGTGCTGCTGGCCGCCGTCGTCGCGTGCGCCGGCCGCGTCGTCATCTACCGCATGAGCTTCGAGGGCGGCGACTCCCACTCGGGGGGCGGGTCGCGCTTCGCAGGCGTCGAGCGGGCGTTCGGCGTCCTCATGATCATCACCGCGTCGGGCATGGCGTTCGCCCACGGCTCCAACGACGTCGCCAACGCCATCGGGCCTTTGGCCGCCATCATCGGCGTGGTGACGACCGGCGCGGTGGCCTCGAAGTCGGCGGTTCCGCCCTGGCTCCTGCTGGTCGGCGCCGTCGGCATCGTCGTCGGGCTGGCGACGTTCGGCTACCGGGTGATGGCGACGATCGGGAGGAAGATCACCGAGCTTACGCCGAGCCGCGGGTTCGCCGCCGAATTCGCCGCCGCATCGACGGTGGTGGTGGCGAGCGGCACGGGGCTGCCGGTCTCGACGACGCAGACGCTCGTGGGCGCCGTGATCGGAGTCGGGCTGGCCCGCGGCGTGGGCGCCCTCGACTTCGGCGTCGTGCGCACGATCTTCGTGTCCTGGATCGTGACGCTTCCCGCCGGGGCCGCGCTCGCGGTGCTCTTCTACACCATCCTGAGCCTGCTCTTCGCCGGGGGGGCGGGGCCATGAGGTTCGCCGAAGAATTCCTGCTCCTGCTCCGCGCCGAGGACGGAACGCTATCGAGGGCGGCGGAATGGCTGGTGCGGGCTGGGCTCGGCGCCGCCGTGTTGATGGACCTCGCGCTCGAGAACCGCATCGACACCGACCCCGACGGGCTGTTCCTCACCGATCCGGCGCCGACCGGCGACCCGCTGCTCGATCCGATGCTCGCCGAGATCGCGCAGGCGGAAACGACCCATGACGCCCTCTACTGGGTGGATCACGCCACCCGCCACGCCGACGAAATCCGCGAGACCGCGCTGGAGCGGCTCATCGGGAACGGGGTCCTGGAGATGAAGGATGAGCGCTACCTGTGGATATTCGGTACGAAACGCTACTTCGTCCTGGACGAGAAGGTTGAGCGTGAGCTGGTGCAGCGCATCAAGACGGTGCTCTTGAGTGAGGTGATTCCCGACCCCGAGGATATCGTCATCATCACCCTCGCGGACGGCTGCGGCCTCATCGCCCCGCTGCTGTCCCCGGACGAGGCGGCCCGCGCCGCGCCGCGGCTCGAGCTGGTGCGGATGATGGACCTGATCGGGCGGGCGTTCCTGAATGCCATGGACGTGGCCGTCCAGCCCGCCGCCGGCAAACTCGATCAGAACTGATCCCGCCGATTCGCTTTGCAAAGTGTGACGCACGCTCGGCCGGCCATGCCGCCCCTTCGGCGGGGCCGGCCGGGGGCGTCTGCGGCTGATGACGACTAGAAGAAGAGAATCAACAGGAAGAGGCTTATCAGGCCGCCTATCATGAAACAGGCGGCGCTGACGGTGCCGGCCACCGTGGTGTAGTCCGCGAGGCGAAACGTCTCGCTTTTCACCGTGAAGAGCACTTTCGTGCGGTCCAGATTGCCGTCGACGAACTGCTTGAGCCCGTCTTCCGCGCCGTGCGCTTCCTTCACCGAGACCAGGGTCACCAGGACGAGGGTGAGGGCCGCCATGAGAACGCCGGTGCCGAACACGATCAGGGCCAGCAGCAGCAACCAGTGGAAGAACGCGTTCTCGGCCTTCGCGGTATTGCTCATGAACCCGATGATCAGCGCGGTGCCGCCCGCATTGCCGTAGAGCAGCATGCGCCCCGACTCGGTGATGAGCCGGAACATGGTGCCGCGCCGCAGGGCGATGACCTTGTAGAGTTCGCGCAGCCACTCCTCGCCGACCTCTTCGGTGGAAAACTCATCTACCTTTTTCAAGGCCGCCTTCTCCTTTCGTGGGTTCGTTGCAGCTCCGGGGATTCGGTCATCCTGACGTATTTCGAGCCGAAGTTGGTCCCGGGCTTGAATTCAACGGCCCAGTCGTCGATGAGCATTGGGCCGGAGGCCAAAGCCTGCTGCAGGAATCTCTCGCGCGTCACTTCCTTGCCCGTGCGCTCGAGCACGGCGATGACGAAGCGCCCGAGAATGTAGCCCTCCAGAGACAACTGGTTGAAGGCGGGTGGAACGGAACCATTGCGCTTCTCCTGCGCTCTCGCCCGCATGGCGCGCTGATAACTTCTGACGATTTTTCTGTTCGTGTCGTTCGCGTCCGGCAGCACGTCGCTCATCATGATTTTGCTGCCCATCGCGTCCAGCTTCCGCCTCAAATTCTTGGACTGGCCGATGGACAGAATGGTCATGATGTAATCATATCCCAGGTCGTTCGCGAGATTGATGATCTCAGCACTGGCCGCACCCGTCCCGCCGATCATCAGGACGTCGAGGTCGGCTTTTTGCAGGACGAACAGGCCCGCGTGAACGGCATGGGTATTGCGCGAAAAACTCGCTTTCGCCAGGACGCGGAGGTTGTACCCGGCGAGCGCCTCCCGGTAGCTCTTCAATATGGAGCGCCCGAAAGCGTCGTCCTGATAGATGATGCCGAAGCGCTTCTTCCCGTGGTCGTGGACGATGTGGTCCACCAGAGCGCGGACTTCCTGGGCATAGCTCGCCCTCAGGTGGACGAGGTTGGGATACCGCCTGGCGTCGCGCAGAAAATCGGCGCCGCTCAGGACGCCTACCAATGGAATCCCGGCGTTTCGCAGCACGGGTGCGGCGCGCTTCGTCGTCGGCGTTCCCGTTCCGCCGATCAGGGCGAGCACGTCGTTTTCGGCGGCGAATCTCTTCGCGTTCGCCGCGGCTCTTTGCGGTTCGTACCCATCGTCGAGCGAAATCAGCTTTAGCTGCCTGCCGCCTACGCCCCCCGCCGATCCCCCCGCCCCCGGCGCCGCTTGGGGCCCTCCGTTCACTACCCGGCGGGGGCCTTTGCCGGGCCCGTATATCCCCTCGTTCTCCCCAAAAACGACCGCGTCCGCGCTTACGCCGGGCGCCGCCGCCGAGAGCGGCGGAGCCAACAGCAGCGCCAGCGCCAGAAAGGGCGCCGCCCGAAGGGTTCCGAGCCGTCGATCCATCATCTTTTTTGCCCGCCCCCATGGTTGTTCCCGCCCGCGCCGAGCATCTTCTCCGTCATCGGCCTCTGGTTCGCCCGGTTTCCGAGGCCTTTGCGGCCGCGCGCGCCGTGGCGATGGGAGAATATGGAGGGAGTATCGAATATGAGAGAGCGGGGATTGGCCACCCGCGCGTGATCGCGCTCCGTGCGTCTTCTGTGGAACTGGCCTTGCATCAGCGGCTTGTCCGCCCGGGTGGTTTCGAACTGGTGGATGTAGGGCGGCATCGTGGCCCTGCTCAACCGCCCATCGCCGTCAGCGCTCGTATGCGACATTCGCGTCACCATTTCCGCCCCGGCATGGCCTTCCGCCGGGGCGAAGCCCGCCACGCCGTCGAGCATGTTGATGTCGATGGTCGAGTCGTTGCCCGGGTTCACCACCGACAGGGTCGCCTCGGTGAAGATCGCGCGCATGCGTTGCCAGTAACGCGTGATGGCCACCTGTTTCGGGTTCTTCCTGTATTCGGCCAGCAACGCCTGGAAGGCGCGGACGCTGCCCCGCGCCTGAACGAGGCGTTCGCGGGCGTTCGCCTTCGCGTTCATGCGCAGCGCCTCGGCCTGGCCCTTGCTGCGGGCGAGGAGTTTTTCCCTCTGGCTGTTCGCCCGGCTCACGACCTGCTCGCGCTCGGCGATGGCGTCGTTGACGTCGCGGAACGCCTGGAGGGTCTCGGGGATCGGACGCACCTCGACGATGTTCAGCGTGACGAGTTCAATCCCCACACCCAGCGATTCGAGGCGTTTGCCCACGATATCGGACAACTGCCTTTGAATTACGTCGCGGTTCGAGGTGAAGATCAGGTCGATGAAGTTTTCCCCCAGGATCTTCACCAATCCCTCCCGGACGAGCATGGTGAGCATCGCGCGGGGGTCGGAGGCCGCGAAGAGGTAGGAACGCAGGTTCTTGATCTTGTATTGAACGGCCACGTCCGCCTCGAGGAGGTTCATATCTCCGGAGAGGATCGTGAAGTTGATCGTGCTGCCGCGCCTGCTCCCTACCTGGTGTCCGACGATTCTCTTGACCTGGCGGACGTGCGCTCGCTCGATGAGCGGGACGGCGTAGCCCAGCCCCGGGCCGATTTCGGCGTCGACCACTTTCCCGAAGCGGGTGCGCACGGCCTGCTCTTCTTTCTTGACGACGTAGAAGCCGTTCGCCAGAAACCCGAGCACGCAGACGGCGACGAGACCGCCGATAATCTTCTTGTAGTGCCGCCCGAAAAAATCGAATACGACGTATATGATTCGCGTGCTCGGCGGCTTTGATTCTTGTTCGTTCATCGTCCCGTCCCGTCCTGGCGGGGTATCTCCTTGCTGTCGAGGTATTTGAACAGTTCGTTGTCCGCCGGCAGCATGAGCGTCGTGTTCCGGTCGATTATCAGGTCATAACTGTCGAGGGCACGGATGAACTTGTAGAACTCCGGATCCGCCTTGTACGCCTCCCCGAGCAGCGCCATCGCCTCGGCTTCCGCCTTGCCCAGAATGGCCGTCGCCTCGGCGTGGGCGTCGGCGAGGAGTTTTTCGTGCTCGTTGATGGCGCGGGCCTCGATGCGGATCGCCGTCTCCTCCCCCTCGCTCCGGTAGCGGGCGGCGATGCGGGCGCGCTCGGAGATCATCCGCTGAATCACGCTCGGCCGGTTCGCCACCGGCAGCGTGTACTCCACGATTCCGGTCCGCACCACTTCCACGCCGTAGCTTTTCCTGGCGATGGGGGCTATGAGGGCGAGAATCTCCCCGGACGCCTCGCTCAGGTCTTCATGCTCCAGCCCCAGACCGATGAAGGCGTCGCGCGCCTTGTTGGAGATGATAATGCCGCTGCTCGACATGTAGAGGTCCTTGAGCCGGTTCGTCGCGTTCTTGCCGGTCCGGATCGACTCGACGAAGAGAATGGGGTCCCGCACGCGCCATAAAAGATATCCGTCGATGAGGACGCTCTTCTGATCTTCGGTAATCAGTTCCTGGGTGAGAGCGGTCATGGCGTGAATGCGCCGATCGACCTTGTACACCTTCGATATGGGCCGGGGCCATTTCATGTGGAGACCGGGCTGCCTGACGGGAGGCGAAATCTTGCCGAAGTGGGTCAGCACGCCCTGCTGCGTCTCCTGGATGACGTAGAAGCAGTCGTAGGCTACGACGAGCAGGACAACCACGGCGATGGCCGCGGCGATTCTCTTTGCGCTGAAGGTCATCTCTTTTCTCTCCCCGTTTGATTCGCTCCGGCGATGGAAGCATTGCGCGCGAGGTTCGATTTGCCCGGCGCGGCGTGGGCGCCGCTTCTCTCTTTCTCACTGCTCTTCGCGCTCTCTTCGCTCTTCCCGCCAGGAGTCGCTTTGCCATCCGGTTTTCCCGGCCGGGCGGGAGCGCCGCTCTTTTCGTTCATCTGCATATTCGCGCCATGAGCCGCGGTGGCCGCCGATTTGCCCGGTTCGTTGCCGCCGCCGGCTTGCTTTTCGCCGTTCCCGCCACCGTGGCCCGCGCCGCCTCCCGATTTTTCCGATTCGCCGCCGCTCTTGCCGCCCTTCCCGTTTTTCCCGCCATGGCCCTCATCTTCGCCGTGGCCGTTCCTCCCGGGCGCGGGCATGTGGGCGCCATGCCTCGTCCCCAGCGACTTCCTCTTCCAGAGCGCGACCTTGGCCAGGCTGCCCTTTTCGGGAACGATGATCTTGGAGTTATGCGAGAGCGCGATTTCGAGTTTCTCGCGCCACAGCATGTTCTGGAGAACCTCCGGAGCGCTTCGCACGGCCCGGGACACCCGCCGGAGCGCATCGGCCTCCGCCCCGGCGCCCTTCACCCTTCGGTACGCCTCGCCGTCGGCTTGCTTCACCTCGTAGTCGGCGTTGCCGTGCGCCTGGGGCGTGAGCGACACCAGGAGCCGCTGCGCGTTGACGATGATGCGCTCCTTGTCCTCCTGCGCGCTCGATACCTCCCGGAACGCGCTTATCGTCTCTTTCACGGGGCGGATGGAAGCCAGGTTCACCTTGACCAGTTCGACGCTCCCGAACGCCGAGGCTCCCACGTCCGAATGCCCCGGATCCGTCTCGGTGGACAAATGCGCGAACAAATGGGTGACGTGCTCCTCCAGGATTTCGCGGTGAACGTTGAGCAACTGATCCAGGCCCCGGGCGGATACGAAGGAGCGCAGGTGATCCCGGACGCCGTCCTCGATGATTTTCGGCGCGTCCAGGACCCGGTAATGGTAGACGAAGGGGTCTTTCACCCGGTACTGCACGTTCACGGTGAGGGAGACCAGGTTCAGATCGCCGGACACGTATTCGTGGACGTCGCCGGACATGATGGACTTCACCTCCCGGACCGGCCACTTGTCCACCTTGGCGAAGGGCCAGGGAGCGAGATAGTGCAGCCCCGGCTGCAGATCCTTCCAATAGACCTTGCCGAACAACCGGCCGTAGCCGACCGTGCCGGGAGGAACGGTCGTGAAGCCGGTGCCGAGGAAGATGAGGAGCACCAGGCCAGAGAGCATGAGGCCCATCGGCGTCTTCAGGGAGAGGGCGCCCCGTATGGGGCGGCCCCGGGTGAGGCGCTCCCAGACATGCTTGCAGGGCTCGGACATGGAGCGGATGTTCTGCATCAGATCCTCGTATCCCGTCCGGAAGGCGCCGGCGCGGAAACGCCATACAATGAGGGCGAAAAACGCCAGACCGCTCCCGTATTGCAGGATCAAAATGGCGGGGGAGTCCGAGGCGTCGAGGTTCACGGGAAGCGTGAAGCCGGTGGCGAAGAAAAAAGCGTCGATCAGGACGGCGAAGACGACGGTGACGACGATGACGACGCCGACGTAGATGGACGCGAAGCGCGTGCCGAACTGGTTCATGATGACCGCGATCGTGCCCGTGTTGGTCGCCGGGCCCGTCATGAGAAAGATCAGCGCCGCGCCGGGCGTGAAGCCCTTGGCGACGAGCGCGGCGGCGATGGGCGTGCTCGCGGAGGCGCAGATATAGAGAGGAATCCCGATGATGACCATGATCGGGTAGGACGCCCAGCGGGCGTATTCGTTCTGCATCAGATCGCTCGGGATCACCAGAAAGAGCAATCCGCCCACGAAGATGCCGAAGAGCAGCGAAAAGAGGATGTCGTCCGCGATTTCGATGAACCCGTAGCTGAATATGTGCCTGACGATCGTCCTGAAGCCCGGCAGGCGGTCTTCCTCGGGCGCAGGGGCGAGGGAAGTTTCCGCCGATTCCTCCTCGACGAGCAATTCCTCCTGATAGAAGTCCGGCTTCACCCAGGAGGCGGCCTTCCAGTTCCGCACGGATACGGCGACGCCTCTCAGCCAGCGGCGCATGGCATGTTTCAGTTGCGTGGGACTGATGTAGCAGTCCTCCGAGCCCGGCATGAGCGGCTCGTGCACGCCGTGGTCGTGGCCGTGGTCATGCCCATGATCGTGGCCGTGGTCATGGGCGTGATCGTGGCCGTGATCGTGGCCGTGATCGCCTTCCTTCACTTCGCCTTGATCGCTTCTGATGAGGCCGATGCAGAAGATGCCCGCGACGACCGCGGTGACGAAGCTGATGGCGGGCCGGACTATCGCCGCTATCCATCCGAAGAAGGCGTTCGTCACGAGTATCGAGTCCGCCCCCGTTTCCGGCGCGGTGATGAGAAAGGACATGCAGGACGAGCGCGAAGCCCCTTTCCTGCGCATCTCGGCCACCACGGGCACGACCGAACAACTGCACAGCGGCACGGGCACGCCGACGGCCGAACTGACGCTCACCGATTTCAGGCTGTCGTCGCGAAGCCACCGGAGAATGGCCTGGCGGGAGATGAAGACGTGGATGAGGCCGGAGAGGAACAGCCCGAGCAGCAGCATGGGCGAGAGCAACAGGAACGACATCCACAGAAAGTAGAAAAAATCGGCGAATCTGCTCGCCAACTCGGCAGCCAAAGGGTCATCCCCCAATGAAGGGGCTCCGCAAAAAGGAATTTCGTGGAGCGCCTCGTAGCACCCCGTCCAGCATGGTGGTAGTTCGTCAAGTTACAAGGCGAAAGGGGGAGTGTCAATGCTTTTTTCAGGCGTACCTACAGAATTTTGCCAAGAACCGTTCAGCAAAGGAGGGTCGGGACAACTTTCCCGTCAAAATCATCGGCCGCGGCGTCCGGGCCAGTGGACGCCGCCGGCAAAATGCGTGCGGGCTACCGAGGATACGCGGGGAACCGTGCGGACTCGCTATATCCCCGGCAAACGCCGCCTCAAATTATTTTCCCGAAAGGCACCCCTTGAGCGATTTCGCCATGTTGCGCATAAGGGTGAAATACGCATCCTCCCCGGCGGGAATTCCCGTGCCCAGCGGATCGAGCACGCCGGTTCCGGCGCCCGTGCCCTCCATGATGACCTTCACGAGCCTGGGCTGGAACTGCGGCTCGGTGAACACACAGATCGACTTCGTGTCCCTGATCTTCCTGCGTATCGCCAAAAGGCGCGCCGAGCCCGGCTTTTTCTCGGGCGAGAGCGTCACCGAACCGATGGGGGTCAGCCCGTAGCGTTTCTCCATGTATTGATACGCATCGTGAAACACGATGTAGGGCGCGCCTCTCACCGGCGCGAGTGAGCGCGCGAGTTCCTCGTGCAGGCCGTCGATGCGGGCCTTCATATTCCGCGCATTCGACTCGTATTTTTTCTTGTTCCGAGGATCCACCTCTTCGAGTTCATGGGCGATGGCGTCCACCCATTTGCGGGCGTTCATAGGATCGAGCCAGATGTGCGCGTCGAAGCCGCCGTGATGGTCCTCCTCTTCTCCATGATGCCCCTCAGCCTTCTCCTTCTCGTCGTGATGATCTTCCTTGCCTTCAGCTTTCTCTTTATCGTGATCGTCATCTTCGGTTTTGCCGCGTTTTTCTTCCTCGTGATGCTCTTCTTTGGCCTCGGCCTTCTCGTGATGATCGTCGTCTTTCGCCTTGGATTTTTCCTTCTCGTCATGATGATCATCTTCCGCTTTCCCGTGTTTCTCTTTGTCGTGATCATCGTCGCCGGCTTTCGCCTCTTTGCCCTCATCATGATGATCGCCTTCGGCCTTTCCCTCTCCGCCGTGAGCATCGTCGTGCCCTTCCCACAAGCCGCCTTCCCTGAGCTTCAACAGCTCCAGACCCTTCATTTCTCCCAGGGCGACGACGTTCGCTTTCTTCGGCAGAACTTCGAGGGGCCGCTCGAGGCCCGGGGCGAGCACATCGCCCACCCAGAAAATCACGCGCGCCCTCTCGAGCTCTCTGGCGTCGGAGGGTTTGAGGGAAAACGTGTGCGGTGAGGCGACGCCTCTTATCAGAAGGTAGGGTTCGCCGACCCCCTTCATGACGCCGGATACCAGCGAATGAAGCGGTTTGATGGAAGTTACCACCCTTGGAGCAGCAGATACGGGAGCGGCAAGAAACGCCGTCAAGGCTATTGCCAGATACCCGGCTGTCAATGAATGTTTCACAATCACATCCCTTTAAGGTATTTTATATTATAATATACCATATTAGTATAATATATTATATCTATTTCATCGTCAAGGAATTTCAAATGACATTGGCTGGCAATAATTTCCCAAGCAGGCATCACGACCATGCGGTCTGCATTGAGAGCGCGCTCGTACAAGCCGAATCGCTTTGCAGGGAGCGCGGAGCAAGGCTCACGCCGCTGAGGCGTCGGGTGCTGGAAATCGTGTGGGAAAGCCATGCGCCCATTGGCGCCTACGACGTGCTTCAGCGCATGAACGCAGGCGGGGAGCGAAACGCCCCTCCGACGGTCTACCGGACGCTGGATTTTCTTATGGAGCATGGACTCATCCACCGTATCGAGAGCATGAACGCGTTCGTGGGCTGTGCCACACCGGCGAATACTCACAAAGGCCAGTTCTTCATCTGCCGCGCCTGCGGAAACGTGGTAGAGACGCATAGCGAAGACATCAGCGAGGCCATCGAAGAGAGCGCCACCCGAGCCGGTTTTCTGGTGGAGACGCCAGTCGTGGAAGTCGGTGGCCAGTGCCTGGAGTGTCATGACGATGAATGACGCACGGCCTCCCCTCATCGCCGTGACGAACCTCAACTTCCGCATCGCTGAGACGACGATACTCCATAACGTCGACCTCGAAATATCGGCGGGTGAAATCCTCACCCTCATCGGGCCCAACGGCGCGGGCAAAACCACCCTCGTCCGCATGTTGCTGGGGCTGCTTTCGCCCGACTCGGGCGAGATCCGCCGGAACGGGGCTCTCTCGATCGGCTACCTGCCCCAGGCCTTCGAAGTGGACCCTTCGTTTCCGCTCACCGTGCGTAGACTGCTCTGTCTTACGCAGAAACCATCTTCCGAGCAGATGGAGGCGCATCTCGATGAGGTGGGTGCCGGAGGCCTGCTGGATCATCCCGTTCAAAGCCTCTCGGGCGGAGAGCGCCAGCGTGTCCTCCTCGCCCGCGCTCTGCTGCGCGACCCCGATCTGCTCGTTCTCGACGAACCCATCCAGAACGTAGACATCAACGGACAAACCGAGCTTTACCGCCTCATCATGAAAATCAGGGACGACAGGGGCTGCGGCGTTCTTATGATCTCGCACGACCTCCACCTCGTCATGGCGTTCACCGACTTCGTGGTGTGCCTCAACAGGCACGTTTGCTGCTCGGGACATCCCGAAGCCGTGAGCAAGCACCCCGAATACCTCGCCCTGTTCGGAAAGCATGCGGCCGAGAGCCTCGCCGTCTACAAGCACAGACACGATCACGTTCACGGACCCGAAGGGGAGATACTCCCCATCGAGCCCGAAGAAGTCCACCATCCTCAAGGAGGCGCCTGATGGAGGATTTCATGCTCAGGGGACTCATGGGCGGGGTGGGCGTTGCCCTGGTCACTGGCCCCGTGGGTTGTTTTATCGTCTGGCGCAAGATGGCCTACTTCGGAAACTCCATGTCCCACACGGCTCTCCTCGGCGTGGCGATAGGGTTCCTCTTCGGGGTGGATCTCAGGCTCGGCATCCTCGTCTCCTGCATCGGCCTCGCGCTCGTGCTACTTTTGCTGCAAAGCCGGAAAACACTCTCCACCGATACGCTGCTGGGCATCCTGGCGCACACGGCGCTTTCGGTGGGCATCATCGCCGTGAGCGTTTTGGAAACTCTCCGGGTGGACCTGATGGGTTATCTCTTCGGGGATATTCTCGCGGTCGGCCCGCTGGATTTGTGGTGGATTTACCTGGGTGGCGCTGCGGCGCTGGGCACCCTGGCATATATCTGGCGGGGTCTTCTGGCCGTCACGGTAAACGAAGAGCTGGCGAGCGCCGAGGGAATACCGACCTTCGCCGTGAAACTCGTCTTCATGCTCCTGATCGCCTTCATCATCGCCATCGCCATGAAGCTGATCGGGATTCTGCTCATCACCTCGATGCTCATCATACCGGCGGCGGCGGCGCGGCGGTTCTCCAAAACGCCCGAGCAGATGGCAGCGCTCGCCGTCCTGGCGGGGGTCGTCTCCGTGGGGGCGGGTCTGTGGGTGTCGGTCGCATGGAATGCGCCCGCAGGGCCGTGCATCGTCGTGGCGGCGGCTGTGCTGTTCGTTTTCAGCCATTCTTGGGAAATGCTTACTCGCAAAGGATAGGCGGCGTGGCGTTCTCGATGGCCGGGTAGGCGGGGGCATTGCTGCGCCCCGCCCCCCACAGACCCGAGCGTGC
>VXPH01000136.1 GCA_009839615.1 Nitrospinota bacterium
CTACAAATCATCGAGAATTTCGACGGCCTGAAACGATTTTCCCTCCATGAACTCGAGGCTCGCCCCGCCGCCCGTGCTCACGTGGCTCACTTGCTCGCTTAGCCCGGCCATCTCGATGGCCGCTGCGCTGTCGCCGCCTCCGATGACACTCGTCGCGCCGTTTTTCGTCGCCTCCGCGAGGGCATGCGCGACGGTGAACGTGCCCACGTCGAAGGGCTTGACCTCGAAAACGCCCATGGGGCCGTTCCAGACGATGGTTTTCGCCCCTGAAATCATCTCCGAGAACCGCCGAGCGGTTTCTGGACCGATGTCCAGACCCATCAGTCCCTGGGGTATCACGCCTTGGAACACCTCGAAGGACGCGCCTTCTTCGATGGCGCGCGCGGTGACGACGTCCGTGGGCAAAACGAGTTTCTCGGCGCCTAAGGTTTGCAGCCTCGCGGCCACGTCCACCCTGTCTTCTTCCACGAGGCTCTCGCCCGTCTCCTGGCCGTTCGCACGCATGAAGGTATAGACCATCGCGCCTCCGATGAGCACTTGGTCGCATTTGCCCAACAATGTTTCGATGACCATCATCTTGTCCGAGACCTTCTTGCCGCCGATGATGGCGAGGAAGGGCCGCTCCGGCGCATTTAGCGCGCTGCCCAGGTACTGAAGCTCCTTCTCCAACAGGAATCCGGCGACGCGGGGTTTTTCCGCCATCATCTGCGGCACGGTCAGCATGCTCGCGTTGTCACGGTGGCAGGTGCCAAAGGCGTCGTTCACGTAGACGTCGCCCAAAGAGGCCAGTCCCTGCGCGAAGGTGTCTTTTTCGCGCTTTAAGACTGCATCGCCCGAGGCCGCCTTGTCCTTGATCTGCTCGGCCTTGTGAAAACGCAGGTTTTCGAGCAGGCAGCATTCCCCGTCTCCCAGCGCGGCGACCGTGCTCTCGGCGGCAGGACCCACGCAGTCTTTCGCGAAGACGACGCCCTTGCCGAGCAACTCCCCGAGGCGCTCGGCGATGGGCGCGAGCGTCCACCTGGCGTCTGCCTCGGGGCCTTCTCCCGTCGGGCGCCCCAGGTGGCTCATGAGGACGAGGCGGCCGCCGCCGTTCAAAATATTGTTGATCGTGGGCAGTGCCATGCGGATCCTGCGGTCATCGGCGATGCGGCCGTTCGCATTCTGTGGAACGTTGAAGTCCACCCGCATGAGTACGCGCTTGCCGCGCACGTCGATGTCCGAGATGCTTTTCTTCGTCATGGGTCGCCGCCTCAGTGAGTGTGAACGCCGCTGGGAATGCCGCCTCAGGACAAGTGGTGTATAAGAAAAATCGTCATGAAAATCCAGCGTCTGGCTGAAGAGTCGCGGTGTTGACGTTTCGTTTGCATTCAACCCAGGCGCAGTTTTGAGTATGAACGGATTGCAAGGAAAGGGAAATAGATGATCACGATAGATTTGAGCGGAAAAACTGCCTTGGTGACGGGTTCGAGCCAGGGCATCGGGCAGGCGTGCGCGATGGTGCTGGCGCGCGCGGGGGTTTCGGTCGCGCTCGCGGCCCGAAACGAAGAGAATCTGGAGCAGACGGCTTCAGAAATCATTGCCGCCGGAGGACGCGCGGAAGTGTTGGCGGGCGACCTCACCGCTGAGGGTCAAACCGAGCGCGTCGTCGAGGAGACCTGCGCCCGGTTCGGGGGAGTCGATTTTCTCGTCAGCGCTGCGGGCGTGAGCAGGCGCACGGACCCCATCGTGACGACGGATGAGGACATCGACCTCGCCATCGACCTGAAACTCCGCGCCGCCATCCGCGTGACGAAGGCCGTAATCCCGCAAATGCGAAAGCGGGGCGGGGGCGCCATCGTCTATTTCTCGGGGCTGAGCCACGTCCATACCTCGGAATTCCACGGTTCGGGCTGCATCCCGAACGCAGGCCTTGCCGCCTACAAGCATCAGCTCGCCCGCAGGCTCGCGCCCGAGAACATCCGCGTGAACCTCATCAACCCCGGCACGACCGACACCCCGAGGTACGTCCGGCAGACGACGAGGATCGCCGAGATCACGAACCGCACGTATGAGGAGGTGGATGCCGAGAGGCGCGCCGAACTGCCCATGAACCGCCTCACGCGGGCCGAAGATTGCGCCAATGCCGCCTTGTTCCTGGTATCCGACCTGGCTTCGAACATCACGGGCGAGTCCATCAACGTGGACGGCGGGCGGTGCGACGTGGTGAGGGCTTAGAGCGCGTTGCTGCCGCCGTCGAGATGAATCGTCTGCCCGGTCATGAAGTCGCTCTGCGGGCCGCATAGGTAGACGACGAGGGGTCGGATTTCCTCGATTTCGCCGTAGCGCTTCATGGGAACGAAGCGCAGGAACTCCTCGCTCTGCGCCGGGTCGTCGATGCGGTCCTGCGTCATCGGGGTGGGGAAGCGTCCCGGCGCGATGTTGTTCACCTGAATGTTCTTCTCCGCAAGCTCGACGGCGAGCGCCTCGGTGAATCCCCGCACGCCTGATTTCGACGCCGCATAGGCCACCTGGTTCGGGCGGCCCCGGCTGCCTGCGCCCGAGCCTAAGTTGACGATCTTGCCTCCTCCCGCCTCGAGCATGTAGCGCACCGCTGCGCGGCAGCAATAGAACATGCCGCTCAGGTTCAAGTCGATGGTTTGATGCCAGAGCTCGTCCGTCATCTCGAGAATGGGACTCGGGAGCGATACGCCCGCGTTGTTGACGAGAATGTGCGGGCCGCCGAGTTCCTTGTTGACCTGTTCGAACAGGGTGTTCACACGCGCGGGATCCGTTACGTCGCAGACGGCGGGTCTGGCTCTGACGCCGAATTTCTCGCATTCCTTCGCAGTCTCGACCATCGGCTCTGCGCGTCTGGCGATGAGTACGAGGTCTGCGCCCGCCTCCGCGAGCGCAACGGCCATCGATGCGCCGAGTCCCTGGCCGCCGCCCGTGATGCAGGCTACCTTGCCGCTCAAATCCACGCCGGGTGAAGTCATGTCTTCTCCGCTTTCCGGTGCGCCTGGCGTATGGCCCCGCGCCGCGATTGCGTATGCGCGTGCAAAGTCGCTGCGGGGCTTTACCGCCGTGCGGTAGTGGGGTACATAAGGCTTGGCTCCGCTAACAATTCGACGGACATTCTCTGCCACATTTTAGAGAAGAGTCAAAGAGTACATCATAAGTGAGGATGCGATGAGTCTCGCGCAGGCGCCTGCGGCAATCAGCAGCGAAAACATGGAGTTGATCGGCTACCACGATTTGGAGGACAGGCCCGCCTTCAAGACGGCGATTCAGGAGGTGGACGGGCGGTTTTACCTCTACCTCTCGCAATTCTGGGTGAGCGGCTGGAGCATTCTCGACGTGACCGATCCCGAAAACCCCGAGCTCCTCAGGTTCATCGAAGGTCCGGACAACACCTGGACGCTGCAGGTCCAGGTGGCGGATGGTTTGCTCATCACCTCTTTGGAGAAAATTCCCCCCGGCTGGGGGCCGAGGCCCGAAGATCCCCCAGCGGCCGAAGGCGTCTACATCTGGGACGTGGAGAAAGACCCCGCGGAGCCTGAACTTCTCTCCCACTGGCAGACGGGTGCCGACGGCACGCACCGCAATTTCTATAACGGTGGCCGCTACGCCCACTTATCCGCATTCGCGCCGGGTTTTGATGGGAACATCTACCGCATCCTGGATTTGGCCGATCCCCGGAATCCCAAAGAAGCGGGCCGTTTCTGGCTTCCCGAACAGGAGGGGGAAGCTGCCGCAGGGTCGGACGACTGGAGCGAGGGGATGCGCGTGTTCCAGCACGGGCCGGCCCATGCGGAGAACGGGCGCGCCTATCTGCCCTACGCGCGTGGTGGGTTCGTCATCGCGGACATCGAGGATATCGCCAACCCCAAACTGATCAGCCGCTTCAACGTCTACCCGCCGCTCGGCAGCGCGATCGCCGTTCACACGGCGTATCCCTATCTCAACCGGGGATTCGCCATCATCAACAGCGAGGCGCTCAAGGAGAACTGCGACGAACCGCTCAACTACACGGCGATAGTCGACATCGAAGACGAGGCGACCCCGAGGCTCATGTCCCTTTTCCCGGTGCCCGAGCCGCCGCCCGGCTATTCGCATAAGAGCTTCTGCGAGCGCGGCGGCCGCTTCGGCCCGCACAACCAACACCACCCCCAGGGACTCGATTGCCTGGAGCAAAGGGAAGACCGCGTCTATCTGACGTACTTCAACGCAGGCCTCAGGGTCTATGACATCTCCGAACCCGTCCACCCACGCGAGATCGCGCACTACATCCCCGCCGACCCGACGAAGCGCCTCGGCATGCTGCCCAGGACGCTCGTCACCCAGAGCGAGGACGTCATCGTGGACAGGCGCGGGGTGGTTTACGTGACGGACAAGAACCATGGACTTCATATATTGCGTTGCACTGTTTAGGCGAAAAGGAGAAAAAATCTATGCCTACCATCGTTGACCTTTCACGAGAGATCTACCACCGCACGCCCGCGTACCCGGGCCAGCCGCCTATCCTCTACGCCGAGTGGAAAAACCACGAAGAGGCCTTCAAGGATTCGGGCAACGTCTGGGGGAACGCCCTGAACTTCGTCACCATGCCCGAGCACGGAACCACGCATCTCGACGCGCCGCGCCATTTCCACCAGGACGGGCAGCCGATGAACGAGTATCCGATCGAGAACTGCATCGTCCGCGGCATCTGCATCGATTTGCAGCACATCGCGCCCCGGGCGGAGATCAGCTCGAACGACCTCGACGAAGCGGTGAAGAAGACCGGCCTCTCGATCCCCAAGGGTGGCACCATCCTCCTGTGCACGGGCCATCACGCCCGCACCTACCCCACGAAAGCGTATGGATCGGACAATCCCGGCGTGAGCGTGGAAGCCACCGAATGGCTCGCGGATCAGGGAATCGTCCATTTCGGCATCGACTCCATGCGCCCTGGCCCCGAGGGCGACGTGAACGCTTTGGTGCACAAAACCTGCTGGGAGCGGGGAATCACGCATCTCGAGAGCCTGTGCAACCTCGAAGCCCTGCTCGGCAAGGGCGAGTTCCAGTTCATCTCTCTTCCCTTGAAATTCCGCGAGGGGACGGGAAGCCCCGTCCGCGCTGTGGCGGTTCTCGACGACTAGTCCAATTTCCGGGGTCCTCGCCTCTACTCGGCGAGGACCCTTTTTTCGACCGAACGCACAAAATGTGATAGGCTGGGCTTTCTACAACGACATCCGCCCCGGGAGGGGAATTCCGAAGCCCTCCACCAAGCCTATGCCCGAGTCTCCGAAACCCCGATCCGCGTACGCGTTCGAACTGGGAAGACGTATCGCGCACGCGCGTGAACGCAAGGGATGGAACCGCAACCAGTTGGCGCGCGCTGCAGGCGTTACGTGGGCGAATCTCACACGCTATGAACAGGGCCAGAACGAACCGAGTGCGAGCAAGCTCTTTGAAATCGCAAAAGTGCTCGACGTGTCCGGCGATTGGTTGTTGGGTCGAACCGGCGCGCGGGAAATCCCGGGCGTCGGGCCTTTGGACGTTACCTTGAGCATGAGCGATAACTTGCAGACGCCGGGCAAAGTGAGCGATGCAGAGTTCCGCGCCGTGCCTTTGGTGTCGGGCTCCATCGCGGCGGGCAGCGCCAGAATCGTGGATGAGCAAATTGAAGAATACGCGCTCATCCATATCTCTCAAATTGCTGGACGAGGAGATTTGGTTTCGGTTCGGGTGGACCGGGAGATGGGCCGCAGCATGATCCCCTTGATACAGCCGGGCGCCGTGGTCGTCATCGACCGCCGTGACAAGGTGATCGTCCCGGATGGCGTTTACGCCGTTCGGGACGAATCCGGCGGGTGTACGCTCAAGCGGTTGCAGTGGACCCCGCCTCGTCTATGGCTGGTGCCGGAGAACCGTGACGAGGTGGTCACACATATCGATCTGGACGGGGAAGAGCCTGCCGATCGAATCGTGGGTCGCGTCGTCTGGGCCTATCAGCCGCTCGCCTGACAGTCAGGAATCCATCAATTCTCTGCATTTTTCCGTCAAAGCGGGGATGACTTTTTTATAATCCCCCACGATACCGTAGCGCGCGCGCTGGAAGATGGGTGCTTCGGCGTCGGTGTTGATGGCCACGATGTTCTTGCTCGGCCCCGCGCCGACCATGTGCTGCATGGCGCCCGAGATGCCGACGGCGATGTAGAGGTTCGGGCTCACGATCTTGCCCGTCTGTCCCACCTGCATGGGGGTCGGTACCCAGCCTGCGTCGACGGCGGCGCGGCTCGCGCCAACGGCCGCCTTGAGGACCTGGGCGAGCTCCTGGAGGTATTCGAAATTCTCAGGCCCCCCCAGGCCGCGGCCGCCGCTCACGACGATTTCCGCATCTTCCAGGCGGACGCCTTCGGCTTCCACCTTTTTCGCCTCGACGAAATTCATGCGGATCTCGGCGGCATCCACGGAAACGGCTATTTCTACAAACTCGCCCTCGCGGCCTTCCTGTATGTCGGCCAGCGGCAGGGCTTTCGCGCGCGTGGACGCGATGGAGAGGGCGTCTGTCTTGGAGCGGACGTGGCTGATGGCGCTGCCCCCGTGCACCGGGCGGACGGCGGCGAGCTTGTCGTCTTCGAGCATCAGGTCCGTGCAGTCATGCGCGTAGCTGGCTCCGCGCCGGAAGGCGAGCCGGGGCGCGACGTCCCGACCCATGGAGGTGTTGGCGACGAGGAATATGTTCGGGTCCTCCTCGCCCAGAGCGGCGTCGATCACCTTCAAGTACGCCGCGTTGGTGTAGCCGTCCAGGATACCGGATTCGGCCGCCAGCACCTTGTCGGCGCCTAGGGCGATGAGTCCTTTCGCCAACTCGTTCGTGCCCGCCCCCCCGAGGAGGAGAGCCACCAGGGAGCCGCCTTTTTCGTCGGCGAGTGTTCGGCCGATACCACAAAGTTCACTGCTCACGAGCGCAAGTTTGTCCCCCGCGCGCTCGGCCAGGATGAGGACGTTGTTCGACATGGCGTTGTTCTTTCTCCCTTAGATGATTTTATCTTCACGAAGGCGGAGCGCGAGGGCGCCGGCTGCATCTTCGAGTGATTCGCCTTCGATGAATTCGCAATTTCCGTCAAATACGGGTTTGTAGAATTTGGTGACTTCAAACGTGGCCGCCGCTTTTCCGACCGAGGCAGGGTCTACCTCAATATCCACTGCGCCCCAGACGGGGATCTGCTTGCGCGACGCCATCAGGATGCCTTTGACCGAAGGCAGGCGGGGCGTATTGATCTCGTTGCTGGCGGTCAGCAGGCATGGGGTCGAGACTTCCACGACCTCCACGCCGTCCTCGAGGGCGCGTTCGCAACGCAGGCCCGCCTCGGCTTTTTCTACTTTTTGAAGCTGGCTCACGCTCGGGAGGTTAAGCGCTTCGGCGAGGGCGAGTGCGGTGGTTCCATGGCTCCAGTCGCTGCTCAGCCTGCCGCAGAGGATGACGTCGAAGCCCTCCAGCTTTTGAATGGCGCCCGCCAGAATCCGCGCCGTGGCGAAGGCGTCGGAACCATCGAAGGCCTCGTCCTGGAGCAGGACGGCTTCATCGCAGCCCATGGCCAGGCATTTCTTGAGGCCGTCTCTGGCTTTTTCGTCGCCCATCGTCACGACGGTTACTTTTCCGCCGTGTGCTTCCTTGAGGTTGATGGCCGCTTCGACGGCGTTTTCACAAAAGCCGTTGATGACGGGCGATACGTTCGCGGGCGGGATGACGTCCATTTTCTCCTCGTCCACCTTGAAGTCGCGGGGAGGGATGTCGGGGTCCTGTACTTGCTTGATGCAGACGATGATATCCAAAGGGTTGATTCTCCTTGTTTTAACAGGTTCGAACCTTCGGGGTTCGTACGAATCGCTCGGGTGTGTTCTGAATCGATAAACGAGACGGCCTAAAAATAATGAGATGGAGCCGGTGCGTCAACCGAGAAAGGCGTTTTTCCTGTTTTTATGCGGAGCATCCGCGTGCGCCCCGGTAGGAGTTTCGCCCTCGCGCGTTTGACAGGCGAAAAAATCCGCGCGATAAGAGGAAAACGCTCCGGCATGGGAGCGAAACTTTCCGATGTTCCGATGAATGATTTTTCAGTGTGTTTCCTGTTTTGTATTAGAGGATTCCCCTTATGTCAGAAGCAAGCGAAGCCCAGATTCTCGAGGCGCTGAGAGCGGTGCGAGACCCCGAGATCGGAAAGGATCTCGTGAGCCTCAACATGATCAAGGACGTGCAGATTTGCGGCGATGCAGTCGCCTTCACGCTCCAGTTGACCACGCCCGCGCACCCGCGCAAGGAAGAGTTCGAGCAGGAGTGCAAGCTGGCAGTCGGCTCGTTGGAGAACGTGAATTCGGTGAACGTCCGGGTGACCAGCCACGTCACCGCGCGGCCCTCGATGGCGGGCAAGATGGACGTCGAGGGTGTGAAGAACATCATCGCGATAGCGAGCGGGAAGGGCGGCGTGGGCAAGTCGACCGTGGCGGTGAACATGGCGCTCGCGCTCAGCAGCGAAGGCGCGAAGGTGGGCGTGCTGGATGCGGACATATACGGGCCGAGCCAGCCGCTGATGCTGGGAATCCCCGCGGCGCGTCCCATCGCCGAGGACGGGAACAAGATACGGCCGTTGGAGGCGCATGGGCTGAAGGTCATGTCGATGGGTTTTCTGGTCGATGAGGACAGCCCCGTCATCTGGCGCGGCCCCATGGTGATGCGGGCGCTCGTGCAGTTTCTGAGCGAGACGATTTGGGGAGAACTCGACTACCTCGTCCTGGATTTGCCCCCCGGTACGGGCGACGCGCAACTGACCATCGTGCAGCAGGTGTCCCTGGCGGGCGCTGTCATCGTCAGCACCCCTCAGGACATCGCTTTGCTCGATGCGCGCAAGGGCCTGCAGATGTTCCGGAAAACAGACGTGCCCATCCTCGGGATCATCGAAAACATGAGTTATTACCTGTGCCCCGCATGCGGCCATCGCGAGAACATCTTCGACACGGGCGGCGGGGAGAAGGCCTCCCAGCGCTACGAAGTCCCCTTCCTGGGCGCCATTCCGCTCGATATCAAGGTGAGACTGGGGGGAGATTTCGGCGTTCCCGTCGTGGCGGGAGAACCCGATCATCCAACGGCCAGGGCTTTTCGCGAGGCGGCCAGAAAGGTGGCCGAGCAGGTGGCCATCGCCAACGCATCGGGGCCCATATCTGTGCCCGAACTCAAGATCATCGGGTAGGAAAGTGAATCATGCGAAAGCCGCTCGCGCGGCAAGTCGGGTTGCGTCATTCCGCCATAGACCGGCGCATTATCTTTAGCCCGTTTTCCGCTTCGTTCGGGGTGTGCGGATTCTCTCCGGTGAGGCTTGCGGGCGATTTTCATCAGAGGACTTCATTATGGCGAAAGTAGTGTTGATCGATCCGCTGTATTCGACGCCCGCGTGGAACGTGGCTTCCGATTGGCTGGGCGCGGAGCACGAGATCGTCGCTCCGGCCGAATACACGCCTGAGGCCATCGAGCCGCTGCTGCCGGATGTGGAGGGCATACTCACGGTGTTTCGGCCCGTCCCGCCCGAGATGATGGACATGGCCCCGAACCTCAAGGTGGTGGCGAAGCCGGGCGCGGGCGTGGACAACATCGACGTCGATGCGGCCATCGAGCGAGGCGTCATGGTTTGCAACGTCGAGGGCGTCCGGGGACGCTCCGTGGCGGAACACGCTTTTTTCATGGCGCTGTACGTGGCGCGCCACGCCTGGATGCAGGATCAGCAGGAAACCTGGGAACACATGCCCGCGGTGCAGTTGGGCGGCAAATCGCTCGGCATCGTGGGGCTGGGCGACATCGGCCGGAGAGCAGCGCGCATCGGTCATGGTTTCGGCATGGAACTGCTCATCAACACGCGGACGGAGGACCCCTCCTACGTGCCCGAGGCGAAGCTCGAGTTCATGTCTTTCGACGCCCTTTTGCCGCGCGCGGACTTCCTGATTCTCTGCATGCCGCTGGCGCCCGAGATGCGGGGCATCATGAACAGGGAAAATCTCCTGAAAATGAAGCCCGACGCCATTCTCATCAATGTTTCCAGGGGTCCAGCCGTGGTGAGCGACGATCTGCTGGAAGTGATGCGCGGCGGCCACCTCGCGGGCGCGGGGCTTGACGTCACCGATCCCGAGCCCTTGCCGAAGGATCATGGCCTGTGGGGGCTTGAGAACGTCATCATCAGCCCGCATCACGCTTCCCGGACGCCCGAAACGCAGGTCGCCGCCATGGACCGGACGGCGGAGAACATGCGACTGGCCCTGGCTGGCCAAAAACCCGTAAACATCGTGAATCCCGACGTCATGTAATCGATTTTTCCCTGTGCCGGAGGGGTGGATGGGAGCCGGCCGGGTCGGAGTCTGAATGCCGTTCGAACTGGTCGCCCTGAGCCCGGCCGTCTTCTTTTCCCTCTCGAGCATCATGACCCGGAGAGGGCTGGACGGCAGCACGCCCCATACGGGCAGCCTGGTCGTCCTCATCGTGCAGCTCGTCTTCTTCTCCGCCTCCTTGGCGGTGGTCGATTTCTCGCGCATATCGCTCTCGGTCTACTGGATCGCCTTTGTGGCGGCGGGGCTTTCCTCGCCTGCGCTGTCCCTGTTGTTCCTCTACCGCTCGATTCAGCGAATCGGCGTGGCGCCCACGAGTTCCATCTCCAACACCCACGCCATCTTCGGGGCGCTATGGGCCTTCATGTTTCTGGGCGAACGCCCGTCCGCCATGGTGTGGCTCGGGATTCTCCTGGTCGTGGCCGGCGTCTTCTGGATGACGAGCGGGGGAGGCCCGCTCGCCAGGGGACGGGCGCTGTTCCTTCCGTTCACCTCGGCCGCGTTTTTCGGCCTGGCGCCCATGCTCCGGAAACTGGGTCTGGGTGGGATGGATTCGCTCGTCTTCGGGGGATTCCTGCAGTCCGTCTCGGCCTGCATCGTGGGGCCGGTGTTCCTGAAGGCGAGCACCGGGTGGCGTCCGTTCGTGTTCAACAGATCGTCGCTCGTGAACTTCATCTGGGCGGGGCTCGCCATGGGCGCCGCCCAGTTGACCCTGATGGCCGCCCTGAGCATGGGGGACGTATCGCGTGTCTCGCCCCTGGTGGCGACGGTGCCGCTGTTCACGCTCGCCCTGGCGCCCCTCATACTCGGCAGGCGGGAGAGGATCACCTCCCGCATCGTCTTCGGCGCGCTCTTCATCGTGGCGGGCGTGATTCTGGTGACCTCGCTGCGCTAGCCCGCATTTGCGCGCATTTGCCGTCATCAAAG
This sequence comes from Nitrospinota bacterium, assembly GCA_009839615.1. Lineage (GTDB taxonomy): Bacteria > UBA8248 > UBA8248 > UBA8248 > UBA8248 > Bin107. The sequence continues at coordinate 11,263 of VXPH01000136.1, forward strand.
ACCCGGCGGGCCGTGGCAGAATCCTCCTGTGCCCGGATTCCGCGGCGCCCCGTCCCGGAAAACAATTTTCATCAATTTATCGAAAAACCCCGTGAATTTATCGATATTTATCGAATTTTTTCGAAATTCCATATTCTCGAACAAGCCGATCGGCGCCTTCATCATACCGGAATCCCTCGAATACGCGCGGGCGGCAAATGCGGGCAAATGCGCTCTCGTCTCGACGGGGGGGCGGAGTCTGTCGCCATGATTTTCGGCGCGACGCGCGGGGCGGGAAGTGAGAATGGCTTCCGCCCCGGGGAGGCGAAGCCGACGGGCGGCCTCTCCAGCATACCCCATCGACGCGAAAACCCGGCGGCGGCAAATGCGGGGAAATGCGTGGTCCGGCCCGAGCGGGAGGAAGGGTCCGCCAGCGGCTTCTACGGGTTCGACGGCCACCGTCATCCCGGCGGGCGCCGGCTGCGGCCGGGAGGGAACCCGGCACGGGGAAGGGTGGAGATTGTCTGGCACCGTCGAACGGCGAGGGGGGCGTTCCGGTGAGGGGTCGAAGGGGAGCGGGACGCTCAGGCGGCGATTCTGGCGAGAGCCGGTTCCCCGATGACGGGGGAGCGGAGCCTTTCCAGAACGTGGGGATTCTGCCGGACGATCTCGAACAGCATCCCCATGCTGAGATGGTTGCCCAAATCATCGTCCCACTCCCCCCGGGTGAAGATACCCCGAGGGCCCACCCTGGG
>VXPH01000059.1:0-1535 GCA_009839615.1 Nitrospinota bacterium
TCATCGTTCGCCGCTAGAATCAAATGTTTCTTGACACCTGCTTTGATGCTCTCCTAAGATTCAAAATGAACCAGAGTTGTTCATCGATATTTCTTTTCAATAGAGAATGCCATGTTCAATCGCGCTACAAACAACCTCATGACAGTTGTTTTCTCCTTGGTTTGTGTGCTCCTGATCCTGAGTGGATGCGTCTCCCGTCCCAAGCAGCAGGCATCGCCCGGAGAATTGCTCGTCATCGGCGAAGAGGATTTACGAGCCGAGCGTTTCGAGGCGGCGCGCCTTGCGTTCAAGCGCCTGCTGGAGGAATACCCCGACAGCAAACACCGCCGAAGCGCGCTGCTGCGCCTGGGAGATTCATACTACCACGCGGAAGAATACATCGAATCCAAGCTACAATACGCTGAATATGTGCGTCTCTATCCAGTAAGCGCTGGAACGCCGAAAGCATACTATTTCCTCGCGATGAGCGATTATCAAAGGAATCTCGACATTGACCAGGACGCATCCGTTGCAAGAGATGCGCTCGAAAACTTTCAGACCCTCGTGCGCCGCTTCCCCGGCTCGGAATATACGACCGATGCAAAGCAGAAGACATTGGAGTTAAGAGAACATCTTGCCCGAAACGCTCTGTTTATCGCGAATTTCTACTTCAGGACAAACCTACGAGTCTCTGCAATTCCGCGCTACAGAGAAATTATCCGAGATTTCGAAGATGTTTCCCACGTACGCGCTGAAGCCATGTACAAGCTGGGGGAAAGCTACAGAATCGAGGAAAGCTTCCAGAAAGCAGGGGAAACCTATCGATCGCTATTAGAATCGTACCCCGATGACCAACACGCCTCTCCTGCATATAACAGGCTTCTCGCGCTCACGAGTAAAAAATGACTATTCAACCCATCTTGTCCAAACAACCCAGCTACATTCGGACAATTCTCAATGACTGAATCGAATGAAGGCGAGGCCGAGGATAGAACTTTGCCTGCCGGACGTGACGAGACCCCCGATACGAAAGAAACGAATCCCCACACGATAAACGAAACGGAGAATGCGCCCACGTTTTCCGATTCCCCCGGTGATTCGGACGAAGAAGAAGCGCCCGCCTCTCCCGCCGTGGACACACTGTCCCTCTATTTCAGAAACATCGGCGTCCACCCCATTCTCACGCGTAATGAGGAGCACGCGCTCGCCCTCGCGGCCAGAGAGGGTGATGAAGAAGCATTTAACAAACTCGTTCGTTCGAATCTAAGATACGTCGTCAACGTGGCGAACCGCTACAAAGGCTTCGGGCTTTCACTCGAGGATTTGATAAATGAGGGAAACATCGGGTTGATCAATGCGATCAAACGCTTCGAGCCGGAGCGCGGCGTAAAACTCATTACCTACGCCGTATGGTGGATTCGTCAAAGCATCATGCACGCTCTGGCGAATCAGAGGAACACCGTCCGGCTGCCCGTCAAGCAGGCCGGTCTTCTGCATAAAATATCCATCATGTACGAGAAGCTCCGGCAGGAATTCAAGCGTGAACCAACAACATT
>VXPH01000059.1:1545-11881 GCA_009839615.1 Nitrospinota bacterium
GTTGAACATCAAAGTGGCGGACATCGAGAAACTCATACGCGCGAATCGGAAATATCTTTCTCTCGATGCCACCATCTCTCCCGACGACGACACCAGCTATCTCGACCTACTCGAAGAGCAAAGCGCCACATCCGTGGAGGAAAACGTGGTGCAGCACTCTCTGGAAGAGGAAGTGGAGGACTTGCTTGCTGAACTCGACCCCAGAGAACGCGACATCATTCGTATGCGCTACGGCTTCGACGGAGAGGCGATGACGCTCGAAGAAATCGGGAGCAAACTCGGCCTATCGCGTGAAAGAATCAGACAGATAGAAAAAAAAGTGATAAATCGCTTTCGCGCGGAAAGCAGCCACCAGACCCTGCATGATTTTCTGAGTTGACGATGTCGAAGGCAGAACCGCAAAAATCTGACGCCACTCCCACAGGCTGGCGAGAAGCGGCCTCGCGCCTTATCGCGAGTGGAACCGGAGAAAAATTTACGCTCGCGAACAGCCTCACTCTCGCTCGCATCCTGATGGTCCCATTGCTCGTCATGTTCCTGCTCGAAGGTTCGCCCCCCGCGCAATACTTTGCCGCCGGCCTGTTCGTCATGGCGGCCTTTACGGACTGGCTCGATGGACATCTGGCCAGAACGCGAGACCAGATCACCCCCCTGGGCGAGATTCTCGACCCCGTGGCCGACAAGCTGCTTATCGTCGCCGCTTTGATCCCCCTGGTATCGCTGGGGAAAGTGGACGCCTGGGTCGTGGGCATCCTGCTGGGTCGGGAGCTTCTGGTGACTGCTTTTCGCGCCGTGGCCTTGCGCCGGGGTCTGGTGGTGCCGGCGGGCTTTCTCGGCAAAATCAAGATGGGCCTGGAGGTCACAGCGATTTTTTTCCTGATCCTGAGTATTTTCCCGCCGCTGGGCACCATTTTGATTTGGGCCGCCATGATAGCGGCAGTGGTTTCTGCGGTTGATTATTTTCGGCAAATCGCTCGAGCCATCTCTGAATGATCGCGTTTTTTCTCATCATCCTGGTTGGCGGATTCCTGGGAGCCATACCCTTTGGGGTGGTGATCACCCGATTGTTCGGCGCCGAAGACCCGCGAAAATCCGGAAGCGGCAACATCGGCGCGACAAACGTCTTGAGAACGAGTGGTTGGAAAAGCGGTGTTCTCACCCTCCTGCTCGATGTGCTGAAAGGCGTCGCAGCCATCCTTTTCGCCCGTTATGTGGCTTCGCGCGTTCCTGGCGCCTCTCTGGAACCCATCGCCGCTCTCGCGGCGGTGCTCGGGCACATGTACTCACCGTTCACGGGATTTCGCGGGGGCAAAGGCGTGGCCACCGGCCTGGGCGTGTTCGCCCTTCTGACGCCGGGGCCAACGGCCCTCGCCGCGCTGGTCTTCATTCTCGTGGTGGCTGTAACGCGGTACGTCTCTATCGGTTCCATGCTCGCCGCGGCGACGGTGCCGCTCGCGGGTTTTTGGATGAACTACTCCACAGTGGTATGCACCTCATCCGCCCTGATCTCCTTGTTGGTGATTTGGAAACATCAGGACAACATCGGACGATTGATGCGAGGCGAGGAAAATCGCATCGGGCGGAAAAAGGAATAGGTCTTTTTCAGATATCGGATAACCGGAATCATTTTTAAGAAATTGGAGAAAACATGCTCACCGGTTGTTCCCCGGTTTTTCTTCTCGTCATTCTAGGCGTGGGAATCGGGAGCTGGGTGTTTGGAGATCACACAGCCGCCCGAATCACCGGGCTTTTGGCGATCACCGTCTTTCTCGCCTATTTCGCTCTCTTGAACTGGACGGCGCAAAACCGCCAGAAACAAGAATCAGACACCCCGAGGGAAAAGGATCTATATCAGGAAATCACCGGCCCGCACGATGACGGGACACGCAGGGAACCATTCACCGAAGACGACAGGGCCGAATGGCGGAACTACCTCAAAACAGAAGGGAAAATCCTCTGGTTCGGGGTGGCGGGGCTTCTTCTGGCGCTTCTCTATTTGACATTGAAAAACTGAATCAACGGCCTGTATGAACGCGGCGCAGAACTTTATTCAAAAAATCGAATCACGGTATCCGCCACAAAATCGAGGTCGACATCCGGCAATTCCGGATACACGGGAAGCGACAAAACCTGGGTCGCTGCGGCTTCGCTCTCGGGAAAATCCCCTTGCCGATAGCCATCGAAGCAAGGATGGAGGTGCAAGGGAGAGGAATAATACACCGCGCAACCCACTCCATTGCACAACAAATGTTCTTGCAGCGCGTCGCGCTCGGTTGTACGAACCGCGTATTGGTGAAACACATGGCCCGCAGCCGGAATCGAGGGCGGAGCGAACCGCTCCCCGACAATCCCGCCGGCCTCGAATCTTTCTTGGTATTTTCGGGTATTTTGCCGTCTCTTTGCACTCCATTCTTCCAGGCGCTTCAGCTTGACGGACAAGACGGCCGCCTGCATCGTATCCATCCTGAAATTCCCGCCTACTTCCAGATATTCGGAATTATCGGGAGAGCCATGAATCCTGAGCCTGCGCATGCGTTCGGCCCGCGCTTCGTCTTTGACCAAAACCATGCCGGCGTCGCCAAGCGCACTCAGGTTTTTCGTGGGATAAAACGACAGGCAACCCGCATCCCCGATGGCGCCGGCCATACCCAGACTCATCCGCGCGCCGACGGCCTGGGCGGCGTCTTCCACGACGAAAAGCCGGCGGCGTTCGGCGATTTCGAGAATCTCCGCCATCTGAGCGCAGCGGCCGTACATGTGAACGGGTATGATCCCTTTCGTATTCTGCGTGATGGCCTCTTCAAGCCGCTCCGGTGCGAGATTGAACGTGTCGGCGTCGATATCCACGAACACCGGCTTCGCGCCCAGGCGATGGATAACGCCCGCGGTGGCGAAAAACGTGAACGCCGAAGTGATGATTTCATCACCCGGGCGGACGTCGTACGCCATTAAAGCCAATAACAGAGCGTCGGTGCCTGAGGAGACGGCAATGGCGTGCTCCGCTCCACAATAGTCCGCCATTTCGGACTCGAAAACGTCAATCTCCTCGCCCATGACGAACCTCTGGTGGGTCATCACGTTTTCGACCGCCGCCATCATCTGCGCTTTCAGCGGCTCGTTTTGAGCTTTCAAGTCATAAAGGGGTACGCGCATGGAGACTTTCTTGTCCTATCGAAAAACCTCTTGGACGAAACGCATTATCGGCGCCGCAGGTCATGAAGCGTTCTACGCAACAAACGACACCAGAGGTCAGCAGCTAAATTCATTTACTCGACAATTACCGAGAAACAATACCTTAACCAGATGACAAATCAAATGAAGCACACCTTCTGCAACTGGCAATTACCGAGAATCCGCAAGTCTCTCTTTCGCCGCTTCTTCGAGAAAAGCGGAGCGGCTCAGACTTCCCCTCGCAACCTCCGGGCAGGCATCGATTTGGGCAACGACCCAACTCGAAAGGGTGACATTGTATCTTTTTTTGGCTCTCTCGTAGGCGCGAACCAAAAATGCGACGGCCCCTTCTTCGTTGACATTTTCCAGGCTCGAAGGTTCCGGCACATCGAGACCATCTTCAAGCATCGCGTCGATATGAAAGTTAAGCGCCTCCTCGGCCATACCGACCGCCTCGTCGAGTGTTTCACCCGCCGTGACACAGCCGGGAAAATCCGGGAAGTCAACACCAAAATCCGAATCTTCGTTCTTTCTCAAGAAAGCGTAATACATTGGCATTTCATCTACTCCTCAGCCTTAACCCGCTCTGTCTTTCGATGCTTCTGAGAGTCCCCGCCGGCAGGTCTCGTTTCGGATGGGGAACCGTCACCAGACCGGGCTTGTCTTCGTGTTTCAATTGAACGTGAGAACCCTTCCTCCTTATCTCTTTCCAACCTTCTCTCTTCAGTATTCTAAGAATCTCTTTTGTATTCATACGAATCTTACATACATACTAGATGTGTATACCACGAACATGGCAGCGAAACAAATCCAACATACGCGAAAGGTTCCGATCACATGGAACCTGGCGAAATACCACGAGGATTGAAGCAAACATCTTGAAAGCTCGCGCAACAGAGCCGAAAAGATGAAAACGACAACCTGGAATCGAATACATTTTCTTCATTGGTGCCGGAGGCCGGACTCGAACCGGCAAGGGGTTGCCCCCGGTGGATTTTGAGTCCACTGCGTCTACCAATTCCGCCACTCCGGCAGAAAGAGGATGTAACTTAGCCTCTCCTCATGCCCTCTGGCAAGATGCGTCTCGCATTTTCACTCCGCGCAAGACTCATCCACCATATTCCGACCAGTTCGACGCAAAAACCTCCTGTGCATCCACTCTCCAGGAGATGGAATCTTCACATTCGGAACACAAAACAATAAAGCGCCCTGCAAGATCTTCTTCCATTTCGTCCCGGAACACCTTGAGGCAGTTGCGGCAATGCACCCGACTGCAGGCGGTGCACGCATTCGGGCTCGCATGCCGGAATCTCAAACCGCATGCGGGGCATTCATGAGCTTCCACGTTTATCCTTTCATCGCCTTCCAAAGCACACATTCATGGCGGCGGCCTTGGATCTTTGCTACATTTTTCTGAAACCAATACTGCCGAATTTCTCGCAACTATCCCGGAAGGACGAATATACCATGATAATCGACACGGACCGTCTGGATGATTACGACATCATCGACTTGAGCCACCCCTGGGGTCACGGGGCCCCGCTTTGGCCGTATTTCCCCGATCTCAAGATCGAGCGATTCCACTATCACGCCAAGAGCCAGGTGCTGAGCCAGCAAATCACCACGTTCATGCACTGCACGACCCACACCGACGCGCCCGCGCACGTCATCGAGGGCATGCCGTTCATGGACGAGGTGCCGCTTAAGAGCTTTTTCGGCAACGCCGTGTGTGTCGACATTCCCAAGGACGAATGGGAAGTCATTACGCCCGAGGACCTCGAGAACGCAAGGCCGGAGATTCGCCCGGGCGACATCGTCATCGTCCACACTGGCTGGCACCGCTATTACGGCGACAACACCAAATACTTCATCTACTCCCCTGGTCTTTACAAAGAGGCGGGTGAATGGTTCGTGGAGCGCGGCGTGAAGGGCGTGGGCGTGGATCAGCAGGCGCTCGACCATCCGCTGGGGACGAAAATCGCTTGGGGTCCCCAGCCCATCTGTCCGTTTACTCTGGAGGAATACGAGCAACGCTTCGACCGCCCCACGAGCGAGGCTTTCCCCTATTGGGAGCCCTGCCACCGCGCGCTTCTGGGCAATGGAATCGTCGGCTTCGAGAACGTGGGGGGAGACATCGACAAAGTCGTGGGTAAACGGTTCGCGCTGGCCGCATTCCCCTGGCGATGGACAGGCGGGGACGGCTGTATCGTGCGGATGGTCGCGTTCTTACCGAAAAACTAGCCTGCGGCCACCGGTTCGGGTTTTTTCTTTTCGGTCTGCTTCGAGGCTGCGCCGTTCGTAGCTGTCGTTTCTTTCTTCTCGGTGGATTTGCTCTCTGATTTCGAATCGGAATCCGTGCTCTGAGGGTCCTTCTCCTTGCTCTTGCCGTTCGAGGCGTAGTCCGTCACATACCAGCCCTCGCCTTTGAGGTGGAAGGCGGAGCGGGAGATTTTGCGCCTGAGTCTGAGCGCTCCGCAACTCGGGCATTTCCTGAGCGCGCCGGCCCCCATTCTCTGGATTACTTCGTGCTCGTCTCCACATGCGCTGCATTCATACTCGTAAATCGGCACTTCTCGTTTCTCCTCGTCTTAAGTGAAGGTCAGCCACTCGAGCTTGCTCTCATCGCGCCCGTTCACGATCTCGAAAAATGCGGACTGGATCCTCTTCGTCATCGGACCGGGCTCACCCGCGCCGATGGTTCTGCCGTCCACCTCCCGGATGGGAGTCACCTCCGCCGCCGTGCCCGTGAAGAAAGCCTCATCCGCCACGTAGACTTCATCGCGCGCGAAGGGAGCGACCTGCAGTTCCACGCCCTGCTCATCGGCGAGTTGAACGATGGTGTCGCGCGTAATCCCGCCCAACACCCCATGCAGCGGCGGCGTCTTGAGCACGCCGTCTCTGACGATGAAGATGTTCTCGCCCGAACCCTGCGTCACAAGACCCTCCGGGTCCAGCATAAGCGCCTCGTCATACCCCGCGCCCACTGCTTCGAGTTTCGCCATCTGGCTCACGGCGTAGTTGCCCGTGGTCTTGGCCTTGGTCATGTAGCTGTTCGGATGATGGGACGTGAAGGACGAGACCTTGACTCTGATGCCTTTGGCCAGGCCCTCCTCGCCCAGATACGCTCCCCAACTCCACACGGCCACCATCGCATGTGTGGGCGACCCCTTGGGGTTCACTCCCATGGAACCGTAACCGAGCCAGATGAGCGGCCGAATGTAGCACGCCTCCATCCGATTCGTTCGAATCGTCTCCAGCACCGCCTGGGTGAAGTCATCCTGGGAGACTGGCACATCGAGACCCACGATCTGCGCAGAATCATAGAGCCTCCGCATGTGCTCCTCCAATCGAAAAACGGCGGAGCCACGCTCGGTCCGGTAGCAGCGGATTCCCTCGAATACTCCCAATCCGTAGTGCAGCGAATGCGTGAGGACATGAATCCTGGCTTCATCCCAGGGGACGAACTTTCCGTCCATCCAGATTTGTTCAGTTGCGCCTTCCAAAAAAACATCCTCCAGCACTGTGGGATTGTGGAATCCGGAGTTTCGGACAACCGCGCAAGTATAGTGATTCGACGCGTATGGACGCAAGCCTCCGGGACAAATAAATCACACGCAATTTCCGATCAAGACGGGTCTTCGTAGACCTCGGGATTGAGAAGCGTTTTGGGATTCACCCGCTCACCCCGCATGACGGCCAGCACGTTCTCGCCGGCGAGCCGGTTCACGCGCTCGCGCGCCTCGTGGCTCGCGCCGGCGAAGTGCGGCGTCACCACGGCGTTCGGAAGGCTGAAAAGCGGATTATCCGGCTTCGGGGGTTCCTCCTCGAAAACATCGATGCCGGCCGAGGAAATTTCCCCTTCCCGGAGCGCGTGAATCAACGCCGCCTCATCGATAATCGCCCCGCGCGCGCAATTCACGAGCACCGCCGATTGTTTCATCAACCGAAACTTTTGGGCATCGAACATGTGGCGCGTCTCGGGTGTAAGACTGCAATGAATCGATATGAAATCGGACTCGCTCATCAACCTGCCCAAATCCACCGGTTCCACGCCCGCACTGCGTATCGCCTCATCATCCACGAACGCGTCATACGCCAGGATGCGGCCCTGAAAGCCGGACAGCAGCCGGGCCAGTTCCCGCCCGATGTTCCCGAAACCCACGATGCCGAACGTCGCCCCGCTCATCTCGTTGGCGATCCAGATGCCTTCGCGCCAGCCCCCTTTGCACAGCTTCTCCATCCCCTGGGGAATCCGGCGGCTCGCGGCCAGCATCAGCCCAAGAGACGCTTCCGCCACGGCGACGGCGTTGGCGCCCGGACAGTTCGTCACCGGAATTTTTCGCCTCGTCGCGGCGGGAATATCGATATTTTCCACGCCTACGCCGATCTTGGCGATGAGTCTCAGGCGTGTCGCCGCCCCGATCACCCGTTCGGTGATTTGCTCTCTCGATGTCACCAGCAGGGCGTCCCACTCATGGGCATCGCGCACCAACTCGTCTTCTGTCCACTTTCTGTTGCCGCCGTCTCGAAACTCGCCATGAGGTTCGAGCATGTTTCGCAGCGATTCTATGGGCGCGCGCGCCTCGGGCACGAAAAAAACGACGTTGCGGTTCAAAAAACCACCCTCCATTCAACCCAGCGCAAGCCAAGCGGCTAGGTGCCGACAATCAATGTGGATGTTCGATCTCTGAGGAAGGAAAAAGTCGAGAGATACGTCAATATGCCCGTTCGATGATTCTCGGACGGCACGTTTTCGATACGGATGAAAGAGCGCCCGAATTCCCCTACCGCTTCAACCTCGTGGATGTTTCGATTTACAGTGGGATCGCAAACAACCCGCATCTTCGTCCTGCGCGGCCCGATGCCCGCAAAACTTACGGCGGCGCATACGTTCACGTTGGCCGGGAACGCCTTGCACGCCTCCAGCGGAGTGCCCTCGAAAATCACCGTCGGCTCATCCATGGAGTCGAGATCGATACCCCGGGCTTCGATATAGGGGGCCCCTCTTAAGCTCTCGGGCGGTTTTCGCGTCGTCATGGTGACGGATTCCATACTGCCGGCCGATGCCCCCTTGAGGCCATCGAGCCCTATGATGGCGCCCGAAGGAACGAAAATGCGCGAACCGCTCCGTTTGGCTTCTTCGATCAAATCATCCCTATCCAGAAGCGCTCCCACGGAGTTGATGATGACGTCTTTTCCTCGCGTAAAACTCTCATGGCAAATCGCCTCCACGGTGTTTCCGCCCGAGGCTTCCATCACGACGTCTGCCGCCTGCGCCACGCCCGCCAGATCCGTCATGCACGGCGGATTCTCAAGACCCGCCAGAAAATCCTTCACCTTATCGGGTGACCGGGTGGCGGCGACCGGTATTTCGACGGGCACTCTTCCCTCATCCGCCGCCCTCACCACGGCCTTGCCTATGACGCCCAAGCCCACAACGCCCAGCTTCATAATACTCTCCGCGGCATAAAGGATTTTATTTCAATCACTTCGATCAATATACTTCATCTAAATAATCAATTCACTCCAACATGCTATTCGATGCGGCTCCCCAGACTGAGACGCCAATGATCCGCCAGCACGAGCGCCATCATCGCCTCGCCGATGGGCACCGCTCGCGTCGCCACGCAAGGGTCGTGTCGCCCCTCTACCTTCACGGTCGTTTTCTCTCCGGCCGTCGTCACCGTGTCTTGTTGGAGCAAAATGGAGGAGGTCGGCTTCACCACGAAGCGAACCACCACTGGCGCGCCCGTGGAAATGCCGCCCAGAATCCCGCCAGCGTTGTTCGTCCTCACCCCCGTTTCGCCATCTTTCATCTCGAACGGATCGTTGTTTTCAGAACCCCGCATACCCGCGGCCCGGAAGCCCGAACCGATTTCGACCCCCTTCACCGCGTTGATGCTCATCATCGCCGCCGCGAGATCGGAGTCGAGACGCCCATACAGCGGCTCTCCCCAGCCGGGGGGAACGCCATCGGCTTGAACCGTGATGGCCCCGCCCACCGAATCGCCCGCTTTTCTGGCTTCGAGAATAGCCGCCTCCATCCGGGACGCCGTTTCCGCGTCCGGGCAACGCACGATGTTTCGCTCTATCTCGTCCGCGTCGAAGCGCGCACCGTCCCAGCAAATCTCTCCCACCTGATCGACGTAGCCCAAAACCGATACGCCGAGGCGGGCGAGGAGTTTCTTGGCTATCGCTCCCGCCGCGACACGCGCGGCCGTCTCCCGCGCGCTGGAACGCCCACCGCCCCGGTGATCCCGAATCCCCCATTTGCGGATATAGGTAAAATCCGCGTGTCCAGGGCGAAACAGGTGGCGCAGGGGCTCATATTTGCTCGAATCGGCGTCTTTATTCCGGATGAGTATCGAGATGGGATGCCCGGTCGTCATGCCTTCGAAGACACCGGATAAAATCTCGGCCCGGTCCTCTTCTTTGCGCTGGGTCGTCACCCGGCTCTGACCCGGCCGTCTGCGGTCCAAATCGCGCTGCAAATCGGATTCATCGAGCGGCAGGCCCGCCGGACACCCGTCCACCACGACGCCCAGGGCGGGGCCGTGGGACTCCCCCCAAGTGGTAAAGCGAAACAAACGGCCAAACGTGTTCGACACGATCTTCCTCTCTAGCTCTCGGGCTGCGCCAGCACCGCGCGTATTTCCGGGAGAACCGCCGCGACGACCTCCTCGGGCGCGCGCGTGTTCTCAACGACTAACTTCGCGAGTTCTTCATAGCGCGGAACGCGCCTTTTGAAAAGCAGACGCAACGCTTCTTCCGGATCCGCTTCGTTCTCGAGATAGGCGGGCCAGCCGTCGGCGCGCACCCTCTCGATGATTTCATTTTCCGGAACCCGGAGATACACCACGCAATGGGGCGCAAGCAGAGAATCGACGCCCGTCGCCATCGGCGTCCCACCGCCGAGCGCAAGAACGAGATCTTCCCGTCCCAGTTGCTCGCGCAGCAAGTGATTTTCCAGCGCGCGGAAAGAATCTTCGCCTCTCGCCCTGAAAACCTCACGAAATCCCTGCCGCTCTCCTGTTTCTTCGAAATGTCTTTGCTCGATCAAATGGTCGAGATCATGAAAAGAGAACCCTATTTTTTCGGCGAGCAAAGGGCCGATGGTCGATTTACCGCACCCCTTGAATCCGATGAGCACAACGCTCAAGAGGAA